>CAITFY010000177.1 GCA_903891755.1 uncultured Actinomycetes bacterium | reverse complement strand
GAATCTTGCGAACCGCATTCACCGCGCGTGATCCATCCTTGCTTCCATCTTCTGGCGCACCCATCGCATCTGCAACGCGCTCCATCTTCGCTGGAACCACCTTTGCTTCGCGAGTAAGAGTTTCGACGAGAACGAGTCCGATGGTAAGTCCGTGAGGCACATGCTTTAGTCCACCGATCGCTTGGCCGAGTGAATGCTCAGCGGTGCAATCTGAAATATTCATGGTGAGACCAGCCATCATTGAACCTGCTGCCATACCTTCGCGGGCAGCCTTATTGTTTCCATCTTTGTAGGCACCAACCAGAGCTGGGGTCATCATGCGAATTGCCTCATAACCAATCGCATCCCCAATTGGCGTACTGCATTTTGCGATAATTCCGGCAATTGCTTGAGCGAGCGCATCAATCCCAGTGTTAGCAGTCATCGAAGGTGGCATGGAATAAGTAAGTACTGGATCAACAATTGCGAACTGCGCGCGTAAGTTTCCGTTTGCGATACCGGCTTTACGACCAGCGGCTGGGTCGGAGATAACCGAACCACCAGAGACTTCAGAGCCTGTTCCTGCTGAGGTTGGTAGCGCAATCAAAGCAACGGTGGGTATTGGATATACCGGCGCGCTTGCCTGGAATTCGCGGAATGTAACTCCGAGCTGACCACAAAGCCGCGCAGCCTTAGCGGTGTCGATGACCGAACCTCCGCCGAGCGCAACCACAGCTTCAGCGCCCGATGCGACTAATGCGCGAGTGGCATCATCGACCATATCGATTGTTGGTTCGCCAGCTGGCTTCTCAAAGACAGTTACAGTCAATCCGCTCGTAGCTACGAGGTTATCCATGCAAGCTTTCGCTGCTGGGTTGAACTTCTCAATTCCCTCATCAACCATCAAGAAAACTTTTGTTGCGCCACATTCTGCAACGACATCTGGAAGCAGGAGCGCCTTTCCTTCACCGAAACGAACCTTTACAGGCAGGTGATTATTGAAGGCATCAATGTTTTCCATGTGTGCTCCTAGTCAGAGGGCTAATTTCAGATCTCTTGCAATAACTCCATTTTAGGGGGCGATTGGACTCTTAAGACAGTCCAAAACCTCCATCGGTAGCGAGCGTGACTCCATTTACCCAGGCCATATCTTTGCTCGCTAAAGCAGCGACAACGGTTGCAATCTGCTCCGGCTCCGCAACGGATGGGATTTCCAGATCTTGCTCAGTTGGAGTCCTCCCCAGATAATCCTTGAGCCAACTCCGTGTTAAATCTGTACGCGTGCCGCCAGGCATGACTGCATTTACGCGGACGCCAGAATCTCGAAACTCCAGCGCAAGACCTTGAGTGAGATTATTGAGCGCTGCCTTCATCGAGTCATAGAGCTGATTTTGTTTTGCGGGACGCACCGCGTTAGTTGAAGAGATATTGATGATGTTGCCACCAGTAGCCACTAGATGCGGATGAGCTTGTTGGGCAAGAAAGAATGCAGCTTTGAAATTGACCGCAAAGATTGTGTCCCAATCTGATTCCACTACATCCGATACGGGCTTGTGACCGATAACGCCTGCGCAGTTAACCAAGAGATCAATGCGGCCAAATATCTCGACCGCTGTATTAATAATGTGTAAGGCTGAACTCTCCGGCTGCGAGAGGTCTGCGCTTAGGAATCGAACTTTCGTTGGATTCCCGTTGAGTTCATCTTCGAGCTGATTGGGATCTGAAAGGCCTACGAGAAGAAGGTCGTATCCCCGCTTAGAAAGTTCTCGGGCAGTTGCTCCGCCGATGCCGGTAGTTCCGCCCGTGATAATGGCGAGCGGAATTGAACTCTCAAAACCCTTGTCAGCCATCCTAAAATCATATAGGATTTTTAGGAACTAGCGAAGGGCTTTCTGTGACCACTTCCGATT
>CAITFY010000176.1 GCA_903891755.1 uncultured Actinomycetes bacterium | reverse complement strand
TCTGGCAACGGCGCAAAGCCGTAATACAAGATGACCTTCTGAAGTTCCCCGCGCGCTGTCATGGCACAATTCTACGGATTATTTACTGGTGCTATTTCCATGCGAAGCTCGATTCGCTCGCTTACCCCAGAAGACCCAGAGGGCAAGCACGCCGAGGATGAGCGCGAATCCAAAGGCAAGATCTTCTAGCGGCGCTGAAGCTAACCGCGGTCCGATGACTGCCTGCTTGTCGTACATCACGATATTGCGGGAGGTGAGCCACCAGTTAGTGAGAAGTTGGAAGGGCAGAATGATGGCGTAGGAAGTCCAGAAGGCTCGGCGAAGCAGCAAGCGGGTACGTACAAGGTAGAGATCAAGGATGGCAGCAAGCACAACAGCCATGAGTGCAATCTGGGTATAGCTCATCGCTCATCTCCGATAACCCAGTGAGGACGGCGCTTTCGTACCGCCTCTAAAGTCATGATGGCGGCAATGGGCACGATGATAAAGAAGAGGTATTCCTCGAGTGGAATATTGAACGGTCCATAGATCCGCAAAATTTGGGTGAGATCAAAGTGCCAGTGATGGCGAGAGATTGCGTATGCATCCCATCCCACAAAGAGCGCGGCGATAGGCAAAATACTCAGAGCCATCCGCTTCACACGGCGCAGCACACCAACTTTGAGAAAGATTTCGAGCCAGAAGGAGCCAAATACCGTAAATATCAGCATCGCCATATAACCCCAGCTTCGCATGCCTCATTATTTCAGACAATCGCTAGGCCGCTCGGTTAAAATCGCGGCATGAATCCACTCCATCTGGTTCTTCTAACATTTGCTGTTGTCTGTGCCGCTTGCTGGATCCTCTCGCTAGTGACCAACGAGCACTCTTGGGTAGATCGCATGTGGTCGATTACCCCAGTCATCTATCTCTTTGAATTCGCCAGGGGAGCGCACTTCCACAATGTGCGACTCAACGTTATGGCGATCATCGTCTTTGCTTGGGGAGCGCGCCTGACATTTAACTTTGCGCGCAAAGGTGGATATTCCGGTGAAGAGGATTATCGCTGGCCAGTACTTCGCGCCAGCATGAAGAAGTGGCAGTTCCAGCTATTCAATATTTTCTTTATCGTGCTCTATCAGAACTTCTTATTGGTTCTCATCTCACTTCCAGCACTTACCGCTTACGAACATCAATCACTTGGCTTTAACGGTTGGGATTTCGTACTTGTCGTGATCTTCATTCTCTTCCTTATCGGTGAGACCATCTCCGATCAACAACAGTGGAATTTCCAAGAGAATAAGAAGAAGTTAATCGCTGCTGGAGGAACTCCTTCGTATCGCTTCCTCACAACTGGACTCTTTAAATTCTCACGTCACCCAAATTACTTCTTTGAGATTTCACAGTGGTGGATCTTGTATTTGATTGGCGCAAATGCTGCGGGACATCTCTTCCAGCGCACTTTACTTGGACCAGTGCTGCTCGCAATTCTCTTTATCGGCTCCACAAACTTTACCGAGAAGATTTCACTCGGTAAATATCCAGAGTATGCCGATTACCAGAAGAGCACTTCTGCAATCATTCCTTGGGTTGCCAAGCGTCGCCTGCGTAAAGAAATCGCGTGAGAACTAAGCGCCAGACCTTCTGGGAACGGTTGTGGGCATCGACAATCGTTCTCTATACCTTTGGCGCAACCTTCGTTGTTTGGAAGGCTCTCCATAAGTATGGAGTCAATCCGTACATCTTCTTCGTCGTTGATCTCATCACCTCGTGGTTCTATGGGTTGGCGTCGGCGCGTTTAGTGGTTGCAATCATTCACAAGCGCTGGTCTGAGACCCAGAAGTGGGGATGGCTCTCCGCGCTTAACTTTATGTTGCCGCAGATCTACATCTTGGTTACAGCCAACCATGTTCCAAAAGATGTCGACATCATTATTTGTAGTGTGATTGGCGTGATGGTGGCCTTCGCTCTCGTGGGGATCGCAAGCCAACTCCGGGTTGCGCGCAAAGAGGGAGGCGCAGAATGAAGAACTGGAGCGGCAATGTAGTTTTTGAGGCAAACCTCATCGTTCACCCCGCCTCGATTGCAGATATTCAATCAGCG
>CAITFY010000175.1 GCA_903891755.1 uncultured Actinomycetes bacterium | reverse complement strand
CATCAATGGAGAGTGAGTTTGAGATTTCCTCTGCGCTCTTACCCTCTGAAATTCCATCTTGAATGAAGTGTCGTACCGCATCAACAATCTCATGGCGACCGCCATAACCAATTGCGACATTTACAACGACTTTAGTGCGTCCCTTGCTTCGAAGTTCAACATCCCGAAGTTTTACTTGCAGCCACTCTGGAAGAAGTTCAAGAGCTCCGAGGGGTTTAATCTCCCACTTACCCAACTCATCCAGTCGATCAACAGCGGCGGCGATAATTCTTAATAGGGCGTCGAGTTCGCCAGCATCGCGATTGAGGTTATCGGTTGAGAGAAGCCAGAGGGTGATGATCGTGACATCGGCTTCTTCGCACCAATTGAGAAGCTCGATGATTTTTTCAGCTCCGGCGCGATGGCCCTCTTCTGGGGTTGCCCCAAAATTGGTCTTCGCCCAACGACGATTTCCATCAAGAATAACTCCCACATGATGGGGAGTCTGGGTGAAGTCCAACTGACGCAGCAAGCGCCGTTCATAAATCGGATAAAGCATCGCCTTGATGGCGCGCTTTAATGGATTGTTCATGTCTCTTATTACTCAGCGCGCTTTGAAATCACTCATTGCTTTGCGCTCAGCGATAAATGAAGCGATCGGCAAGGTTCCGGCCAAGATAAAGATGATGGTTGAAGGGAAGCTCTTTCGTGCCTTGAGACAGTAATTAAATGCGGCCACAACATAGAAGGGGTAGGTAAATCCATGGACGATTGCAATCCAAGCCCAATGCACCTGCGCACCTGAATAGTGGTGAAGTATGTGATTTTCAGGTACTTCAAGGAACCACAAGAGCAAAGACATACATCCAGACCAGATAGCCATAACCCGATAGCGCTGAAGAGCGCCCTCTAAACCCTTTTTCATGCCCCCACCTTATCGGCGATTTCATGGAGTTTAGAGTTGCGCCTTGAAATAAATGGAGCTGCAAGAACGAGTAGCGCCATAAACCACCAGATGACTACATATGAGATGTGCTGCCAGTAAAACCCTGAGATTGATTGCTTGAGCACAGGAGCGGGTACGCGATTTCCGGCAACTAATTTTCCAGTTGAGTCAGATTCCCTCATCGCAATCACATAACCGTCGAAGAGGTGATAGCCCTGGCCGGCAACAAGAGCGGGGTCGAGTCTTCCCAGAGAAGTTGCCGAATTTAATCCATGGTCCTCTTGTTGGCGTGGATAGAGGCGACCCTCAATTGTAATATCTGCGGTGGTTGGTTTAATGGAGCCATCGTTATATCCCCGGACAACTAATATCGCTCGATTATTGGAGATGAGAAATAGTCCGGCTGAGAGGTCGCGATAACCAACACCATCAACGTTCTGTGTCGGAGCAACATAGTTCTCAACGAAGTGCCCCTGGAAAGTCACGACCCTATTTATGGCTGCGGTGTAAATATTCTTTCCCGCGGCATCAATCTCAGTGAGTGCAACTGGTACTGAGCTCGGCACGACTTTGCCCTGGCGAGAAGTCGATTGCGCGCGATGCCACTGCCAGAGTCCGAGTTCAAAGAAGACTCCACTGCCAAGTAGGACGGCTAGTGAGGTCGCTATTACTTTAAGAAATTTACTCTTGTTCATTCTCAGGCTTATTGGCACGCTTATAGCGGCGGTAGAAACTCACCAAGAGAATGACAAAAGCTATGGTTAAAAAGATCATTACCAGTGCACCAGCGGCGCCAGTGTTTACTTCGGTGGTGTCACTCATCCCCCAATTATCCTACGAATTTCTAACCTATGCTTACCCGTATGAGCGAGCAAAGTGGTGATGCCTATCTCCAGAATCGCTATGGGCGTTCTAAGCCTGGCGAGCGCCGCTGGCTCCTTCCGGCGTTAGTACTTCTGGTTGTTGGTGGAAGCTGGTTGTTCTGGTCTGCCAACCATTACTCCAAGCCTGAGATTCGTACTCAACTCATCTCATTTAAAGTGGTTAGCCCAACTGAAATTTCACTCAGGTATTCGATAAATGTGCGCTCGGCCAAGCGATCCCACCAATGCATCTTGACCGCCAGCGATTATCAGGCGAATGTGGTGGGACAGGTAACTGATGCTCTTCCTGCAGGCGCAAACTCCTATACGCGTACAGTTCTAATTCCCACTCGAACGGCTGCGGTCTCTGCATCAATTGAACATTGCGCATAGCCAGAGATAAACTCGCGCTCTTATGACTAACCAAACTTGGCTCACCGAAGAGGCTGCTGCACGCTTACGCGCCGAACTCGAAGATCTTGAAGGCCCTCGCTTCGCCGATATCGTCAAGAAGATTGAAGCGGCTAGAGCAGAGGGTGATCTCAAGGAGAACGGTGGCTATCACGCCGCCCGCGAAGAGCAAGGCAAGATTGTTGGTCGTATCCGCCAGCTCAAGCACATGCTTGAAAATGCCCACATCGGCACTCCCCCAGCAAGTGAATCTGGAGTTGTCGGACTAGGCATGGTGGTCAAGATTGATATGGCTGGCGATGAGATGACATTCCTCTTGGGCTCCCGCGAAATTGCAAGCGGAGATATTGATGTTTACTCAGAGAAGTCACCACTGGGTTCAGCAATTCTTGGCGCCAAGGTTGGCGACCAAGTTAATTACGAGACGCCGAGCAGGAAAGTTTTTGTCGTAACAATCCTCGAGGCAAATCCTTACATCTAATTAAGGCAGTTAGCGGCTATT
>CAITFY010000174.1 GCA_903891755.1 uncultured Actinomycetes bacterium | reverse complement strand
GGAAGTCCTGTTCCCACCCCTCCACACTGGGGTGGCTATCTAGTCACTCCTAGCTCCGTTGAATTTTGGCAGGGTCGATACTCCAGACTTCACGATCGTTTGATTTACACCACATTGCCTGAAGGCTGGCAACTTTCCCGCTTGCATCCCTAGCAATGCCTTAGGGTTTGGCCATGAGCGATATTCAGATTCCAGCCCACCTTAAGCCGCAAGATGGACGATTTGGATGCGGCCCTTCCAAGATTCCAACTGCCGCAGTTGCAACTCTGGCAGCGAGCAATCAGTTGCTTCTTGGAACTTCACACAGGCAAGCTCCAGTTAAGAACGTCGTCAAAGAAGTCCGCGCAGGGCTTGCCCAACTCTTCACCCTCCCAGAAGGGTACGAAGTAATTCTTGGCAATGGCGGATCAACAGCGTTCTGGGATATCGCAACATTTAATTTAATTGAGAAGAAATCTCAGCACCTGGTGTTTGGTGAGTTCTCATCCAAGTTTGCAGCAGCTTCTAAGGAAGCTCCGTTCCTTGATGAACCAACAGTTATTAAATCTGAACCAGGTACGCATCCCGTTGCAGTTGCAGAAGAGGGCGTTGATGTCTACGCCTTGACGCATAATGAAACTAGCACCGGTGTTTCCGCGCCAATTATTCGTCCTGCAGGTACCGAAGGAGCACTTGTCCTCGTAGATGCAACCAGCGCTGCCGGTGGACTTGATGTAGATCTCAAAGAGTGCGATGTCTATTACTTTGCGCCTCAGAAATCTTTTGCTTCAGATGGCGGCCTCTGGATTGCAATTATGAGTCCAGCAGCAATTGCACGCGTGGAGAAGATCAAGGCTTCAGGCCGTTGGATTCCAGCCTTCTTTGATCTCACGATTGCTATTGAGAACTCACGTCTAGAGCAGACCTACAACACTCCCGCTCTTGCCACGCTTATCTTGCTTAACGAACAAATTAAGTGGATGAATGCTGGCGGCGGACTCACATTCGCTGCAGGTCGCAGCGCAGAATCCTCTGCACACCTTTATCAATGGGCAGAATCAACCTCTTATACAACGCCATTTGTTGAAGATGCAGCAGCGCGATCCAAGGTAGTTGGAACCATCAATTTTGATGACTCTATCGATGCAATGGCTGTTGCTAAGGCGCTTCGCGCAAACGGCATTGTTGATACCGAGCCTTATCGCAAATTGGGTAAGAACCAGTTGCGGATTGCAATGTTTCCTGCGATCGATCCTGCAGATGTCCGCGCCTTAACCGCTTGTATTGATTATGTGGTGGTGGAGCTCGCTAAATGATGAGTGCAAAGATGCGCCGTCGAGTGACAATCGGCGTTCTTTTACTCCTCTTCTTACTCGCGGTCCTCGGCAGCGTTGGAGTCATTAAGTAGTTCACACTGCATATTTATAAATAGTAAGTCGAGGCTTGCTCACGAAATAAATAGATGCCGCTCCGAGCGTTGTGATCGCACCGCAGAGTGCGATGGTTTCACGAATTCCAATGAGATCAGCAAGCCAACCTATTAATGGCGAGCCCACCGGTGTCGCACCTAAGAAAACCAGAATATAGAACCCCATCACCCTTCCGCGGAGTTCGTGCGGCGTGGTTGTCTGGACGTAAGTATTCGCTGAGATCATTGTCGTAAGTGCAAAGAAACCACAGAATGGTAAAAGAAGTGCAAAGGTGAAATACGTGGGCATGTAAGCCTGAACAATGAGAAGCAAACCAAAGATTCCTGAAACAGTCATAATGAATACCGGTTTGCGCTTTTGGTCGAGCCTTGTTGAGAGAATTGCAGCGCCTAGAGATCCAATTGCGATGACACTACCTAGAATTCCAAAAGCGCCAGCATCTTTATGGAAAATCTTGGTTGAGATCAGCGCGTTAAAAATCTGAAAGTTGAGGCCAAAAGTCGAAGCGAAGAAGACGGTTGCAATAACGGCAATTAAATCTCCGCGACTTCTTATATAGCGGATCCCCTCCATAATCTTTCGATCTTTATCGTCTTTAGGAAGCCGGTTCAGTTCTTCTGGTCGCATTAAAACCAAAGCAGTAATGACAAATAGGAATGATCCGGCGTTAAGCAGGAATGAGGGTCCGGTATGGAAATACTTGATTAAGATTCCTGACACTGCTGGGCCCACTAAACGCCCTAAGTTGAAGTTGGCCGAGTTGAGGCTGACAGCGTTCGCAATTTCAGTTTTTCCAACCAATTCAGAGGTGAATGCTTGACGCACGGGAGTATCGAGAGCACCAAAGACTCCCAAACTAAATGCCAAGATGAATACCTCGAGCATCGTTACCTTGTGAGCGATAATAAGCCAACCCAAAATTCCAGCAGTTAAACCGCCACCAGCATTTGTAACAATCAAGAGCTTTCTCTTATCGAGACGATCTGCGAGAGAACCGGCGTACAGACTAAAGAGGAGCATCGGGAGAAATTGCAATCCAGTTACAACACCGAGAGCAGATCCACCTTTGTGCAGGTCGGTAACTACAAGCCAATCTTGAGCCACGCGCTGAGCCCACGTTCCGATATTGGAAACCATATTGGCGGCAAAGAAGAGTCTGAAATTGCGATGTTTGAAGGAGCGAAGCGCTCCCTCAGTGGATGACATGGTGCCAGTCTACAAGCGCCTCTTAAATGTGAAGGAAGTATGCTCGCCTGGTGAGACAAACACTTCCCATCATGCTGGTTGGCACCTCTGCCTGGTTTGTTGCCTTGGTGATTCAACTTGCGATTAGCGCCCAGAGTTCATCGATTTATATTTCACTTGTTGGAATTGGACTTGGAATACTGGGAACTGGATACATTCTCCGCGGCATGCGCCGAGAGCAAAAGCGGAAGAAAAGGCTCTCTTAGCCCTCGATCTGCCCAGCTATTCCACGAAGAACTTTTCCAAGACGCTCTGCCTCAACAGCAGTTGGGTAGCGGCCATGGCGCAAACCATTACCAACCTTGTCCAACATCTTGATGCTATCTTCGATAATCGTTGCCAAATCATCCGCATTGATCCGAGTATTTGCTACAACTGAAGCAGGCTCTTCAATGATGCGAACTGAGAGGGCTTGTGGTCCGCGACGACCTTCAGCTACGCCAAACTCAAGTTTGGTTCCAGGCTTCACACTGGCAGTACCGGTAGGGAGTGCTGAGGCGGCGAGATAAACATCCTCGCCCTCTTCAGATGAGATAAAACCAAATCCCTTTTCGAGGCTAAACCACTTAACGCGACCAATAGGCATTGGCTTCTCCCTTCTCAATAATTTGCTTAGTTTATCGGATTTAGTGCGCTAGCCGCACTGAGTTGAACTACTCAGGAACGATGAGGGCCTGCGAATGTGCGCCGCAGCCATGATCTACCGAGACCACGCGAGCATCCTCGGGTGAGAGCGCATTTGCGCAGACTCCAAAGGCAGAGCGGAGCGAACCTGCGATAGGAATAAAGAATCCACAACTATTACATGGAAGAGGGGCATATTGCGCTATCGGTGTATTGGGTCCGCGATCACTTTCATACCAACGCTTGCTGGCGGCATCGCGACCCACAATAGAGAGCACACGCGCGCGGCCTAACCCAAATTCAAATTGCTCGGCGAGCTCTAACTCGTCATCACCTGGGAGAGCATCATTTACAGGCACAAGTCGTAAATCATCGGCAGAGGTTGGAACGATATCTCCAACGCCAACATCACCCGGTTCAATGCGTTCCTTGTAGGGAACCCATTCTGGGGCGAGGAGCGCATCTGCTCCCGGAAGCAAAACAACATCTGCGATTGTTGCCGCAGCATCATCATCAACCTTGATAACAGTTACTGCCCAGCGCCACCCGGAATATCCTGGAAGAGCAGACTCAAAGAGGTAGGAGGCAATTCGCTCATCCTCTTGATCAATTGTGACCAAATCGCCGACGAATTTTGCATCGCCAGAATCTTCGATCGCAGCCAAGCGAGCGATTTCTAGCGCATTGAATTTATCGGTCATGGCGCAAGGGTAATGCGAAACGGCCCCCCAAGAAAATTGGGAGGCCGTTCTAAGCGTTATTTAACTACTAGAAGTCCATATCAGCTGCTGGATTATTAGCTCCAACTGCCGCTGGCTCTGGCTTATCGGTTACAACTGCTTCGGTGGTGATAAATAGGGCCGCAATAGAGGCCGCATTTTGAAGAGCTGAACGTGTGACCTTAGCTGGATCAATGATTCCGGCTGCGATCATATCTACATACTCTCCTGTTGCTGCGTTCAATCCGAAACCTGATTCCAAGTGACGAACCTTCTCCACAACTACTCCACCTTCAAGACCGGCATTGATAGCGATCTGCTTAAGAGGTGCTTCAATTCCAAACTCAACGATACGAGCACCTGTTGCCTCATCACCTTCGAGCTTCAAATTCGCAAGTGCAATCTTTCCAGCCTGCAAGAGTGCAACTCCGCCACCGGCGACGATGCCCTCTTCGACAGCAGCCTTAGCATTTCGTACTGCATCTTCAATACGGTGCTTACGCTCTTTAAGCTCAACTTCTGTAGCAGCTCCAGCCTTAATGACTGCAACTCCTCCAGCAAGTTTTGCCAAACGCTCCTGCAACTTCTCACGGTCGTAATCTGAATCGCTCTTCTCAATTTCAGCGCGAATCTGATTGACGCGACCCTTGATCTGCTCTGCATCGCCAAGACCTTCAACAAT
>CAITFY010000173.1 GCA_903891755.1 uncultured Actinomycetes bacterium | reverse complement strand
CTTTCGTTTGCAACAAGTCGGAGCACTCCAAAGGTTTCGATCCCAACACCAACCCCAGCGGTCACCGCTTCAGCGACGCCATCTCCCTCACTAACAACTCTCGAGCCATACACAAAGTTGCTTTCACAGTGGAGTCAGAAGATTCTAGAAAGCACCTTCATCAACACCGTAAAAGGAATAACTCCCAACTTTGATGTGACTCAAAGTTACGACACCTGGCGAAACCCGGACTGCACTCACCAGGCATCAATATTTGGAGTATCGGAGATCAAAAATTTAGCGATCTGCCGCCAGGGCACCGGCACAAAGATCGCTCTATTTATTGGAAATTCTCATGCTCGTATGTGGCAGAGAGCAGTTACCCAACCTTTCGTTAAGTCTGGCTGGACTATTTACTCCTTCTTCATGCCGTGGTGCATGATTCCAAATTTAAATGGCATCGATCACAAGTTCGACAAGGTGTACGACTGCAATCTTTACCACGATGATCTCAAGATACTTCTGGAGAAGATGAAGCCAAGTGTGGTTATCGTCTCCGAAAGACTCTTCCCGACTATGTCATTTAGCGCTGCGGGAAAGATTTACCCAGAGAACACGAGTGAATCAACATTCTGGTCTCTCTATCAAGAAGAACTAGCAACTATTCACAAGACAGTGCCAACGGTGATTGTGCTGGGTGTAACACCCGAACTTCCAAAACCGATTTCAGAATGTGTGGACGCTCAATCAAACCTAGATCTCATGTGTCAGGCTAATGGTGCAAAAATTTCAGCAACTGTTACCTTGCAATCAACTGCCGTGAGAGCGGCGGGGGCTCAATTTATAGATAGCCGTGATTGGCTTTGCTACAAGCAAGTCGCATGCCCAGCAATCATTGATAACACCATGGTCTATAAAGATTTAGACCACACGAGCTATCCGATTGAGTCCAAACTCTCGCTGCTCTTTGGAGCATATTTAAAACAGAAGGCGATTCTTTGAAGTCAATCCTCAACGTTCCAGGTGTCCCCACTGCCGAGTAGCGCTGCCAGCTCGCCAGCACCGTGATTCGCGATCTCATCGCTAATCTGCTGATTCACGAGGTTGGAATACTCGGGACGTGCATAATCGCGGAAGACTCCGATAGGAACATGATCCAGTTCTGAGGAGGAAAGGCGCGAAAGCGCAAAGGCATAAGAGGGATCAGGATTATTTGCATTGTGAACGATGAGATCTGATTCGCTCACGCTGGAGAGCTCCACGACTTTCATAGAACCGTTCTCCATGATTACGCCATGGGTTTCAGATTTGATCGGCTGACCGTGCACCATTTGCAATAAAGATGCACCTTTGGTTTCACCATCTTTCAGAACTTGGTAGGCATCGTCATTGAATATAGGACAGTTCTGATAGATCTCGATAAGAGCTGAACCCTTATGTGCCGAGGCAGCACGAAGCATCTCGGTTAAGTGCTTGCGATCGGTATCTATTGACCTAGCCACGAAGCTTGCCTCTGCGCCGATAGCTAGTGAGATTGGATTAAATGGTGTATCGAGTGAGCCAAATGGGGTGGATTTAGTGACTTTTCCTGGCTCGCTAGTTGGTGAGTATTGACCTTTTGTGAGACCGTAAATCCGATTGTTGAAGAGCAGGATTTTGAGATTCACATTGCGTCGAAGTGCGTGAATCAGATGGTTACCGCCAATTGAGAGCGCATCTCCATCGCCGGTGATCACAAAAATGGATAGATCTGGACGTGAAATTGCGAGGCCAGTGGCAATGGCTGGTGCACGCCCATGGATGGAGTGGATTCCGAATGTCTCTAAATAATAAGGAAAGCGCGAAGAGCATCCGATGCCAGAGATGAAGACGATGTTCTCGCGGGGGAGTCCAAGCTCAGGTAAGAATGATTGAACGGTGGAGAGGATGGAGTAATCACCGCAACCTGGGCACCAACGCACCTCTTGATCGGATGTGAAATCCTTCTTGGTGAGAGAAATATCAGTCACTTAACACCGCCATAGTTGCCTCGATAATCTCGGTTGTAGAGAAAGGAAGTCCGCGGACCTTGTTGTAGCCCGTAATGTCTTTTAAGAATTGAGAGCGGAGCATCATCGCTAGTTGTCCGAGGTTCATCTCCGGAACGAGTACGCGGTCGTACTTTGCTAACACCTCTCCCAAGTTCTTAGGAAATGGATTGATGTAGCGAAGATGTGCTTGCGCAACACTCAAACCATTTTCACGCAGAGCTTCTACCGCCGCCGCGATAGGACCGAAAGTTGAACCCCAACCGAGGAGCAAAACCTTTGCATCTCCAGTGAGATCATCGACTTCTAGATCCGGAACTTCGACACCTGCAACCTTCGCAGCACGAGTGCGAACCATGTAATCGTGATTACTTGGGTCATAAGAGATTGCGCCAGTCTGATCCGCTTTCTCAACGCCACCAATTCGATGTTCAATTCCCTTAGTTCCAGGAACCGCCCAAGGTCTGGCGTGCGTAATTGGATCGCGGCTATATGGCATGAAGTTCTCTTGGCTCTCTGCGAATTCAACGCGTAGATCAGGAAGTTCTGCCTCAGTTGGAATCTTCCAAGGCTCAGAGCCATTGGCGATGTATCCATCGGAGAGAATGAAGACCGGAACTCGGTATGTGGTCGCAATCCGGACCGCCTCGATAGCAATGTTGAAGCAATCCTTGGGGGTTGCCGGTGCTAAGACCACAGTGGGTGACTCGCCATTTCGCCCATACATAGCCTGGAGCAAATCCGCCTGTTCTGTCTTGGTGGGAAGCCCTGTCGAAGGTCCACCGCGTTGCACATCAATAATGATGAGTGGCAATTCAAGCATTACGGCTAAGCCGATGGTCTCTGCCTTGAGTGCAAGACCTGGACCTGAAGTCGAGGTAACTCCAATCGCGCCGCCATAAGCAGCTCCGAGCGCTGAACCAATTGCAGCAATCTCATCTTCTGCCTGGAATGTAACCACGCCAAATTTCTTATGTTTTGAAAGCTCATGCAAGATGTCGGAAGCGGGAGTAATTGGATAGGAACCCAGGAACAACTTGAGTTCACTTTTCTTAGCTGCCGCGATTAGTCCATATGCGAGTGCGGTATTGCCGCTGATATTGCGATACTTACCAGCAGGCATCTTTGCTGGAGCAATCTGATACGAGACAGAGAATTCCTCGGTGGTCTCTCCGTAATTCCATCCGGCGTTAAATGCCATCATGTTTGCTTCTAGCAGATCGGGTTTCTTTCCAAACTTTGCAGTGAGGAATTTTTCAGTGAGATCCGTTGGACGGCTATACATCCAAGTAAGTAGCCCCAATGCAAACATATTCTTGGATCGCTCAGCATCTTTTCGACTTATGCTTAAATGCGCGAGCGTGGCAACTGTTAATGAGGTCAATGCAATCGGGTGCACCTTGTAAGCCTCGAGTGAACCATCTTCAAGTGGATTGGTTTCATACCCGACCTTGCTTAAATTACGCGTAACAAATTCATCTTTATCAACGATGATGGTTGCGCCTTTAGGCAAATCTTTTATATTTGCTTTGAGCGCTGCGGGGTTCATCGCAACGAGAACATCGG
>CAITFY010000172.1 GCA_903891755.1 uncultured Actinomycetes bacterium | reverse complement strand
GGCTGGCGTTGGCTTCAATGCAACTCTGCAATCCCAATCGGAGATCGACAAGATCGATATCTTCGGCGAGGTAATGCCAGAAGATCTTCTCAAGTTCGGAATGATTCCTGAATTTATTGGTCGTCTTCCAATTCTGACCAGCGTCGAGAATCTTGATCGTCCAGCGTTGATGCAGATTCTCACCGAACCAAAAAATGCCTTGATCAAGCAGTACCAACGCCTCTTTGATATCGACGGTGTCGAATTGGAGTTCACCCCAGAAGCTCTGGAAGTTGTGGCTGACCTCGCCATCAAGCGTGGAACCGGTGCCCGTGGCCTGCGCGCAATCATGGAAGAAACCTTGTTGGCTGTTATGTACGAAGTTCCTTCTCGCAAGGAAGTTGAACGCGTTGTCATTACCCCTGAAGTTGTACTCAAGCAGTCTGCCCCAACGTATGTAAGCCGCGGAAGTGGACCGAAGCGGGCCGCCAAGGGTGAGAAGGGCGAGAAGCGCTCTGAAGAGAAGAGCGCGTAACTTAATCTAGACTCACCTCTTATGAACGAGCGTCCGGAACTTGCTGCGAGTTTCACCCCTGCCGATATCGAGCACGTGCTCTATCAGAAGTGGCTTGATGCCCACTATTTCACGGCTGACGCAGCGTCCGATAAGCCTCCCTTCACCATTGTTATCCCACCTCCCAACGTCACAGGCTCACTTCACATTGGACATGCCCTCGACCTGACCTTGCAGGACATCCTGATTCGCAGCAAGCGAATGAAGGGTTTTGAAACTCTCTGGCTTCCCGGAATGGATCACGCGGGTATTGCGACGCAGAACCTCGTTGAGAAACAGCTAACCTCCGAAGGTGTGTCCCGCCATGATTTGGGACGCGAAAAATTTGTAGAGAAAGTCTGGGAGTGGAAGCACGAATCTGGCGGAAAGATTCTCGACCAGATGAAGCGCTTGGGTGCCAGCGTCGATTGGTCTCGCGAGAGATTCACCATGGATCCAGGACTTTCAACGGCAGTTCGCACAATCTTCAAACGCTTATACGACGATGGATTAATTTATCGCGCGGAGCGAATCATCAACTGGTGTCCTCGCTGCCTCACCGCGCTCTCTGACATTGAAGTTGAACACTCAGATGTTGAAGGTGAATTTGTCTCTGTTCGCTACGGCGATGATGATTTACAAATCACCGTTGCAACAACACGTCCAGAGACCATGCTTGGCGATGGCGCAGTTGCAGTTCATCCAGATGATCCACGTTATGCGCACATGATCGGAAAGAAAGTCTTGCTTCCGCTCGCAAATCGTTGGATCCCAATCATCGCCGATGAGCTTGTTGATCCAGAGTTCGGAACTGGCGCAGTTAAGGTAACTGGCGCACATGATCCAAACGATTTCGAGATGGCCTCACGCCACGGAATCGACATGCCAATCATCATGAACATCCATGCAGTCATGGAAGGTTCTGGAACCGAATTTGATGGAATGGATCGCTTCACCGCTCGCGTAGCTGTTGTTGAGGAACTTCGCAGACAAGGTCGCGTTGTTGCAGAGAAGCGTCCATACCTTCACTCTGTTGGACATTGCAGCCGTTGTGACACAATCGTCGAACCTTTGCTCTCAAAGCAATGGTTTGTGAAAGTTGGCCCACTTGCAAAGGCTGCCGGAGATGCCGTTCGCGATGGCCGCGTAAAGATTGAGCCAAATGAACTTGCTCCACGTTACTTCGAGTGGGTTGATGGAATGCACGACTGGTGTATCTCACGCCAACTTTGGTGGGGCCATCGCATCCCAGTTTTCTACGGTCCAAATGATGAGGTAGTTGTCTGCGGTCCCGATGAAGAACCACCAGCCGGTTACACCCAAGATCCTGATGTTCTAGACACCTGGTTCTCCTCAGGGCTCTGGCCATTCTCAACTCTTGGCTGGCCGGAAGAGACAGCAGATCTTGCAAAGTTCTACCCAACATCCGTTCTCGTAACTGGTTATGACATCTTGTTCTTCTGGGTTGCTCGCATGATGATGCTCGGTCTCTATGCGATGGATGGCGTACAGCCCTTTCACACAATTGCTCTGCACGGTCTGGTTCGCGACAAGTTCGGCAAGAAGATGTCGAAGAGCCGCGGCAATGGAGTCGATCCAATCGAGTTCATGGATAAGTACGGTTCAGATGCGCTGCGCTTCACCTTGGCGCGTATGGCGAACCCAGGTTCAGATCAAGCACTTGCCGAGGAATGGATTGCGGGTTCTCGAAACTTTGCAACCAAACTCTGGAATGCAACTCGTTTTGCAACCATGAATGGCGCGCATACCGATGGCGAACTGCCTGAATTTAATTCCCTAAATCTCATTGATCAATGGATCATCACCCGTCTCAATGAAACAACTGCGCAGGTTGATTCACTGCTTGAATCATTTGAATTCGCAAAGGCGCTAGAACTTCTCTACCACTTCGCGTGGGATGACCTATGCGACTGGTATCTCGAACTCACTAAATCAACTTTCGCCGGAAGCGACTCAGCAAAGACCGCTCGCGTGCTTGGCCACGTCCTAGATCAGTTGATGCGATTGCTCCACCCAGTGATGCCATTTATTACCGAAGAGATCTGGTGCAACCTCACCGGAAAAGATTCTCTC
>CAITFY010000171.1 GCA_903891755.1 uncultured Actinomycetes bacterium | reverse complement strand
GTGAGGGACATGCTTAAGTCCACCAATTGCTTGTCCGAGTGAGTGTTCGGCGGTGCAATCAGAAATATTCATGGTGAGGCCAGCCATCATGGAACCAGCTGCCATTCCTGCGCGAGCTGCCTTATCGTTTCCATCTTTATAGGCTCCAACAAGTGCGGGCGTCATCATGCGAATTGCTTCATAACCAATGGCATCCCCAATTGGAGTGCTGCACTTCGCGATAATTCCGGCAATCGCCTGAGCGAGCGCATCAATTCCCGTGTTGGCTGTCATTGAAGGTGGCATGGAATAAGTAAGTACTGGGTCAACAATTGCATATTGCGCACGGAGGTTTCCATTTGCAATACCTGCCTTGCGGCCAGCCGCTGGGTCAGAGATAACTGATCCGCCAGATACTTCAGAGCCAGTTCCTGCTGAGGTTGGTAGGGCAATCAGAGCCACGGTTGGTGTTGGGTACACAGGAGCGCTTGCCTGAAATTCGCGGAATGTAACTCCGAGTTGTGCACACAAGCGAGCAGCTTTTGCGGTGTCGATGACTGAACCGCCGCCGAGTGCGATCACAGCTTCTGAACCTGATGCAACCAACGCGCGGGTGGCATCATCGACCATATCGATTGTTGGTTCGCCAGCTGGCTTCTCAAAGACAGTGACAGTTAATCCTGCTGTGGCGATGAGGTTATCCATGCAAGCCTTCGCTGCTGGGTTGAACTTCTCAATTCCTTCATCCACCATCAAGAAAACTTTGGTAGCGCCACATTCTGCAACGACATCTGGAAGCAAGAGAGCCTTTCCTTCACCGAAACGAACCTTTACAGGCAGGTGATTATTGAAGGCATCGATGTTTTCCATATGTGCTCCTAGTCAGAGGGCTAAATTTAGATCTCACGCAATAACGCCATTTTAGGGGGCGATTGGACTCTTAAGACAGTCCAAAACCTCCATCGGCTGCAAGCGTAACTCCGTTTACCCATGCCATATCTCTGCTCGCCAAGGCGGCGATCACCGTGGCAATCTGCTCTGGCTCCGCAACGGATGGAATCTCAAGATCACTCTCCGTCGGAGTTCTCCCTAAATAATCCTTGAGCCACGATCTTGTTAAATCTGTGCGGGTTCCACCGGGCATGACCGCATTTACACGCACGCCTGAGTCACGAAACTCTAGAGCGAGACCTTGGGTGAGATTATTGAGTGCGGCTTTCATTGAGTCATAGAGCTGATTCTGTTTTGCGGGGCGCATTGCGTTAGTTGAAGAGATATTGATGATGTTGCCACCCGTAGCCACAAGATGCGGGTGTGCTTGCTGTGCCAGAAAGAAAGCGGCTTTGAAATTGATTGCAAAGATCGCATCCCAATCTGATTCGATGACATCAGAGACAGGCTTATGGCCGATTACTCCCGCGCAATTAACTAAGAGGTCGATTCGTCCAAATATTTCTACCGCTGTATTAATAATGTGTAGAGCCGAACTTTCCGGCTGAGAAAGGTCAGCAGCTAGAAAGCGAACTTTCGTTGGATTGCCATCGAGCTCTATTTCGAGTTGGTGTGGATCATCAAGGCCAACGAGGAGCAGGTCATACCCACGTCTTGATAGTTCACGAGCGGTAGCTCCGCCAATACCGGTAGTTCCGCCGGTAATGATGGCGAGCGGAATTGAACTCTCAAAACCCTTGTCAGCCATCCTAAAATCATATAGGATTTTTAGGAACTAGCGAAGGGCTTTCTGTGACCACTTCCGATTCCAATTTTCCAAAGATAACTGCCAGCGATCGAACCGAACCACCACAATGGGCGGTTCTTGAGCGCAAGTTGATCTCTTTGATCGATGAATCCTCTTTGAAGTTTGCAGATCGCTACACAAACTCCGACAACACCTTGATCTGGCGCAGCGAATGGCCCGGCTTTGATGGCTCAGATGATCCCTACGAGGGATTTATGAATTTCACCCTCCACTACATCATGGGTGGAGATCCCCTCCTCGATAAGCGCCATCGCGAAATCTGGGATGCAATTACATGGCAGTGGAGTGAGTACGGTCAGGTCGTTGATGAGTTCGATCAAGCCTATGACTGGATGCATCACGGAGAAGCTCTCTTAGGTTTCTACTGGTTCGCGCTAGCAAATCCCAATGTTTTGAAGGATCGTCAACGCACCAAGAAGTTCGCAGCTCTCTACACAGGTGAGAACACCAAAGTAGATAACTGGGATCCGGTTCATAAGATTATTAAGGCGCCTATTAACGGAAGTGGCGGCGCGCATTACATCCACACCTGGGAGGACTGGGGTCCAAACCGTCAGATTTTGGAAGAGTACCTTCCACCGTTTGAAGATCTCACCGGACAAGATCCTTATCAAAAGCGCACGCCTTGGCACAACGATGAGATCTACCGCGAAATTCTCGAGAAGATTAATGAGCGTATGGGTATGGGTGATGTACCTGTAAATCTCACCGCAACTGGTTTAGTTGCACACGCTTATATGTATGACCATGACGAGAAGTACAAGACCTGGGTTCTCGAATATTTAGATGCTTGGAAAGCACGTACCGAATTAAATGGCGGAATCATCCCCGACAACATTGGTCTCGATGGTTCTATTGGAACCTATAACGATGGCAAGTGGTGGGGCGGTTACT
>CAITFY010000170.1 GCA_903891755.1 uncultured Actinomycetes bacterium | reverse complement strand
TGGACTCAAACGTGGACTTGGATTCACAACGGCACAGCTGCTGGCTCCCTCTGGTACAACGCATATGTCACTCTCATGGAGTCCACTTATGGCTTCCTTATTGGAGTTGCACTTGGCGTTGTCTTCGGAATCATGCTGGGCCGTAATCGTATTTTGGCAGAGGTATTTGCGCCGTACATCAAGATAGCCAACTCAATCCCTCGCGTAGTTCTGGGATCTATCTTTACCGTCATCTGGGGTTTGGGTTCAACGTCGAAAATTGCGTTGGCTTTTGTACTCGTATTTTTCCCAGTCTTCTTCAATGCATTTACAGGTACCCATGAAGCAGATAAAAAATTGATAGCAAATGCTCGTTTACTCGGTGCATCTAAGCGTCAGGTAACTCGAAAAGTGGTTCTCCCATCCGCCCTTTCATGGATTATGGCGTCGATGCATGTCTCCTTTGGCTTCGCAATCATCGGAGCCATTGTGGGCGAGTTCCTCGGCTCCAATCATGGATTGGGACTTTTGATTGCGACTGCACAGGCAACCTTCAATCCCAACGGCGTCTATGCCGCAATGTTAATCATTGGAATCATGGCTCTTAGCGCGGAGTGGCTCATCACTCAATTAGAAAATCGCCTTCTTAACTGGCGACCAAATCAGAATTCCGGGGCTGAACTCTAATGAGTTCCGGGATATTTACCGCAAAAAAAGGAGAAATAATGATGTTAAGAAAAAAGGTTGTAGCGGTTCTCGGCGCATCTGCGTTAGCCCTGACTGCGACAGTGGGATTGCAATCAGCAAAGGCTGCTGATAACACTCTTATTAAGATCGAAGTAGGCGGTTTGTCAAAACAGATCTACCTCCCATTTATGTTGGCCCAGCAACTTGGTTTCTACAAGCGCTACGGCGTGAACGTACAACTCGTTGACGAACCAGCTGGTGGAGACGCAACAAACGATATGGTTGCAGGTGGAGTTCAACTCACTGGCGGTTTCTTCGATCACAATATTGATCTTCAAATCCTCGGTAAGAGCGCTGAATCTGTGGCAGTACTTTTGAAGTCACCTGGTGAAGTTGAACTTTGTCGCGCAGATCTTCAGAGCAAAATTAAATCTCCAGCTGATTGGAAAGGCGGCGCTAATCTAGGCGTAACTGGTCTGGGCTCCTCGACAAACTTCATTACCCGAGCAATCGGTGCTAAAGCCGGCGTTCCAGCAAGCGATATGCACTCAATTGTTATCGGTGCAGGTGCAACATTCATCGCTGCCTTTAAGAATAAGACCGTTGATTGCGGAATGACAACTGAGCCAACAATCTCAGCCATTCTTCAACAGAACCTTGGTTATGTCCTGACCGATTTGCGCTATGGGGATCTCACCAAGTCAGCTTTGGGTTACAACTATGTTGCAACCTCTGTCTATGGAATGACCGACTGGATTAATGCTCACCCTGCCCTAGTACAGGGTGTGGTTAATGCAATGTACGACACCATGGCATGGATCGATGCTCACACACCACTACAAATCGCGCAGGCTATGCCAGCCGATTATTACGCTGGTGTTGGCTTGGATTCATATGTAAATGCGCTAACCAATGAGAAGGTTATGTATAACCCAGGAATCAGAATGCCTGTAGGCGCTGCTCTTGGTGTGCTACGTGCCGAGCAGAAGGGCCGAATTCAGTATGGCTCATGGACGGCTGCGAAAGTTGCCGCTGTTAATCTCAACGCTACATTTACAAATGCCTTTGTTAACAACGCCGTTAGCCAAGTTAAAGCGTGGCACCGTACGGCAAAGACAAAAGTAGGTTCGAGCTGACCTGACCCCATAAGGCGCTCGTAGCTCGGAAAAACAGGTCCCAACCTAGAAAGTGGGACCTGTTTTGTTAACTAAACGTTTCACTCGATGGACTATGTTCTGTTTATGATTGTTGACGTCGCCCTCTATGTTGATGGAGTCCGGACTGAAGGCCCCAGGGATATCTCTGATCTTGTTGATGTGGCTCGCGAAAGAAACGGCTTCGTCTGGTTAGGTCTCGCATCACCTACGCAAGCCGAATTTGATTTAGTAGTTGGCGAACTTCAATTTCACCCGCTCGCTGTTGAGGATGCAGTTACTGCAAAGCAGCGACCAAAACTTGAAGATTACGATGGTCTGACTTTCTTTGTTATCAAGACAGTCTTCTTTGATCAAGCGGCTCAAGAGATAACGACCGGTGAATTAATGTGCTTCATTGATTCGCATTTCATCGTGACCGTGCGCCATGGAGAAGGTCATCCACTCTCAACGATTCGCGCTGATTTAGAGCAGAAGCCAGAGCTCTTACGCCTCGGCCCATATTCAGTTGTTCACGCTGTCGCTGACCGAATTATCGATGGGTATACACATATTGCTACTCAGTTAGAACAAGAAGTTGTTTCGATTGAAAATAAGGTATTTACAGGTAAGCGGCAGACTTTCTCAGAGGAGATCTATTTCCTCAAGCGTGAAGTAATTGAATTTAAGCACGCCATCGATCCATTGATTATTCCAATTAGCAGACTTTATAGCGGCTCGACTTCCACAGTGCCTTCTGAGATTCGCCCATTCTTTAGAGATACCTCAGATCACCTGATCCAGGCATGCGAACAGGCATCGGGTTTGGATTCACTCATTACCTCAGTACTTCAAGCTGATCTTGCACATATTCAGGTGCAACAAAATATCGATGTACGTCGTATCTCTGCTTGGGTTGCCCTAGCCTCCGGCCCCACGATGCTTGCTGGAATTTATGGAATGAATTTTCATCATATGCCAGAGCTCAGTACAAAATACGGTTACTACGTGGTGTTAGGTGTAATGATCTCTTTAACGGGATTCTTGTATCGCAAATTTAAACGATCAGAGTGGCTGTAAGACCACTCTGATCATCTCTTCCCCTTAGAAAAGCTGCTTAGCAATCTCTAGGTAGAGCGGTATCCCAACGATCAAATTAAATGGGAATGTAACTCCGATGCTCGACATGAGAGCCAGAGGTGCGTTTGCCTTTGGCAAGCCAACTGATGCTGCGGCAGGTGCGGCGATATATGAACCACTTGCGCAGGAATAGTTACAAAGTCAACTCAGGAGCGAAGTTCCGCCACCCATCAGAGGCGAGTAAGCCAATTAGTGCGCTTCTTAAAATATTTTCGTAATTAGCGCTTCTGTAGGTCAACTTGATGCAGCACAGCCGAAATTGCATCTTGTGGATCATCCCCATTTGGATAATCACTTAACTTTACGATCACCGTTTTAGTGACTGGGTCTGCAAAAATTTGCTGACCATGAAGTCCCATAGCTAAATCAATCCCAGGGTATGGATGCCAGACCTGCGCGCCGTATCCCCATCCGTAATCTAGTTTTACGGCGGGTGTTGAGATTCGCTTCATCCATGCGGGACTAATAATCTGATGTGAATTTGCAACTCCATTATTGATCATCAACTGACCGATAAGCGCGAAGTCACGAGCTGATGCGTTGAAGCAACAGAATGTCTTTTCGTGCCCATTTATATGATCGACGTTCCACGTCGCCGCAGTTGTCGCCCCTACTGGTTGCCAGATGTTCTTGCTGAAATATTCCGAGACAGTTTCACCGGTCACTTCTTGAATAATCAAACCAAGCATCTGGGTATCTACGCTGCGGTAGTCGGGCTTGGTATCTGGCGCCTCCAGCATCTTGCGATTGTGCGAGATGAACCAGTTCATATCCGTGGTCGCGTACATCTGCGCGATACCAACACCCCAACCTGCAGGGCCATTTGGGTAATCATCTTTTACGCCGACTCCAGCTTCCATATCTAGAAGACTTTGGATTGTTACTTGATCAAAAGAGGTGCCGGTCTTCCACTTCGGGAAGAAGGAGACAAAGGTGTCGGATTCATGAATCTTGCCTTGTGAAACAAGCTGGCCAATTACTAAAGAGGTGAGTGTTTTCGCCATTGAGTAAGAGGGTAGTTGCGTGGTCGGAGTCATCCCGGCTTTGGTGTTGTAGTACTCGTATGTGATTGTGCCGTCTCGCACAACAACGAAGGCATTTGTATAGGACTTCTGCAAGAACTCATCCCAGCTCATCGCTGCGCCCTTATAAGTAACTGTTGATGGCATCTTTTCAGTTCCAGTTGGCCAGTGAAGAGGGTTAGAGGCAGGGGCAACGGTGTGCCACGGCAGCAGCGTGGGAGTCTTTGAAGCGGGCGCGAGACCGAGTCGAACTGCGGCAATTACATTCGGGTAATGAACAAAGTGGAAGAAGGCAGAGAGTCCAAGAAAGAGCACCAGGAGTGCGATTGCTGCGTTGCGCAAAATCTTGATCAGAATCTTCATCCCAGAAGGGTAAACCTCAGCTTACTTAAATTGAAGCAAGGTAGATCTTCTCTATTGAAGTATCCAACGTTTGATTGAACTCCGCCTCGCTCTGTCCATGGTGCAGACCCTCGGTAAGTGCTCGAGAGAAGCTGGCAATCATCTTCCTGTTCTGAGCCAAGAGCTCAACAGCATGATGCTGGTTATAACCGCCAGATAAGGCAGCTACTCGGATCACGCGAGGATGTTTAATGAGGTCGAGGTAGTAATTCGGCTCATCGGGAAGAGTTAATTTGAGTATGACATTCTGCGAACTATCCAGAGAGTTGAGAGCGTCCAAGAGCTCCCTCTTTAAGAGGTGTTCAATCCAATGTTTCTCTGGGCTTTTGATATCAACTTCTGGCTCCACGATTGGAATCAAATCTGCCCTGATTACTTGATGGGCAATCTGGAATTGTTGTTCAACAGCAGCGCTCACTCCAATTGAATTTGATTCAGAGATGACTGAGCGCGCCTTAGTTCCAAAGATTCCAAAGTGGCACGCCTTTTCTAATCTTGACGTTAACTCTGGAATTGCCTTCATCAATGATGCACCTTCGCGCATAGGCATTAACCCATTATCAATCTTGAGAAAGGGGACTATCCCTTTTTTCTCCCACAAATATTGAGCAGTGGGTAGACC
>CAITFY010000169.1 GCA_903891755.1 uncultured Actinomycetes bacterium | reverse complement strand
GCAAGTGCGCGCGCAACGTCATCTCCGCTTGGATTGAATACAAGAAGATCAAGAATTCGGTTGCTGACTCTTGAAACGGGTGCCAATGTTGGGGTCATGGAACTTCCTCCGGGTAGTAAATTTTCCGGCCTTGCCTAGCTCACGGAAAGAGAGTTAATTGCGAGGTTAAAGTGAGTCTATTGGATGGTCTGACCAGTTACAACCTATTTGGTAAATATTTTGCCCAGATGAGGGGTGACCCACGGCCGGGAAAAGATTTTTCAGATTTCTTGCCCCCAGGGGACAACATTTGGGCTACTTCCGTGTCTTTACTAGTAGAAGGTACTTTTATACACGGAGCCAGGACGCTGACCCCGGGAGTACCAACCCAACGGAGTAATCAAAATGGCATTTCGCAAGCAAGCGAAGATCACGGAAGCGGCGCCTTTCCAAGCCGTATCCGAGTGGTCAATTGCCGACCTCTCCGCCCTTTACGCAGAACAACGCTCATCTTTGACCCAGCAGGCTCGTCGAATCCTCCGTTCTGATGCAGATGCCGCTGAAATCGTCCAAGAGGCCTTCCTCAAGTTCATCCTCGCCGCTCCAGAGCTAGATAGCCGCGATCGTGCGCTCGCCTACCTTCGCACCACCGTGAATAACCTTTGCCTTAACCAGATCCGCGCCACCGGCTCACGCCCTAACTTGGTCGCCATCGATACCGATGCCACCCAGGAGCGCCTCGATGAGCTCGCTGCTGAGGCTCACATTCCTTTTGACTCAACCCTGGCCGCTGCAGAGGATGCCTCAATCATCCGCGAAGCTTTGGCTCGCCTCTCCTCAGATCAGCGCACTGCGCTCGTCATGTGGGAGATGGAAGGCCGCTCTACCGAAGAAATCGCCGCCGCAATCGGCACCACTCCAGCGAATGTTCGCCACGTGGTCGCTCGCTCCCGTGCCTCCTTCGTCCGCATCTTGACCGAGTGGGTTATCGATGAAGAGACCGGCGCTACCGCGCTCGATGCCTTATCCTCCTCATATAAGAAGGCCGCCGAACTGGCTAAGAAGTCATCAAAGGTTGCAATGTCCTTGGTCCTTCTCGTCGTCGCGTTCCTTGGCTTCAATACCTTTAATCACAAGGCCACCCCTCTGGCCTCCCCAACATCTAGCGTTGCAACCCAAAGTGCTCCCTCAACTAGCCCTTCGGCTGTTGCAACACCTTCTCCTTCTGCAACTGAGTCAGCGGCGGCTTCTTCTCTCTCGAAGCTCGACACCCTGACTCCTACCGTCGATGCAAAGATCGCTGGCATTACCTATAGCGGCCTTGGCGCAGATGGCATCCCAACCGGCTTCACCGTCACAGACCTGACTGGCGATACCGGCAAAATCATCATTGGCAAGCCAGCCCCCGTGATCACCGATAATGGAATCACCCTGACTGCGCCTGTCATGTCCTTTGATCCAAAGGCAGTCAATGTCCTTATTAATCAGGTCATTACCGTTGATGGTTCTGGGACCAGATTCACGCCTACCGCATCGGTCTCCATGAACGGTGGCTGGGTGGCCCTGAATACCTCTGCGATCAGTACAGATATCTCACGCCTACCAGACGGTAACTACCTTCTCTCCAGCACGATGGTCACAGTTTCCCCAGTGGACGCAGGTATACTTCTACCTGTAAGCCAGGGAGTCGATGTCGCATCGATCCCTACTTCAATCTCTGTACGTCTAGTGCTTAATCCCGGCAAGACTCAAATTCTTGCCGAGGCGATTAAGGTCGCCGCGAATGGGGTCACAAAATGACCACCATCGCACAACAAGTTTCCCGCGCAATCCGGATATTGCGAGGGAATAGAGATGAGTCAGCACGTGCGTCTCATCTCGTGGTTAATAATGATCAGTTCGTGAATAACGAATTGTTACAAGTTAACCAAGCCGAAAGGGAGAAATGCTCCCAATCGACTTTTTCTGAAAGGAAAATAATGAAAACAGCTTTTAAGCGCGTAGCGCTTGTTGCAGCTGCTGCTTTGGCGATCGGCGGAATCTCTGCCGTATCAGCACAAGCAACAGGTACAGCAGACTGGACCTTCAGCAACAACTATGTAGCTGCTGGTGTCGGTCAGACAACATCAACTGAGACTGTTACCCAAATTGCTGGTGTTGCGAACTATGTAACACTAAACAACGTAACGGCTGGCGCCGTTTACTTCACCGTTACAGGTGGAGCAACTACTACAGCTACCACTTCAGGTACTGTTGCATTAGCAGGTTCTGTTAGCATCGCAACTCCTGTGGTTGGATCAATCACAGTAACCAGCTATGACATCGCCTCTGGTGCAGCTTCACTAACTGCGACTTCTACAACAACAATCACAGTGCTCGCATCAGCTCCAGGAACAGTGTTCAACCACTCAACTTCATACATCACTGTTTCTTCGACTGCTAACTCAGTAACCGCACCTGCTTTGTCTGACAGCTCTTCAACATCAGTATCAGGTTCTGCAAGCGGAAGTTACTATGCAGTTTTGACAAACACCCAGTACTCAACAACTGATACCACAACCCAGATGGCCGCTAACGCTCTTGCTGTTACAGTCGCAATCTCAGGTGCTGGCGCAGTTGATACAACTTCTGCTGGAACCACTCGTGGACCATCAGCAACTGTTGCTGCAGCAACTGGCGCAGTTAACAACTTCTACGTCTTCGCAGATGGTCGCACGGGTGCGGCAACAATCACAGTTACAGTTAACGGTGTAGTTGCTTCAACAAAGACAGTAACCTTCGTTGGTTCACTCTCTAAGTACATCTTGACTGCTGCTAACACACAGAAGACAAACATCGGTGTAGGCGCAACAGGTACATTGACAATCACAGGTCAAGATTCGAACGGTAATGCAATTGCAACACCTTCAATCTCAACCGCAACTTCATCAGACGCAACAATTGCAACGACTTCTGTTTCAGGAAACGTTGTAACTGTTACTGGTGTTAAGTCAGGTACAGCTAACATCACCGTTTCAAACGGTGCTTCAACTCCTATCACATTGGTTGTCCCAGTGGTTATCACAAAGACAACAGCTGCGAAGGTAGTCTTGGCATTCGGTGCAGCTTCATATGCAGCTGGTGACAAGATCACAGTTACATTGACAGCTACAGATTCAAACGGATCACCTGTTGCCGATGGTTCTTATGCACTTCTCGGTTCATCCGGTATTGCTGCAAACGTAGCTCTCGTGGCTTCAACACTTCCAACAACAGCAACAGTTGCTATCGTTGGCGGAACAGCTAGCTACACGGCATACGCTCCAGATTCAACAGCAACTCTTAACCTTGCTGCTGTTGAGGGTGCTACAACTGACAACGTAATTGCTGGTAACACAGCAGCTGCGATCACAGCTACAGCACAACTCACAAGCCCATCTGCTGATGCTTCAAACGCTGCAACAGATGCTGCTAATGAGGCAACAGATGCTGCTAACGCTGCAACAGATGCTGCTAACGCAGCAGCTGATTCAGCTGATGCTGCAACACAGGCTGCACAAGATGCAGGCGACAAGGCTGATGCTGCTCTTGCAGCTGTAACAGCATTGTCACAACAAGTTACAACAGTCCTTGCTAAGGTTGCTGCTCTTGCTGCAACACTTGCAAAGATCACCAAGGCAATCGCAGCATTGCCAAAGAAGTAATAACTAAGTAACTAGAGGCCCGGTTCTCCACAAGGGGAGCCGGGCTTCTGGCTTTTCTGAGAGTGAACACTTATTAACCTGAATCTCTGACGCCTCACAGGTTTTTCCCAATCAAGTTGGGTTACATTGGGGTATGGCAACAAAGCGAAAGAGCCGCGATTTAGGCGTAGGCCATCGCATCAATGCCGACTGGGCCTCCATCCTTATGGGCTTGGGACTTGGCTTAACTTTGGCACTAGAGATCGACTCAATGACCTCTGGAGACTGGGCCACCGTCTACGCATCCATCACCTCGATTTCCCGGTTAGCGGCTCTCGTGGGCTCTTACTTCGCTCTCGTTGGCCTTGTCTTTGTGGCTCGTATCCCGTGGATTGAGAAATCTGTTGGTCACGACAAACTCGTTAGGTGGCATCGCAAACTAGGTCCATGGTCTTTGTATCTGATTTTCTTCCATGTCCTTCTCGTTGGACTTGGTTACGCCGGCGGAGATCAAATCTCGACAGGTTCTGAACTTTGGCGCATGACCCTTAAATATCCTTGGATGATTCCAGCTGATATCGCTTTTGGTTTGATGATGCTTGCAGGTGTGACTTCATATAAGAAGGCGCGCGCCAAGATGAGTTATGAGACCTGGTGGACCATTCACCTCTACACATATCTCGCGGTGGCGTTGGGATTTATGCATCAAGTGTTAACCGGCCCGATGTTTGCCGGTCATCCATTGAACAAAATTTTCTGGGAAGGTTTGTATATCGCGACAGCGGCGGTAATTCTGTTGTGGCGATTTGTAATCCCTGTTGTGCGCTCTCTGCGTCACAATTTGCGAGTGGATCAGGTCGTGGTTGAGGGACCCGGCGTGGTTTCAATTGTGATGAGGGGGCGCCACTTGGATCGCCTCAATGCTCAAGGCGGACAATTCTTTAGCTGGCGCTTTATTACAACTGGCCAGTGGTGGATTTCTCACCCTTACTCATTATCTGCAGCGCCTACCAAAGATTTCATGCGGGTTACCGTCAAAGATCTCGGCGATGCCTCAGGCGCAGTCTTAAAGATCAAGCCAGGAACTCGAATCTTCTTCGAGGGACCTTATGGAACATTCGTTGCATCAAAGGCAACTCGCGGACATATCGTTCTAGTTGGTGGCGGAGTCGGAATCACTCCACTTCGTGCTCTCCTTGAAGAGTTTGATGCCTCTAAAGAGATCGATGTGCTCTATCGCGTTGGCAGCGAAGAGGAACTGGTATTTCGCAAGGAGTTAGATGCGATTGCTGATTGGCGCGGGGCTCGCGTTCATTACTTAGTTGGTAATCGCAAACAACATCCAATGAATGCTCGCTATATCTCCAAGTTTGTTCCGGCTTTTAGCGAATCAGATGTATATATCTGTGGGCCATCTGGGCTAGTGGAAGCGGTGCGGGATGCGGCCAAGGCTGCGGGTATTCCTAAGGATCGTTTCCATAACGAAGAGTTCGAATTTCATTCGGTCGAGTGAGGGACTACAGGAGAAAAATATGTTTACAAAACGCTTCTTTTTGATCGCTGGCGGTACCGTCGGCGGACTGGGGGCTGTCCTCTCGATTACTCCACCTCAGTTCGGATCAACAAGTGGGCTTTCACTCGGTACTGGAACATCGCTTTCAGGTGGCACTACATCTTTATCCGGAGGAACTACCACTTCAACTCCTGCAGCTACGCCTACTCCTGCAACTTCCAAGAAGGCTACGACGACTAAAAAGGCCCCGAAGACCAAGAAACCTGTACCGGCGACTACCAAGAATGCAACAACGAGTACGCCGAAGTCAACTCCTGCTCCGGTATCTACACCGAAACCTGCAGGTGTCTCCGGAACATTTACCGGTGCATCGGCAAATACGGTTTACGGTCCAGTGCAGGTACAGATCACCGTTTCAAATGGCAAGATTACAAATGCCACAGCGCTTGTATATCCAACTGGCTCATTCCGCGATCAGGAGATTAATCAGCAAGCAATTCCATATTTGATCCAAGAAACTTTGGCGGCGCAATCTGCAAATATCCAAGGTGTGGGTGGCGCTTCATACACTTCACAAGGTTGGGTGGGCTCGCTTCAATCTGCACTTGCAAAGGCTGGCTTGTAATTGGGAGAGCGCGTTCATACCACCGCAGAGATAGATGTATGGGGAACCATCGTCTTTGTCGAGGTTGCTTCGACAAAAGTTGGATTAGATGAACTCAACGCTGGGCTCGCTGAAGTCACTGATTATGTGAAAGTTGTTGATCAAGAGTTCTCAACATATAAGCCTGATTCTCAAGTTTCTAAGATCCGCCGTGGCGAATTAAAGATTGAAGATGCATCTGCGCAGATGCAAGAAGTATGGGAGCTCTGTCTCGAGGCTCGCGAATTAACGGATGGTTCATTTGATCCCTGGGTCGTCAAAGGTGGTTATGACCCATCGGGTTATGTAAAGGGTTGGGCGGCAGATAAATGCGTTCGAATTCTAAAGCGCCACGGTGCGGAGAACATTCAAGTAAACGCTGCAGGAGATTTGGTCTTGGCTGGTGGATTCGAAAATGGAAAGCCGTGGTCCATTGGGGTTCGCAGCCCCGAAAATAGATTTGAAGTTGTTAAAGTTTTTGAGATTACCGATGGGGCAATCGCGACCTCAGGCACCTACGAAATTGGCGCCCACATTAAAGATCCCCACACCGGCTTAATAGCGATCGGCGCCCGAAGCGCCACCGTTATTGGTCCCGATGGTGGCTTGGCAGATGCACTCGCCACCTCACTTGTCGTAGCCGGCCAAGATGGGGCTGCGATATTTATGAAGCCAGAGCTATCGGAATATCGAGTGTGGGTCATACCTCGCAATGAAGATATCGCCTGGAGCATCGGGAAGTTGCCCGAGTAACTCTCAGGAAATTAACAGGTCTAGTACCCGTTTAATCACAAGAACGTTACATATCGTGGGGGCATGAATAAATCCCGACTTCGAATTCTCACAATTAATCTGGTAATCGTGGTGGCTATCGCCGCCGTCGGTTTCTGGGGTTACTCGACGCTGCACCCTAAAGCCGCCGCCGCAAGCATTTCAACGGTGACTGTCTCAAGAGGGGATGTTTCTGCCACAGTCTCTTCATCTGGAACGGTGATTAGCCCTGGTGATATCGCCGTGGCTCCCACGACATCTGGCACTCTCGCCCAGATCAATGTGAAGGTCGGCCAATCCGTTCATGCGGGTCAAGTGATGGCTCAAATGGACACCACCTCACTTAAGAGCGCCGTGGCCCAAGCTCAATCTTCACTAATCCAAGCGCAAGCAAATCTGACCAACGCTCAAGCGACCGCAGATACAACGGCGTCGACGACTGCCATCCAATTGCAGAATGATCAGACAGCGGTCACTACCGCACAGAACAACTATGCCTATCAACAAACCTTGATTGCTGCATCGCAAGCGACGGATCAAGTAAATGTCCAAACTGCACTTAACAAGTTAAATAATGATAAGACCACTACTTCACAAAATATCGCTATCTACCAATCTTCGGTGGATACAGCTAAAAACAGTTTAACGAACGCTCAATTGACTTATAACGACTATGCGGGATTATATGGGCCGGCGGGTATCACCCTTACTTGGTGTGCCAGCATCAATACCGTTAATGCAAATTGCACGACTTTGAACCAGGACAATAATGCAGTTGTAAGCGCTCAAACCGCCTACAACAATGCACTCATAACTCAACAGCAGAATCTTGCAAAAGATGCACAGACAATCGCATCTGATCAACAGAGTTACAACGATGCGCTCTCGACAGCAGCACTTAATCTCAAGAAGAACGCTCAGACTCTTGCAAGCGCCCAAGCATCGATTGATTCTGCACAATCTGCTCTCAAGTTGTACCAATTGCAAAATAGCAATTCAACAACCGCGACAACGATTGCCGTTGATCAAGCTCAAATTACGGTTGCGCAATCAAACCTAGTTACAGCAGAAAAGAATCTTGCTGGCGCAACTGTTAAGGCACCCGTATCGGGCAAGGTCGCATCAATCTCAAATACTCTGATTGGCGCCACGATTACTCCAAACACAACTCCCACAAATGGCAGCACTGGAGCAACCGGATTTATCGTTCTTACAGATGTCGGCGGTCTGCAAGTAACGGCTGGATTCTCAGAATCTGATGTTGCAAAAATTGCAGTCGGCCAGAGCGCCTCAATGGCATTCACTGCCCTTCCAGATGCAGTTGGAGATGCCAAAGTTTCTAACGTAGCGCTGCTTCCGACGACATCAAGCGGAGCAACCACCTACACAGTGACCTTCCAATTAACTGGAAAGGTAGCTGGACTCAAACCCGGCATGACGGCGACAGCCACTGTGACAGTCGCTGATTCTCCAAATGCCATCTCGGTAACGTCGCGCGCAGTCACCACTCGTGGCCAGATATCAACAGTCAACGTGGTTACAACCGTTAAGGGCAAGCAGGTCGAAACGCCTACCCCGGTTGTTGTTGGAGTCGTCGGTGATTCAAGCGATGAGATTTTGTCTGGACTCAAGGTTGGTCAACTCGTAGCTCTACCCACGATAACTAGCTCTTCATCCTCATCTGCTCTCACTGGAGTGCCATCTACTCTCGGTGGTGCTGGCTTAGGTGGCGGTGGATTCGGCGGAGGCCGAGCAGGCGGCGGAGGCGGTGGATTCGGTGGTTGATCAGCAACCCGTCATCGAAGTTCGAGACGCTGTTAAGCGTTACGGCGTAGGTGATGCATCAATCTTCGCTCTGGACGGAGTCAGTCTGACAATCCAGCCGGGTGAGTATGTAGCAATCATGGGTCCATCAGGATCGGGTAAATCCACCTTGATGAATATCCTTGGTGCGCTCGATGACATGACTAGCGGTGAGTATTTTCTCGATGGAATAGAGATCTCATCCATGGATGAATCTCATCTCTCCATCGTACGTGGCAGAAAGATTGGATTCATTTTTCAATCATTCAATCTCATTCCGCGAACGACTGCGATTGCCAATGTCGAACTCCCTATGGCCTATCAAGGGGTGAAACCGAAGGAGCGGCGTGAACGCGCCCTAGTAGCACTCGACGTCGTTGGATTAGGAGATCGCATCAATCACGAGCCAACAGAGTTATCAGGTGGGCAGCAGCAGCGCGTAGCGGTAGCTCGCGCACTTGCAACGCGGCCCGCACTTCTCTTGGCTGATGAACCAACCGGCGCACTTGATTCCAAATCAACTGCAGACTTGCTCGATCTCTTTGATCAGATTAACGCCGCAGGTCGCACCGTGGTTGTCATCACTCATGAACTCGATGTCGCTCACCGCGCAAAACGAATTATTCGTATGCGTGATGGAAAGATTGTCGGCGATGAACTCAACAAGGAGCGCGTCGCATGAGCGTCTATGAAATCATCCGATTCGCTTTCCGCGGACTCTTCACCAATCGACTTCGAACTTTCTTAACAGTTCTTGGAATCACAATTGGTGTGGCCTCGGTAATCATCTTGCTCGCAGTCGGTAATGGCTCAAGTAAGGCGATCCAATCTTCTCTTGATCGCCTCGGCACCAACTCCCTGCAGGTTCGCTCTGGTGGTAATGGCTTTGGCTTTAGAGCTCGCGCGAGTGCAAACTCGCAGAAGCCACTCACAATCTTGGATACGGTCGCACTGACGGACAAGACTCAAGCACCTGATATCAAACAAGTTGCGCCAATTGTCTCCACAAATGGAACCTGCGTCGTTGGAAGCAACACCAGTACACCTTCCACCTTCTATGGAACGTGGCCGGCTTATTACCAGGCGAGCAATACTTCGATTCAATCCGGCTCATATTTCACTAATGACGATGTGACTCAATCTAGACGCGTCGCGCTCATTGGTCAGACCACAGCAACAGCCCTCTTCGGGACTGAGAGCCCAATTGGTCAGACGATGCGATGCTCTGGAATTCAGTTCACGGTCATCGGCCTCACCGCCAAGAAGGGTGCTTCCGGTTTTCAAGATGGAGATAGTTTGGTCTTGATTCCAATCACCACGATGGAGAACACCATCACCGGCAATCAGGCGCTCTCAAGTATTTTGGTTGAAGCTACTAAATCCACAACGACGACTGCGGCACAGAATGAGCTCACCACGATCTTGGATGCTCGCCACGGAATATCAGGTTCCAAGAGCGCTGATTTCAGCGTCTTTAACCAGGCCTCGCTCTTAACCACAGCTTCGACGAGTTCGCAGACCTTTACGACTCTGCTCGGAATGGTGGCGGCAATTTCACTACTTGTTGGTGGAATTGGAATCACCAACATCATGTTGGTGACCGTTATCGAACGAACTCGTGAGATCGGAATTCGCAAAGCGATTGGCGCACCTAAAGGCGCCATCCTTAGCCAGTTCCTGATTGAAGCAACGATACTTTCGCTCTTAGGCGGGATATTGGGAGTGGTCGTCGGCCTTATTGGTAGCCACTTCACCATCGTTGGAACTAAGCCAGTAATCGTTCCTGCATCTGTTTTCTTGGCCTTCGGAGTAAGCATCTTAATCGGTGTCTTCTTCGGTGGCTACCCGGCACAACGCGCAGCATCACTACGACCAATCGAGGCACTCCGACATGAATGATGAAATAAATCCCGACGCTCCGAAATTCGATCTCTTCGCCACTGAAGTCGAAGATAACTTGGAAGAGGAGCTCGCTAAGGGCACTTTTCAGTGGACCAATAAATACACGCGAGTGCTCGCAACTCTCTTTGTGATTGTTGGCTTGCTCTCCGTGGGCACTTGGTACGGACATTACGAAGCCACAAAATCTTCATCATCTACCGGTGCGCGTTCCTTTGCCTCTCTCCGCGCAGCCTTCGGCGGCGGAGGTGGATTTGGTGCAGCGGGTGGAACAGGGACAGGCGGTGTAGCAGGTGGATTCGGTGGAAACCGAATCACGGGCACAATTCAATCTGTTAAAGGATCAACCGTGACAATCACGCTCGATGATCCAACGCAGGCATCATCACTCGTCGCGGGAGATGCGGCTCGCGTAACAGATACCGGCGCGGCTGCAGCTGGTTCAACAACATCAACAACAGGAGCTTCTGCAAGCGGTACAACTTCCACAACGAGTTCTGCTCCAGTACCTGCAGCTTCCCCGGCTGCAACTAACAGCGGCGCTCGACGTGGAGGTGCATTCTCTAACCCAGAGTTAACCGCATGTTTGAAGAAGGCAGGCATCACCTTGTCCGCTACCTCGCGTCCTAACTTCCAGGATCCAGCGACGGCGCAAGCGATGCAGACCTGCTTTACACAACTGGGTATCACTCCCGGTGGTGGATTTGGCGGAGGTCCAGCTGGAGGGGCTGTACCTACACCTGTCGCCACAAAGTAAGAGAGAAAGAGGTTCTCGCTGACGAGGCGAGAACCTCTCCTTGTAGGTATGCGACTGGTGAGATTCGAACTCACGACCAATCCACCGTCAATAGATTGCTCTATCCACTGAGCTACAGCCGCACAGGGGAAGTCTAAATTTGCAATCAATGGGGGTTATGTAACTTTTTACTTAGTGTGGACAATAGGGAACTGTGAATCGTGCTAATCTATTATTGTCCATCGTCAATAGACAAAAATAGACCCTTGAAATTCAAGGGTCTATTTGTTTTTACTTGCCTACTTCGTTAAATCTGACAACTCCGCAATCTCATCTGCACTAAGAGAAGCGATATTTACTATCTCTTGAAGTTGCTCAACTGTGCGAGCACTTGCGATTGGAGTGGATACGCCAGGTTGTGCGGCGAGCCAACCGAGAGCAACGGATGCGATCGTGGTGTTGTGTGTCTTGGCAATGTCGTGAAGAAGTGAGACGACCTGGTAACCGCGCTCATTCTCATATGCTGCAACTCCGGCTGCACGAACTGAATTAACAGTTTCGCCTTGGCGGTACTTTCCTGTTAAGAAGCCGCGAGCGAGACCAAAGTATGGAATCGCAGAGATTCCTTCCTGAATCACAACTGGAGCGGCATCACCCTCGAACTCTTTGCGCTCGAGGAGGTTGTAATGATTTTGAAGAGCAACATACTGAGCAAAGCCTTCTACCTTCGAGATCTCAATTGCCTCAGCCAATCGCTCTCCGGTGTAATTAGAGGCGGCGATGTAGCGAACCTTTCCTGACTTCACGAGTGCATCAAATGCGCCAAGTGTTTCGCGCAGTGGCACAGTCTTATCATCCTCGTGGGCATAATAAATATCGATGTAATCTGTTTGAAGTGCGCGTAGGGAGTCATCCACTGCTGCGGTGATATTTGCGGCAGACAGCCCAGCTCGAGTGGAGAGCTTTGCAACCTTGGTTGCAATAACAATTTCGCTGCGATTTCCGCGCTGCTTCATCCACTTACCGAGGATGGTCTCGCTGTCATGGCCGGTATTGCCATCTTTCCATTCAGAGTAGACATCTGCGGTATCAATGAAATTTCCATTGTGCTCGGTATAGGCGTTGAGTACCGCGAAGGATTGCGTCTCATCAGCGCTCCAGCCAAAGACATTTCCGCCAAGGCACAATGGGTGGACTTTCAGGTCAGTTTTATTCAATGAAATATGGGTCATACGGAGAAGTTTATGGCTCTCTATTAGAGTGTGCACATGACAACTGGTGGCTTCACAAGTGAACAGCTAGAACTAGAGGAGCAGATTCTCGTTCTTCCACATTGTGATCTTAAGGATGCGGTAACAATCGGTGAGATAGCGGTGGAGATCGCTAAACGCGAATCACTTGCAATCTCCATTGAAGTTCGTCTCGGTGAGTGGACCGTCTTTCACACAGCGCTTCCTGGAGCTAAGCCAGATCAACCTTCATGGATTGCACGTAAAGCTCGGGTAGTTCTCGCTACCGGTCACTCCACGATGTTGGAGCGTGTAAAGGCTGAAGAGGCTGAAATTGATTGGTATGACACATACGGTTTACCTGAGGAGACCCATGCGATTCATGGTGGTGGACTTCCCCTCAACGTCACGGGTGAAGGTCTCAAGGGAATCTTGCTTATAAGTGGATTGCCACAAGTAGAGGATCATCTCTTTGGTATTCGCGTTATTACTGAATACTTGGCTCGCGTCGGTGAGAACGAATGAGTACACCCATCTGGGTTGCAGGTGAAGTTCTTATCGATTTAATCCCAAAAGATGGCGGTCGCGTTGCGATTGTTGGCGGCGGTCCCGCAAATACCGCTAAAGCACTTGCTCGCCTTGGTTTTGATTCCTACTTCATCGATGGTATTTCTACTGATGCTTATGGTCAGCAAGCGCGTGCTGAACTTCTTGCCGATGGCGTGAAACTTGATTACACACTCACCTCAGATAATCCAACCTGTTTGGCGACAGTTACTTTGGATAACGATGGAAGTGCATCATATGAATTCCTCATCGATGGAACAGCCACATTTGAATTTGATGAATCCTGGTTACCTAATCCCGCAACTCCACCTGCAGTTTTGCACATTGGAACCCTCGCCACGATTGTGGAACCTGGCGCCACCAAATTATTCAATTGGGCGAAACAAGTTAAAGCGCCATTGGTGTTTGATCCGAACATCCGCAGCTCTGTCGTCAATGACCGTGAGAGATATCAAGAGATTGTGCAGAAGTGGGCGACCATCTCAGATGTCATCAAGATGAGTGATGATGACCTCGCTTGGCTCTATCCCGAGATGGACTTTAGAAGCGCTGCCGAGTCATTTATAAGCGAGAAGACCCAGCTCGTGGTTATCACTAAGGGTGCTGATGGAATTGACGGCTTCACTCAAGATGGCGAAGTCACGGTTCCAGGTGTCAAGATCGAAGTGGTCGACACCGTTGGTGCGGGAGATACTGTCGGCGCAATCTTGGTTGAATCAATCGTTAAATATGGTCTTGCGCATATCGTCGGTGAAACTCTAGAAAAAACTCTCAATCGCGCTGCGCGTGCTGCAGCTATTACCTGTTCGCGCGCTGGCGCAAATCCCCCTACGCAGAGTGAGTTAGAAGGTTACTAATGCAACATATTGATGGATCAGAAATTTCTGTATCGATTGACCTCGATCAAGGTGCACGTATCGCATCACTCCAATGGCGCGATCTGCAATTCGCAGTGCCCTTTCGTGGAACTCCCTTGTCATGGGGCTGGTATGCAATGGCGCCATGGGCTGGTCGTATCGATGAAGGATTGATCACCAGCGAATCTGGAGTTGTGCATACCCTTCCAACAAGTTGGTCACCGCCGCATGCAATTCACGGATACGGATTCACAAGTTCGTGGCAGGAAACTGGAAGCGGTCGCTCCAGATTAGAACTTCCCGCTCCATACAACGGCGCGGTAGTCGAACAGACAATTGAAATTTTGGACGATGCGGTTCGTTGGATTTTGGAATACACGCCAAATGGTTGTGATCTTCCAGCGTGGCTCGGATTCCACCCTTGGTTCCCCCGCGAACTAGAACGGGGAGATGCTGCAGAGGTGGAGTTCTCCGCAGGTCGAATGATGCTCCGTGGTGATGATGGGCTTCCAACCGGTGAGTTCGTCCCTCAGCCTAAAGAACCATGGGATGACTGTTTCACCGATATCAAAGGCGTTCCATCAGTTGTATGGCCGGGAGCCGCGCGCATCACAGTCGAATCTGATGCTCCATATTGGGTGGTTTACACAGAAGATAGTGATGGAGTTTGTCTAGAACCGCAGACTGCTCCACCTAATGCTCAAAATCTGGGCATTACAGGTGAGCACTACATCGAAGCTTTGTTCACATTCTCCGAGGAGGTTTAGGCTAAGACCATGGCTGAACAGAATGAATTACGGGATAAGGGTTTAAGACTC
>CAITFY010000168.1 GCA_903891755.1 uncultured Actinomycetes bacterium | reverse complement strand
GCGCCGGCGGCAAGGTTACGAAGACCTTCCTTCACCATTGCTTGTGCGAGAACGGTAGCGGTGGTTGTTCCATCACCGGCTACATCATTGGTCTTCTCAGCAACTTGCTTAACAAGCTGTGCGCCCATGTTCTCGGCTGGATCTTCAAGTTCAATCTCTTTAGCAATTGTTACGCCATCATTAGTGATGAGCGGTGCGCCATAACCCTTAGCGAGTACGACGTTACGACCGCGAGGTCCGAGTGTTACTTTGACGGTATCGGCGAGAATATTAACGCCGCGTTCCATCGCACGACGAGCGTTCTCGTCGAATGAAAGTGTTTTACCCATGATGCTTACTTCTCAATGATTGCTAATACATCGCGGGCAGAGAGAACGAGGAACTCCTCATTGCTGTACTTAACTTCTGTTCCGCCGTACTTGCTGTAAAGAACAACGTCTCCAACTTTTACATCGATTGGGATGCGGACGCCATTGTCGAAGCGACCTGGGCCAACAGCAACAACTGTGCCTTCCTGTGGCTTCTCTTTGGCGGTATCTGGAATAACTAAACCAGATGCGGTGGTCTGCTCAGCCTCTAGGGCCTTTACAACGATGCGATCTTCAAGTGGCTTAATGGCAACGGCCATGATGTGCTCCCTTTTTATTCAGCGCTTTTGGATTTCCACTTCTCGCGCGCCACGCTGCCAATTAGCAGAGTCGGGGCGAGAGTGCTAACCAAACTCTAGCGAAAGGCCTTATGGGCTGCCAACCGAGTGGAGGCTTTTAGGGGGTGAACTGGGTGCTTAGAGGCGAAAGCCGGCTGAACGAGCCTCAGTACGAGCCTCACGTAGGCGGCGCAGGCGCTTGACCAGCATTGGCTGGCTCAGAAGGGCGGCCTCGCGGTCGATCAGGTTGTTGAGCAGTTGGTAATAGGCAGGTGGGGTGAGGTCAAAGAGCTCCTTAATGGAGGACTCCTTAGCCCCGGCGTAACGCCACCACTGCTTCTCAAAATCCAGGATTCGAAGTTCTAACTCGGTCAGGCCGCTCTCTGTACTGCTCTGAAGGCTCGCGGCGCTGCTCTGGGATTCCATGCTCTGATACTAAATGGCTGCTCTGACTTTTTCAGGCTATTCCCACTCTGAGTTAATTCGTGTTGGGAGGCAGCGCATCTTTCCGCATCGCCTCTTTCAAAATATTTCTTGCCATAGTTGGAAATATCAGACGATGGAAGGGCAGCACCAATCCCCAATAGAGATGTCCACCGAAACCCTTGGGTTGAAAACTTGCCCGTTGATTTAAGCGCCGTACCGTCTTGCCCTCATGCTCTACTTCATCAACTGTGAATTGCAACCAGGCTTTTCCAGGCAAGATCATCTCGGCATACAAGGTGAGCTCGTGATTGGCACGCAAGCTCTCCACCCGCCAGAAATCAAGACTCTCTCCTTGTCGCAAGAAATTCGGATCTCGTCTGCCGCGGCGAAGTCCTACCCCGCCCATTAAGCGATCAAGAGCTCCACGCAACCACCACAAGACATCAGCCCCGTACCAACCTCGCGGTCCGCCGATCTCCTCAATGCTCTGCCATAGAGCAGTACGGGAGGCAGATGTATACACAACTTGTTCATCATGATATTCAGCCTCACCTGCCCAAGCAGGATCTGATTGTGTTTTCTGCCAAGGTGGCATGAGTGCGCTGGCATCCGACCAACGAGATTCAACTTCATGGTGCTCTACCTTTGAGAGAGCTAATTCAAATGCCTTATCAACGGTGAGCAATCCCTCGGCGGGAGGTGGAATTATGAGTGAAACAGAGTGCTTTTTATCAACTATTGATTCACTTATTAAGGAGCCAACGAGTGGGCGAGCGAGCGCCACAGGAACGGGGGTTACAAAACCAATCCATAAACTCGATAACCAGACTGAAAGAAAGGGAACTTTAATAATGATTCGCTTTCTCAACTTTGCAATACGAGCAAACTCTTCAATCAAATTTGCATAGGTAAAAATATCAGGGCCGCCGATGTCATATATTCCTGATTTTGGCTCTGAAAATGTTGCGGCTTTAGAAAGGTAATAAAGGACATCGCGAATAGCGATGGGTTGTGTTCGATTCTTAACCCACTTTGGCGTAATCATGATGGGTAGGCGATGGGTCATATGCCTGATCATTTCAAAAGAGGCTGAGCCAGAGCCAACAATAATTCCTGCTCTCAATTGCAATACAGGCACATTAAATTTTGCTAAACAGGTACCGGTATTTGCACGAGAGGCCATGTGCTGACTTGCCTTATGTTTGGAGGCGCTCATAATCCCGCCGAGATAAATAATTTGTGCAACCTTGCACTCTTCTGCTGCCTGCCCGAAGGTCAGCGCCATATTTTGTTCTACTTCATCAAACCTTGGACCAGCACCGATTGAGTGCAATAGATAGAAAGCGGTGTGAACTCCTTCAAGCGCGGCTCGGATCTCAGAGAGTTCAGTAGCACTTCCAACCGCCACCTCAACCTTCTCATACCAAGGTTGACCCACAATCTTTGCTCGGTCTCGAACCAGAACTCGAACTAGCGCTCCTTGGCTGAGAAGTGAAGTAACCAATCGGCTACCTACATACCCGGAGGCCCCTGTGACAAGCACCCTGCGTGACTCTGGAGTTGCGCTCATGTCATTAACAGTAGACTGCGCACACAGGTTCTGAGAGATGAAATTTCTAGTAATGAAAAAAGGTAGGTCTATGTCCAAACCTCGTGTGGTGATTCTTGGCGGAGGCTTTGGCGGCTTAGCGACGGCAGAAGCGCTCGGTCATGATGCGGATGTCACCGTCGTTGACCGTAACAACTATCAGACATTTCTCCCCCTCCTCTATCAGGTATCGACAGCCGGAATTGCCGCTGACCACATCGCCTATCCCATCCGTGGAGCGCTCCGTAAAGCTGGCGGCCGCTTTCATATGGGCTCCCCGATCTCTGTTGACCACAAGAACAAGACCGTCAAGCTCGATAGCAGCGAGGTCATCCCCTTCGACCATCTCGTTATCGCCCTCGGCTCAGTGACTGCCGACTTTGGAATTCCTGGAGTTCATGAATTTGGACTCGGAATGAAATCCATTCACGAATCACTCATCATCCGCTCTGAAATTATGCGTCGCTACGAAGATCTCTGTCGCTTCCAAGATGACACTCGCCTTAAGGTCGTTGTCGTCGGTGGCGGCCCAACTGGCGTTGAGATGGCCGGTGCTCTCGGTGAACTCATCAAGGGTCCATTGAAGAATGATCAGGCAGAAGCCGCAGCAAATATCGATGTCTACCTCGTTGAGGCTGGCCCACGCGTACTTCCAATGTTTGATCAATCGTTGACCGATAAAGCCCAAGTTGAATTACAAAAGCTCGGCGTAAATCTCATGCTCAAGACGGCCGTTAAATCTCTTGAGGCCGGACAGATTAATTTTGCAGATGGAACCTCAATGCGTGCCCACGTCATGGTCTGGGCGGCGGGAGTCACAAGCTCTCCCGCTATTTATGATCTCAATGTTCCTACCGAGGGTTTCCGCCTCAAGACAGAACAGACAATGCAGATTGCGCATTACCCATATATCTGGGCGGTCGGTGACTGCGCCGGCGCCAAGGGATCAAACGGTCGCTTCTTGCCGCAAGTAGCACCAGTTGCGATGCAACAAGGTCGCTTCGTTGCTGATCAGATTAAGCGCGTTGCAAAGGGTCAGCCTCTTAAGGAATTCATTTATAAGGACAAGGGTTCGATGGCCACTATCGGTCGTCACAAGGCCATCATCCAAGTTAAGAAGTTAAAGATCAGCGGACCAATCGCTTGGTTCGGATGGCTCTTCTTGCACCTCTTCTATCTCATGGGTGGACGCAATCGCATCGGCACCATCGCCGATTGGAGCTGGAACTACCTCACCTTTGATCGTGGAAATCGCCACATCATGGATTCGCTCTAAACCATGGCCTACATCAACCTTCGCGGTCATCTTACGTGGAGCGTTGAGTATCCAAAGAAGGCTCCACCATTGCTCTTGCTGCATGGTGGATTGAGCGCGACGGAAAATTTCACGCCACATATTTTGCCCCCAGTAGAAGATCGCTTTCATATCTACGGATATGACAGAACTGGACATGGCCGCACCGGAATCCGAGAGGGTTTCTACCACTTTGAATTTCAGCGCGATGAAGCAATCGCTTACATTGAAGATGTCATCGGCGAACCGACCCATATCTTGGGACATAGTGATGGCGGCATCATCGCTCTCATGGTTGCTATAGCTAGACCAGAGCTTGTGCTCTCGATTATCGCCACTGGCACTAACTACACATGGGATGCTGAATTAACTCTGGGCGGTGAGGTAATTATTACCGATGAGAACCGTGCCGAATTTGCAGAGCGCTCACCTGATGCGCCTGAAGTCCTCGATCAGATTATCCATAAGGCCTATGAAGTCTGGGCAACTGAACCGAATATGACTCTTGAAGAGTTGGCAACAATCACCTGCCCAACGCTGGTGGTCAATGGAGATAATGAACCATTTTCTCCTCACCACGGAGTTGATCTCTTTCAGGCGCTTCCTAATGGTCGCTTAGCAATTATTCCCGGCTCACCGCATGCAACGCATAAGGTAAAGCCACACTTGTTATATCCAATCATCCAAGATTTCTATGATCACCCAGAAGCGCGCGGTGAATCAAATCCCTTTAGCGAAGTCAGCGGAGATTAAGGAACCAGAGTTGTCATCGTGTTAGCCAGATTGAAAAGCAGGTCTGGATAAACACCAAGAACTAAGGTGATCACAAAACAGATTGTGATTCCTGAACCCACCATAAATGATGGAACAGCAACTGTGACTGTGTCATCCGTAGGTTCTTTGAAGAACATGATCAACACGACACGTAGATAGAAGAAGAGTGCGATGGCGCTGGAGATTACACCGACTACGACAATCGCAATATTTCCACTGGCATAAGCAGCCGAGAAGATTGAGAACTTGGCGATGAAACCTGCGGTAAGCGGGATTCCACCGAAGCTGAGTAAGAAAAGTGAAAATGCACTTGCAACAGCAGGAGATTTCTTCGCTAGGCCCGCCCAACGATTGAGATCGTTGACCTCACCAGTTGAATCGCGGACCAAGGTCACAATTCCAAATGCGCCGATAGTCGCAAAACCATAAGCAACGAGATAGAACATCATTGACGTGAGGCCAACTTTGCTCAGGGAGATAACTCCAGCGAGCAAGAAACCGGCGTGAGTGATGGAGGAGTAAGCCAAGGTGCGCTTTACATCGCGCTGTGAGATTGCCGCGATTGCTCCACCGACCATGGTGACGATAGCAATGGCAACCAAGATTGGACGCCAATCATTTGCGATTGCACCGAAGCCGACAATAAAGATACGGAACATTGCACCAAACGCTGCAACCTTTGTACATGCAGCCATGAATCCAGTTACTGGAGTTGGAGCGCCTTGATAAACATCAGGGGTCCAAGAGTGGAAGGGAGCTGCTCCAACTTTGAAGAGCAAGCCGACTGAGACGAAGAGAACACCGATAAATAGGAAGATGTGGTTTGAACCAGGATTAGCAGCTGC
>CAITFY010000167.1 GCA_903891755.1 uncultured Actinomycetes bacterium | reverse complement strand
GGCTAGGTCTTCTTGATCTTTCGCAGTCATGTGGTCAATAAAGCGAGAGCGAATACTTGCAACATGATCCGGCGCGGCTTTAACTATCGCCTTCCAACCCTTCTCCGTCATAATTGCAAACTGCCCGCGCTTATCAATTGTGCAGACCTCACGTCGCACCCATCCAGCCTTCTCCATAACTTTCATTCGATGGGAGAGACGAGATTTAGAGATCATGGCGCTCTCGGCCAGTTCACTCATACGAATTTGACGTTCTGGAGCTTCGCTCAGATGAACCAAAATTTCATAATCTGACATAGAGAGCTCGTGAGGCGCTAAATCGATCTCCATGGCATCCCAGAGTCTGCGCGAGGCGACAATGTAACTACGCCAAGCCTTCAACTCCTTGGGTGAGAGCCATTTGGGCTCAATCTTCTTAGCGGGCATAGGCTCATCATACTTTGTATTTGAAGTGGTTGAAAGTTGAATTACTTTTGATCCTTCCGCTTCTTCCTCTTCTATTACGCTTAGTTCATGACCTCACATGGACAGCTCGTTAGCGGAATCACCCACGATCGCTTTGATACCAACGTTTCACCACGAAAAGATTTTTTTAGGTACGTCAACGGGACTTGGCTCAAGAACTTTGAAATTCCGGCCGATAGAGCAAGCTATGGCTCATTTGCGATGTTGCGCGAAAAAAGCGAATTACAGGTGCGGCAGATAATCGAGGACCTATCTAAAGTCGAAGCAGAACCTGGGAGCAACGCTCAGAAAATCGGCGATCTCTTTAGATCCTTTATGAATGAGGAGCGAATTGAGGCCCTAGGAATTTCTCCCATCAAAGAAGACATTGCGAAGACTCTTTCTGTCGAGAGCAGCAACGAACTCCTTCAGGTAATGGGCGGGCTAGAAGCAAGGGGCTTAGGCGGGCTCTTCTATATTGGCGTCGAGGTAGATGCTCACGATAGCAATCGCTATGTCATGTACATGTCCCAAGGCGGAATTAGTCTGCCGGATGAGGCCTACTACCGTGAAGAGCAGTACGCGCCGATCCGCGAGGCTTTCCTTAAACACGCTACAAAGATGTTTGAGTTAGCTGGAATTGATGACGCGGCTGGACACGCCACGAGAACGCTAGAACTTGAAACACTGATCGCAGCAAACCACTTCGATCAGGTAAAAGATCGCGATATGAGCCAAGTCCTGAACCCTTATGACTTTGCCGGGCTCAAAGCCTTAACGCCAGGATTTGAGTGGGAACTCTGGATGAAAGCAGCCAAAGTTCCAAGCCACCTCATGGAAGATCTCATCGTTCAGCAGCCCTCCCACTTTGAAGGCATTACCGAGTTGCTTGCCGCCTTCGAAGTCGAAAAATGGAGATCTTGGCTAACCTGGCACTTGATCTCAGGAACCGCCGCTTACCTCTCCAGCGATTTTGTCGATGAGAACTTTGATTTTTACGGCAGAACTCTCTCGGGGACGCCAGAACTTCGTGAGCGTTGGAAGCGCGGAGTATCACTTGTCGAAGGTGCGCTTGGTGAGGCGATCGGCCAAGAGTATGTGGCACGTCATTTCCCACCAGCCGCAAAGGCGCGAATGGTGCAACTCGTAGAAAATCTCATTGAGGCCTATCGCATTGATATCGCTAAATTGGAGTGGATGAGTGAGCCAACTCGGAAGATGGCTCTTGAAAAACTCAATAAGTTCATGCCAAAAATCGGCTACCCGGATAAGTGGCGTGATTACTCGAAACTCACAATTACACCTGATGATCTCATCGCAAACTTAGAAGCTGTCACCCTCTTCGCCCAAGAGTTCAACTTCTCCAAGATTGGTACGCCGATTGATCGCACCGAATGGGGTATGACTCCTCAAACGGTGAATGCGTACTACCACCCGCTCTACAACGAGATTGTCTTCCCGGCGGCAATCTTGCAGCCGCCCTTCTTCAATCTGGAGGCTGACGATGCCGTTAATTACGGTGGCATCGGCGCTGTAATAGGCCATGAAATTGGCCATGGCTTTGATGACCAGGGCTCTAAATTTGATGGAGATGGAAACCTCAATAATTGGTGGAGCGAGGAAGATCGAGAGAGATTTGAAGTTCTCACTAAGAAACTCATTGATCAATACGAGGCTCTGCATCCAACTGATGCCCCTGATGTACACGTCAATGGCGCGCTCACAATTGGCGAGAACATTGGCGACCTCGGTGGTGCCTGCATCGCTTACGAGGCTTACCAAATTTCCTTAGAAGGGGCTCCTGCGCCCGTTATTGATGGTCTGAGCGGTGAGCAGAGATTCTTTATCGGTTACGCGCAGATTTGGAATAGCAAATTGCGCCTTGAGGAGATTAAGCGCTTGATCTCAATGGATCCGCACTCCCCTGCCGAATTTAGAACCAATCAAATATTGAAGAACTTGCCGGAGTTTTACGCGGCATTTGGAGTTCAAGAGGGAGATGCACTCTGGCTACCAGAGTCGGAGCGAGTCCGAATCTGGTAGTTAAGCCTCTTCGGGAAAGTGGCAGGCTATCTTGTGATTTGGAGAGATTTCGTAAACTTCTGGCGCCACTGCGCGACACTTATCTTGAGCTTTCCAGCACCGAGTGCTAAAGAAACATCCTGAAGGCTGGTTAGCAGGGCTTGGGAGATCTCCTTGCAGCATGATGCGCTCGCGCGCCCTCGCTTCGCGGGGATCTGGGATAGGAACCGCAGATAAGAGCGCCTTGGTGTACGGATGGCGAGGTGAGGCGTAGAGGTCTCCTGTTGGGGCCTCTTCCATAACGCGACCCAGATACATCACAACAACTCGATCAGAAATATGTAG
>CAITFY010000166.1 GCA_903891755.1 uncultured Actinomycetes bacterium | reverse complement strand
ATGGAAACCAGTGGCGCTGTTCAAACCCCATCTGATTTCAGTAGCTGGGTCTCATCTATCCAAGCAACAGGAGGCGTTCAAGAATGACAACCCTTTCACACGCACCTGCATCATCTCGTCCAATCCCTAATCCGCAGAAGAGTTTGATTACCAAACTCAACATGGGAACCGGCATGGTTCTAGGAATCATCTTCTGCTGGGGTACGTATTACGCAATGAAGGCCGGTCGCGATATGACCGACTCTCACAACGTAAACAAAGTTCTCTTGATGTCGATGTTCGCATGGAGCGTCGGATTCCTTATTGGAATCGGTGCATTCATCGGACCTTTCCGCTGGTTAATTGGAAAAGATCTCACCGATGAAGAGCAGCTCTATCTCGCTGGAGATGGTCAAGGAATTTCACGCTACTTCAAATATTGCACCGACCATAAAGTTGTCGGTATCCAATACTTGGTAGGCGTAATGGCTCTCCTTGGAGTTGGCGGCACGATGGCCATGATGATTAGAACCAATTTGGCTACCCCCGGTTCCCGCTTTGTGACTCCTGTTATCTATAACTCACTCGTTGGACTTCATGGAATCACAATGATTATTGCAATGATCATTGTTGCGACTGGCCCCTTCGGTAACTACATCATGCCAATCATGATTGGTGCAGCCGATATGGCCTTCCCTCGTCTCAACGCACTTAGCTGGTGGGTACTTTTCACCGCGGTTCCAGTGCTCTGTAGCGCTTGGTTCCTTGGAGGAATTCCTACTGGTTGGACTGCATATGCTCCATTGAGCGATCAAGCTGGACCAGGAATGAATGCCTTTGTTGCGACCATCATCATCTTCGCTTTCTCGACAGCTATCGCTGGTATGAACATCACCACCACGGTTGTTGCGATGCGCGCAAAGGGAATGAAATGGAATCGAGTTCCAATCTTCGTGATTGGCGCGACCATCTCAGTTGCTCTCGCAATCCCAGCATTCCCAACCTTCATGGTTGCGATGATTCAAACCGCTATGGATCGCACGATTGCGACTGGCTTCTACGATGCAAATGTAGGCGGAAGCGGATGGCTTTACGCCAACCTCTTCTGGATTATGGGTCACCCAGAGGTGTATGTGATCCTGATACCAGGTGTTGCTGCATTGATGGAGATTGCCCCTGTATTTGTACGTAAGCCGCTCTTCTCCTACAACGCTGCTATTGCGGGTTTCGCGGGCATCGCAGGCTTGTCTGTACTCGTCTGGGCTCACCATATGTATATGGCTGGCTGGATGCCTTCTCTTAATGGCCCATTCATGGTGACCACCGAGTTCATCTCAGTCCCTACCGGATTGCTGTTCCTGGTACTTGTAGGAACGATGTGGCGTGGACGACCTTGGATGAAGCTGCCGATGCTCTCGGTCTATGCATTTATCTGGGATTTCCTAATCGGTGGAATTACTGGCATCTATCTCTCGGATGTCCCTGCCGATAACTACCTCCACGGGTCCATGTATGTAACTGCCCACTTCCATTACACGCTGATGGGTGCTGCACTCACCGGTGCGATCGGAGGTCTTGCATACTGGTTCCCTAAGATGACAGGACGAATGCTCAATGAGCGCGGCGGTTACATCTCATTCTGGTTCGTCCAGATTGGGTTTAACGTCCTCTTCCTTGGAATGTTCATCGCAGGAGCCGAGGGTCAACCTCGCCGTGTTGCCGATTACGCGCACCTCTTTGCTCACGCAAACTTAATAAGCACAATTGGTGCTTATAGTGTCGGCTTTGGAATGCTCGTTCTGCTCTGGTCGATTATTCACTCATGGCGTAGCGGAAAGATTGCGCCGATGAACCCATGGGGTGCGAAGACTCTTGAGTGGACGGTTCCATATCCGGTCCCACTCGTTAACTTCGATACTCCACCTGTTGTAACTAGCGATCCATATGGCTATGGAAGGAGCGCAAAGTAAATGGCGCATGACACCGAGTTCCACGTTCATCACGATTCACCAGAGGCTGTTGGTCGTCGTGAGCGTCTAGGCGTTCGCCTTCTGATAGTCGCCGATGGAGCATTCCTCTTTGGAATGATCTTCTCGTGGTTCTATCTACGTAACCTCAACACCAACCAGGCATGGCTACCTAAGGGAGTTCATTCCTTTAGCACTGCCTCTGGCTGGGTAGCTGCTGCAGGTTTGATTGTCGCTGCAATTGCTCACCGCACCGGTGAATATAACCGCGGAGTGCGAAATGCGACGGCAATTATTGCTCTAGTGGCTCTACTCGTTGGTGGTTATTACCAATGGCATCAGATGGCTCATATGCCATTCATCGCTCAAGACAGCGCTGGTCGTCCGTTCTACAACGGCGCCTACGCTTCAAACTGGGTACTTGTAGCTGGAGCAAATATGTTCCACTACATCATTGGTGCATTCGTTGCGTTGGGTTTGGTTTTGCGAGGCTATCGCACCAAGCTCGATCCAACTCTCGAAGAGTGGCGTCAACGCACAGCAGGATCATGGTTCACCTGGATAGCAATTTCAGGAATCCTCTGCGCGCTCGCAACTTCATTCAAATAAGCGCAAAGTAGTTAAGAAAGGCCTCGCGAGATCATTCTTGCGGGGCCTTTCTTCTGGAAATTTCAGGTAACCTATGACTAGATCACGAAGGAGTAGAAAATGGCAAATAAGGAACAGAAGAGCAACGCAAACACCAAGAAAGAGCCAAAGCTCAATCTCAAGGAGAAGCGTCTAGCCAAGCAAGAGAAGAAGTCCAAGAAAGACTAATCTTCTAAATTTTATGGAGAAGGTGAGCCGCCAGTTATATGGATGGCTCGCCTTCTTTGCTTTTTTCGGGCTAACACTCTCCCTAATTCTCACCACCTTTAATATCGATCCAGTTTTCATCAAGGATCAGACGCTCTTCCATCAAGATACTGCGCCGGTGCGAATTGTCGGCTTCTTCAGCTACTTCACAATCTGGTCAAATATTCTGGTTGGCATCCTAGGTATATGTATCTGGAGAGATAAAACCCATTTCAAGGCATTTAAGAATCTCTTTGCAACCGGGTTGATCATGATTACCGTCACCGGTTTGGTTTACAACACAGTACTTCTCCCTGTCTTTCCGCCTAAGGGTTGGTACTGGTTAACCTCAACGCTCATGCACCTGGTTGTACCGGTTATGTATAACTATCTCTGGATCACCATGGGACCTCGTGGAGTAATCGCCATTAAGAACACTCTGACAATTTTGCAGATTCCGATTATCTACCTCGCCTACACAACGCTGCATGGGATTGCGATTCAGCAATGGCCATATAAGTTCTTAGATTTAACCTCTGAAGGATTTATTATCTGGTTATTGGGAGTTGCCATTATCTTTGGATTTGGAATCCTACTTATCGCGCTCTACTCAAGATTGGATAAGAAGCAGAAAATATAGATTTAGAGGAGATCGGGATCGATCTTGGTCTGCTCTTTGATCTTAGATAAATCCGCCCCAGCACTCTTTGCAATATTTTGAGTGTCCTTAGCAATATCCTCAAGATGCTTTGCAATAAAGGTCTTGGGATTGAGATCTTGAATATCTAAATTGGCATACTCAGGTCCAAGCTGGCTCTTGAACTCGGTCATCGCCTCGCGGCTTAAGCCACGCATTCTTTGGATGAATTTAGCGGCGTCTACGGCAAATTGGGGCAGGCGATCAGGACCGATGAGCACAGCTGCCAAAATAGCGAGCACAAGTAGCTTCTCAAAGCCGATACCGAACATACTTCAACGATACCGCCAGGTGTATAGTTAGGCAACGTGCATTTCTTAAGTAACCCCCTCGCTGGCCAAACACACGATCTCACTTATGACGATGTGTTCATGGTTCCTAATTACACCCAAGTTGCCAGTCGCATGGACGTTGACTTATCAACCGATGATGGCACCGGCACCACACTTCCAATAGTTGTTGCAAATATGACTGCCATTGCAGGTCGCCGTATGGCAGAGACTGTGGCAAGACGCGGCGGACTTGTAGTAATTCCACAAGATATTCCACTGGAAATAATTGCCGATGTAATTGCTTGGGTTAAGACCCGCCACACAGTCTTTGAGACGCCAGCTACTCTTGAGGGTACCGAAACCGCAGCAAGCGCCCTCGATCTCATTACAAAGCGCGCCCACGGTGTATTGGTTGTTGTAGACAAGACCAAGCCTGTCGGCGTGATTACTCAAAGTGATCTGGAGCGCGTTGACCGTTTCACTCAGCTTCGCCAGATCATGCATACCGATTTCACGACCCTGCCAGATTCTGTCGAGCCTCGCCAAGCCTTTGAAGCTTTAGAGGAGAGCCGCCGCGATTTCGCTGCGATCACAAATTCAAATGGAGATTTAGTTGGAATTCTGACTAAGGCTGGGGCACTTCGTGCCACCTTGTATCGCCCAGCCGTTGACTCCAATAATCATCTTCGCATTGCAACAGCGATAGGAATTAATGGTGATGTCGCTGGAAAAGCCAAGGCACTCTTGGCCGCTGGATCGGATTGTTTAGTTATTGATACCGCGCATGGACATCAAGCAAAGATGATTGAGGCAATCAAGGCCGTCAAAGCACTTAATCCAGGTGTGCCAATCGTCGCCGGAAATATAGTTACAGCTCAAGGCACAAAAGAATTAATTGAAGCTGGCGCTGACATCATCAAGGTTGGCGTTGGACCTGGTGCAATGTGCACAACCAGAATGCAAACAGGTGTTGGTCGACCACAATTTTCTGCAGT
>CAITFY010000165.1 GCA_903891755.1 uncultured Actinomycetes bacterium | reverse complement strand
CAACAGCTTTGCGATGATTCTTGCGATCCGCGTAATCAGTATGCGCATTTACACCCATAGGACCTGGGCGATAGAGAGCAATAACAGCAGAAATATCTTCAAATGAATCCGGGGCCATCTGGCGAAGCAACGCCCGCATTGGACCGCCATCAAGTTGGAAGACGCCGAGCGTTTCACCCTTACCGAGTAATTCAAAGGTCTTGGGGTCATCCAAGGTCAGCGTTGAAAGATCAACATCTAAACCCTGATTTCGCTTGATATTAAGTAGGCAATCATCCAAGACAGAGAGATTTCGCAGGCCAAGGAAGTCCATCTTCAAAAGACCGGTAGCTTCACATGCACCCATATCGAATTGAGTGATAATCGCGCCATCTGATTCACGGCGATGAATTGGAATAACTTCTAGAAGGGGCTCTTTAGAGAGAATAACTCCAGCGGCGTGCACTCCCCATTGACGCTTTAAACCTTCAAGACCGCGTGCGGTATCTACAATCTTCTTGGCATCTGGATCGGTCTCATACACAGATCTAAATTCGCCCGCCTCGCCATAGCGATCGTTCTTTGGATCAAATACTCCGGCGAGGGTGATGTCCTTGCCCATAATCGTGGGAGGAAGAGCCTTGGTGATTTTGTCACCGATTGCATAGGGATACCCAAGAACTCGCGTCGCATCTTTAAGCGCTTGCTTCGACTTAATGTTGCTGTAGGTAATGATCTGAGCAACGCGATCCTCGCCATATTTATTGGTGGCATACGCGATCATCTCGGAGCGACGTCTTTCATCGAAATCCAGGTCAATATCGGGCATTGAGATACGTTCTGGATTGAGGAAGCGCTCAAAGAGTAAGCCGTGCTTGATGGGATCGAGTGCGGTAATTCCGAGAGCATAGGAGACGAGAGAGCCAGCAGCAGATCCACGACCTGGACCTACGCGAATTCCGACATCACGAGCGTGGGAGCAGAGATCGGCAACCACTAAGAAATAACCAGGGAAACCCATCTTGATCATGACGCCTAATTCATAATCTAAGCGTTCTTGATACTCAACCGAGACAGATCCACCCATGCGATCGGCTAGTCCGTTATTCGCTAACTTGGTGAGCCAGGTATCTTCGCTCTCCCCTGCTGGTACTTCAAAGCGAGGTAGCAGATTTTCACCTTCGCGCAGCGTGACATTGCATCGTTCAGCTATAAGAAGAGTGTTATCGCAGGCATCAGGGAAATCGCTAAACAATGTACGCATCTCTGCTGCGCTCTTCAGATAGAACTCATTATTATCAAATTTAAATCGCTTGGGATCTGCGATGGTGGAGCCTGATTGCACACAGAGAAGCGCCTCGTGCGCGCCAGCATCTTCGTGCTTTGTGTAATGCAAGTCATTGGTGGCAAGCAGTGGCAAGCCAAGATCTTTACCGAGCTTGAGAAGATCCTTCTTGACTCGATTTTCCACATCGATTCCATGATCCATGATTTCAAGATAGAAATTCTCTGCTCCGAAAATATCTCGTAACTCACTAGCGGCCTTAACCGCCTCCTTGTACGCACCCATACGTAAGCGCGTTTGAATTTCTCCACCCGGGCATCCAGTTGTTGCGATAAGCCCTTTGGAATATGTGGAGAGCAGTTCACGATCCATACGCGGCTTGTAATAGAAACCTTCAAGAGAGGCGAGAGATGAGAGCTTGAAGAGATTTGATAAGCCATCATTATTCTCGGCGAGCAAGGTCATGTGGGTATATGCGCCACCGCCAGAGACGTCATCTTCGCCGCCTTGTGCCCACTGCACTCGACGCTTTTCAAAGCGACTTTCAGGAGCCACATAGGCTTCAATTCCAATAATTGGTTTTACGCCAGCTTTGCGCGCCTGCTTGTTGAATTCAAAAGCACCAAAGACATTTCCGTGATCTGTGATTGCAATTGCTGGCATCTCCTGGCGAGCAACCTCTTTGACAAGTTCCTCAACCCGCGCAGCACCATCCAACATCGAATATTCGGTGTGGACGTGGAGATGAACGAAATTAGAATTCTGCGACACGGTTAGCGAGATTACTACTGGGATTAATTCTGGCGGCTGTTTTGCTCAAGTAACTCAAGTGAGCGTGTCAGGTCTTCTGGGTAATCCGTGGCGAAAGCCAGGTGCTCACCTGTCACCGGGTGGGTGAATTTGAGTTCGCGAGCGTGTAACCAGGGGCGGTGGATATTTAAACGATCGGCAATGGTGTGATCTGCGCCGTATGTGAGATCGCCAACAAGTGGGTGATGAAGAGCGGCAAAGTGGACTCGGATCTGGTGCGTCCGACCCGTCTCAAGTTCAATCTCGAGAAGTGAGACTGCGGGGAAAAGTTCTAGAGAGGTGTAGTGAGTGATTGAAGGCTTTCCATCTGCAACAACTGCAAAGCGATAATCCTCGCGAGGGTGGCGATCAATCGGTGCATCAATTGTTCCAGAGGATGGATCCATATGTCCTTGCACCATCGCGTGATAGACCTTGGTGACAGTGCGTTCTCTAAATTGATCCTTCAATGATGAGTAAGAATTTTCATCCTTTGCGATAACCATCAACCCGGTGGTTCCAACATCCAGACGATGCACAATTCCTTGGCGTTCAGCGGCTCCACTTGTAGAGACGTTGTAACCAGCGGCGATAACAGCGCCGATAACGGTTGGGCCTTGCCATCCTGGACTTGGATGCGCCGCGACGCCTGCAGGTTTATTGATAACGATGATGTTCTCGTCGTTGTAAATAACCTCTAAGCCATCTACTGGAGTAGGTGTGAGCTGGGGCGGTCCTTTTGCAAGAGGCATCAAAATCTCTAAAACATCTGAGGTTGAAACTTTATCTGATTTGGTGACTGCCTTACCGGAACGAAAAATCTCTTCATTCTCAATCAGAGTCACGACAGTAGAACGTGAAAGTCCGAGCATGCGGGCGAGTGCTGCATCAACCCGCTCTTGATCGAGCCCTTCAGGTATTGAAATAACCTTTAACTCGCGCCCAGCGTCACTTCCTGGCGTTTCAGGAAAGCTCATCTAGAGACCTCGGTTTCACATCGTTAAATAGCAAAAGTGCAATAGTTATTGCAGAGATAACAATAGAGGTATCGGCCAGATTAAATACCGGCCAATGTGGCAGGCGAATCCAATCGACCACCGAGCCATGTAGGAGATAAGGCGCTCTAAAGCAGCGGTCAATGAGATTTCCGCTTATTCCACCTAAAAGTAGGCCGAGGGCAATCCCCCAGATGCGGGAGGTGATGGAACGAGCAAAGTGATAAATAGCGTATATCGCGAGAAATCCGAGGAGAGAGAGAAAGACTGTTGCGCTCTGTGCCAGACCAAAGGCAGCGCCAGAATTGGATGTTAACTGCAACTGTAGAAATGATCCGATTACTTTTCGTGGATTGGAATCTAAAGTCCGCAAGACCAATGACTTAGTACCGGCATCGAGTGCAATTACAGAAATTGCGACAGCGACTAATGATTTAACAGCTCGAAGATGAGGTGCTGATTTACTCAGCGTCGTTCCTCTTTCTGCTTACATGACATGCAAAGGGTTGCGCGAGGGAATACCTGCAAGCGAGCCTTGCCAATCGCATTTCCGCACTCTTCGCAACGACCGTATGTCTTATTCTCGATGCGTTCAATCGCACGCTCTGTCTGCAAGACCATATCGCGAGCGTTGTAGACCAAGGACATCTCATGTTCGCGCTCAAAGGTCTTAGTACCAGCGTCCGCTTGATCATCGCCAGCACCTACACCGGCAGAGGTGATGAGATCTTCCATCTCGCCTTCAGCTTCGCTGAGTTCAGCTTTAAGTCGTACTAATTCCTTTGCAAGTTCGGTCTTCATCGCCTTAAGTTCGGCGGCCGTCCACGGGTTCTCATTCTCATTCACAACAAGTGGAGCGGGAGCACCTTTGATTGGCTTAAGGGTATGTGCGCGCTTTGAATTCTTTACGGGTCGAGGAGGCGGTGTCATCACCAGGCGACGCTCTTCAACGACGACTTCTGGCCCAGTATTCACTTCACGAGGTGTGACTGTGAATGTGGTCGAGTCACCCGTTGTAGTGCTCTGGAGTTTTGCTGGAAAAGGTTTCGCTGGTGCCTTCTTAGCCAAAGTTGGCTTAACAATATTTGGCGAGCGCTCAGTTTTTTTCGCCGCAGGAGGCGCTTTCACTGGAGCGGCTTTCTTCGCGGGTGCAGCCTTCTTTGCTGGCGCAGCCTTTTTGGCGGCTACTGGAGCTTTCTTTGCTGGCACGGTTTTCACTGCTTTCTTCGCAACTAGTTTCTTCTCCGCCGGCTTCTTAGCAGGTGGAGCCTTTTTGACCGCGCTCTTCTTCGCCACGACCTTTTTTACTGGGGTCGTCTTCTTTGCCGCAGGTGTCATATCGATTTTCGCTTCTCTAGTTAGCTCACAATTGGTCCTGGGGGCTTCCCCCGCGCGGAGAACAAGGTGAGTTACATGAAGGCAGAAGGCTAGAGTGAAGCGCGCTGAATTACCAACTTCGCCGCGCTAGACTCACGCTTTCACCAGTTTCGGACGGAAATCCAAGGAGGATTTGAGATGGCAGCGCAGGGTTCACGCCTTTTTAAGAGCCTTCCACCTCAGATTGACCTCCCAGCCACTGAGCACCAGATTCTGGCCTTTTGGGAGGCCAATGAGATCTTTGCGAAGAGCGTGAGCGCACGAGATGGCGCGCCACGTTGGACCTTCTACGAGGGTCCCCCAACTGCAAATGGTTCACCCGGAACCCACCACATTGAAGCGCGCGTATTTAAAGATCTCTTCCCTCGTTATCAGACGATGAAGGGCAAACAGGTTATCCGTAAAGCTGGATGGGATTGCCACGGACTACCAGTAGAGATTGCTGTTGAGAAAGAACTTGGATTTGCAGGTAAGGGCGATATTGAAAAATATGGAATCGCTGCCTTCAACGAGAAGTGCCGTGACTCTGTTCAGCGCCACGTAGATGAGTTCACCTCCATGACTCGTCGCATGGGATTCTGGGTAGATTTTGATGAGGCTTACTGGACCATGTCTCCGGAATATGTGGAGAGCGTCTGGTGGTCACTCCAACAAATTTGGAAGAAGGGACTCTTGGTCCAAGACCATCGAGTTGCCCCTTACTGCCCTCGCTGCGGAACCGGACTTTCTGACCATGAGTTAGCTCAGGGCTACGAGACAGTCACCGATCCATCCGTTTACATTCGTTTCCCTGCAACCTCTGGAGTTATCGCAGAACTTGGCGCCTCCTTCCTGGTGTGGACAACAACTCCTTGGACCTTGGTTTCAAATACTGCCATCGCTGTTAATCCAACAGTTGAGTATCAAGTCTGTGAAATCCCATTTGGTGAAGGCGTTGAAAGATTAGTTATCGCAACAAATCTCGCTGGGATCTTGGGCGAAGAGCGCAAAGTCATCGCAACCTTCCTAGGCTCAGAGCTTGAGCACATTACCTATACCCGTCCCCTGGATTTGATTGAGATTCCTGATTCTCACTACATCGTTCTCGCTGATTACGTCACCATTGAAGATGGAACAGGCTTAGTCCACCAATCCCCAGCATTCGGCGCCGATGATTTACAGGTGTGCCGTCGCTACGGATTACCTGTTGTTAATCCCATGGCTCCAGATGGAACATTCCTTCCAGAAGTTCCACTCGTCGGCGGAGTATTTTTCAAAGAGGCAGATAAGACTCTCGTCCGTGAGCTGAAGTCACGCGGCGTTCTCTTCCGTCAACTTCAATTTGAGCACTCCTACCCACACTGCTGGCGCTGCCACACACCACTTATGTATTACGCGCAACCTTCTTGGTATATCCGCACCACCGCAATTAAAGATCAACTCATTGCGCAAAACGCTAAGACAGATTGGCACCCTGAAACGATCAAAACCGGCCGCTATGGCGATTGGCTTGAGAACAACATTGACTGGGCCATCTCTCGTAACCGTTACTGGGGCACTCCGCTGCCGCTGTGGCGCTGCCCTGAGAACCATCTCCACTGCGTGGGTTCACTTGCCGAACTCTCTGACCTCTCCGGTCAAGATCTCAAAGCAACTGATCCACATCGCCCATTTGTTGATGACATCACCTTCCCATGCCCAGAATGTTCGCAGACGATGAATCGCGTCAGCGAAGTTATTGACTGTTGGTATGACTCTGGCGCAATGCCATTTGCGCAGTGGGGTTATCCGCATAAAGAGGGATCGATTGAAGCTTTAGAAGCCGCCTACCCAGCTGATTTTATCTGCGAAGCAATCGACCAGACTCGTGGATGGTTCTACACCTTGATGACAATTGGAACCTTAGTCTTCGATGAATCTTCTTATAAGACCGTGCTCTGTCTTGGACATATCTTGGACAAAGATGGTCGCAAGATGAGTAAGCATTTAGGAAATGTGCTGCAACCAATTCCACTCATGGATCAACATGGCGCTGATGCTGTGCGTTGGTACATGCTGGCAGCAGGCTCACCATGGAGCGCGCGCCGCGTAGGACATGAGGCACTCTCAGATGTT
>CAITFY010000164.1 GCA_903891755.1 uncultured Actinomycetes bacterium | reverse complement strand
GACTTCAAAGAATCGCCTTCTGTTTTAAATATGCTCCAAAGAGCAGCGAGAGTTTGGACTCAATCGGATAGCTCGTGTGGTCTAAATCTTTATAGACCATGGTGTTATCAATGATTGCTGGACATGCGACTTGCTTGTAGCAAAGCCAATCACGGCTATCTATGAATTGAGCCCCGGCTGCTTTCACGGCATTTGATTGCGAGGTAACAGTTGCTGAAATTTTTGCACCATCGGCCTGACACATAAGATCTAAATTTGATTGAGCGTCAACGCATTCTGAAATCGGTTTTGGAAGTTCGGGTGTTACACCCAGCACAATTACCGTAGGTACCGTTTTGCGAATAGTTGTTAGCTCGTCTTGGTAGAGCGACCAGAATTTTGATTCACTCGTATTCTCTGGATAAATCTGACCTGCAGCCTTAAAGGACATCGTTGGGAAGAGGCGTTCTGAAACTACCACCACGCTCGGTTTCATTTTTGCTAGAAGAATTTTGAGATCGTTATGGTAGAGATCGCAGTCATACACCTTGTCGAATTTATGATCGATTCCGTTGAGATTTGGAATCATGCACCAGGGCATAAAGAAGGAGTAAATAGTCCAACCTGATTTAACGAAGGGTTGGGTGACTGCTCTCTGCCACATGCGGGCATGTGAATTTCCGATAAATAGAGCAATCTTGGTGCCAGTCCCCTGACGACAGATAGCCAAGTTCTTAATCTCTGTTACTCCAAATATCGATGCTTGGTGGGTGCAATCAGGATTTCGCCAGGTGTCATAACTCTGAGTTACATCAAAGCTGGGAGATATTCCTTTTACGGTTGCAATGAAAGTGCTATCTAGAATCTTCTTGCTCCATTGTGAAAGCAACTTTGTATATGGCTCGAGGGTTGCCGGAGAAAGCGATGGCGTCGCTGAAGCGGTGACCGATGGGGTTGGTGTTGGGGTCGAAACCTTTGGCGTACTCCGACTTGTTGCAAACGAAAGGCCGAATATAAATAGTGCAATGGTTAAGAGCGCGCTCATGGATATCTTGAATCCTTTTGAGTTCAAACTGGAGAGAAATCCGCTGAGCGTGGCTCTCTCTTCCCGCCAGCGACGGGGAATAGCTATCTGACGAATTGGCTGCTCGACAAATTTAAAAGAGAGATACGAGAAGAGTAGGGCAACCAAAATTAACGCTGCCTTACCCTGCGAAGTTTTCAGTAGATGGGGATGAGTCGCATTAAGCAGCACGATCATTGGCCAGTGCCACAAATATAAGGAGTAAGAGATCCGACCAATGTTTGTAAAGACTTTCGTGCTTAAGATCTTTGAAACGAAGTTTTCAGAATTGCTTCCGGCAAAGATTATGAGTGCCGCCCCGACTACTGGGGCGAGGGCGGCATACCCAGGGAAATTGGTGGAGGCAGAGAAGGCGAGAGTCGAGAAAGCGAATAGAGCAATTCCAGCAAGAGCGAATAGCAAAAGGTATCTAGATTTGATACGGGATGGACGCTCAAAAGTTCCAACGGCCAGCAGAGCACCAACTCCCAACTCCCACGCTCTCGTTAGAGATGAGAAGTAGGCGCTAGCGGGTGATGAGGATGTTGCCACGATCGACCAGATAAATGAGAGCAGAACAATGAGGGAGAAGAGAAATCTGATCCGAAACTTCCAGCTCGCTCTAGTAGGGATGATTCGCAGTCGAATGATATTTACGGCGAGAATGAAGAGTGCAGGAATTACCAAATAGAACTGCTCTTCGACCGCGAGAGACCAATAATGTTGTACGGGAGATGTGGCGGCGCCTTGTTGGAAATAGTCGGTGGCGATGCGAATGAAATGAACATTTGCACCAAAGAGGGCAGCCCAGATTGAATCGTTGAGGACTTCTTTGGCACGTATTGAATTAAGCAGAATGAATGAGGCAATTGTCGTAACTGTTAATACGAAGAAGGAGACCGGAATAATTCGCTTTACACGGCGAAAATAGAAGGCTCGAAGTGAAACCCAACCGCGCCTCGGCTCAAGAGCTTCCTTCTTAGCAAATTCCGCGGTAATCAAACCTGTGATCAGATATCCCGAGATAACAAAGAAGATATCAACGCCGACAAAGCCACCCTTAAATCCCGACACCTCAAGGTGTGCAAGCAGCACCAGGGTTACAGCAACGGCGCGCAGGCCCTCGATATCCGGGCGAAATTTCATATCAATAGCGTAACGAGATTACTGAATCTTTCGGGAGAGATGCCTAAAAATCAACTTTCAGCAATAAACTGCGGAAATGTTTAAGAAGAGCCGCCGAACCGCACTGTTGACCGCCACACTCCTGATTGCATCAGCGGTGCCGATAATTGCAGTTCCAAACGCTCAAGCTGCTCTCCCAGACACCGTGCACTTAACGGTGCACTATCAAAGATCAGCTGGTGATTACCCGAATTGGAACATCTACCTCTGGAGAGACCTACCCGGTTCTGCAAATGATAAAGAGGTCAGTGCGGCTGGTTTTCCATTCACTTCCAATGATTCCTATGGAGCCGTCGCAACGATCGACGTGACAGGAATGGCAGCATTTAATCAACTTGGTTTTATCGTCAGAAAAGGCGCATGGGTTGAGAAAGATGTGGGTACTGATCGATTCGTTCCAGCCATCGATGCAAATGGAAACGCTGAAATCTGGCTGCGCCAGGGAGATTCCGTTGTCTACACCGCTCCCCCAACAGGAGTAATTGCGGCGAATCCCGTTGTGCTTCAGGCAAAAATCTACGACTCAGCAGATTTTGCCGCAAAGTACACATACTCCGGTAGTGATCTTGGAAATACTTACACCGCAAGCAACACAAAATTTAGGGTTTGGGCTCCAACCGCAACCAAAGTCTCATTACTTACATACCCATCATTAACATCTCCCGACAGCGCTGCCAAAGAAATTCCCATGACCTCTGATGTCAACGGAACATGGATAACCACACTTGATGGAGATCAAAATGGTTTGGTCTATATGTATCGAGTTACCGTTGATGGAGCAACGAATGATGCTGTCGATCCATACGTTCGGGCAACATCAATCAATGGAATTCGCGGGGTTGTTGTAGACCTCTCCAAAACAAACCCAGTTGGATGGAACAACACCAAACCTAAGTTCTCCGGCAATCCCACCGATGCTTCAATTTATGAGTTGCATGTCCGAGATTTATCCATAGATCCATCAAGTGGCGTGCCCGCTGCTCATCAAGGGAAATACCTAGCATTCACAGATACCAAGACTTCTTACAAAGGTGTACCAACAGGTATCGCCCACATTAAGAGCTTGGGAGTTACACACGTCGAACTACTCCCTATCTTCGACTATCAGTCGGTCGATGAGGCAAATCCCACATTTAATTGGGGCTATGACCCTCAGAACTTCAACGTGCCAGAAGGCTCATATTCAACCGACCCTGCTAATCCCACAACGCGTATCGTTGAATTAAAGAGTGCAATTCAAGCGATGCACAACCAAGGTCTGCGGGTGATTATGGACGTGGTTTACCACCATGTTTTCAACGCAAGTACTTACAGCGAAAGTCTCATCGTCCCGGGCTACTTCTTCAGAACTGATTCCAACGGCAATCTGACAAGTGGAAGCGGTGTTGGCAATGACGTTGCCGATGAACGCCCTATGGCTGCAAAGTTCATCAATGATTCCTTTAAATATTGGGCAACCGAGTACCACATGGATGGTTTCCGTATTGATCAGATGGGTCAGATGAGCATCAACACAATCAATCAAGCTCGTAAGAGTTTGAGTGCTATCGATCCAACCATCTTGATGCTCGGTGAAGGTTGGTATGGATCTAGCTCGCTTCCTATAACGAGTGCGGCTACCCAAGGCAATATCGCCCAAATTCCAGGTGTAGCTGCGTTCAATGATCAAATCCGTGATGGCGCCAAGGGTTCGGTCTTTACCGCTGACGCGAAGGGATTTGTAACTGGTTCCTACATGAGAGCGCTCGATATAAAAGTAGGCGCCGTTGGTAACACTACTTACAACGGGACGCTCTCTAACGCTTGGACTACGAGTGCTCCCGGTCAAGCGATCAACTACGTGGAATCTCATGACAACCAAACCCTCTTCGACAAGCTCACCGCAAGTGCAGGAGGCGCATCAGCTGCCACAATCGTCAAGATGGACGAGATGAGTGCGGCGATTGTCTATCTATCGCAAGGCGTTCCATTTATTCAAGCTGGCCAGGAGTTTCTGCGCACCAAGGGAGGAAATGGCAACAGCTATAACTCGAGTGACGCCGTTAACTCCTTAAAGTGGGCAACGCTTCCTGCAAATATTGCCGTGAACAACTACTACAAAGGATTGCTTGCGCTAAGGAACGCTCACCCGGCATTCCGGATGACTACTGCGGCCGCAATAAAAGCAAATCTGGCATTTTTGCCTACTCTCGATGGAGTTGTCGCATACTCTCTGAATGGCGCAAAGAGTAAAGATTCGTGGAAGAAGATTGTCGTTGCATTTAACGCTACGACAATTCCTCAGTCCGTTCTCTTACCCGCAAGCGGAAGTTGGAAGATAGTTGTTTCAAGTGGAGTAGCAGGAACCAAGGTTCTATCAACCACAAAGGGTTCCCAAGTTAAGGTGCCACCTCAGACAACTTTCGTGCTTGAACAATAAATCAGGCGACAAAAGCCCTTCAAAAGTAGACTGGATAAATGTCCAGAGTTGCAAAAATCAAGAACGGGCACGCACCGAAAATTTGTAATCGATGCGGACTCGAATTTGAGTGGCGAAAGAAATGGGCACGGGATTGGGAACAAGTAAAGTTTTGTAGCACTCGATGTCGCGATGCCACATCCTAAATCTCTAAGGCGGATTATCTATATCCCCTTCGACCATCTCAATCTCAGCCATGGGGCTATGAGGTATGCCAATAAGGATGAAGATCTCATCGTTTTGGTCGAAAGCCAAAGAATGGTGGATCCAAGCGTATTTAGTCCACAGCGGCTCTTCTTTCTCCTCTCAAGTGCGCGACACTTTCAGCTTGAACTCGAGAAGGCTGGCTTTAACACAAGGTATATAAAAGCGCCTACAACGGTTGAAGGAATTAAGGAGATCCAAAGGGAATTTGAAGGGTTGCAGGTTTTTGCCGCGGTTCAGTCCTCTTTCAGATTACAAGCCTCCCTCGAATCAATCGGAGTTAAATTCTGCGAGAACGATTTCTTCCTCACCAAAAGAACACTATTTCGGGAGTGGGCCGAGAGTCAGAAGAGTTTCCTGATGGAGAATTTCTATCGCAAACAAAGAGCTCGTTTAAATGTATTAATGGATGGCGCCAAGCCATTGGGAGGACAGTGGAATTTCGATAAGGAGAATCGCGAGCCACTTCCAAAGAACTACGCGTGGACACCCTACTTAAAGCACTCTCGTGACACTATCGATGAAGAGGTTGCTACCTCATTGGGGATAGAGGCAAGAGATGTCTGGGCGACAACTAGACATGGAGCTTTGGAACAGCTTCAGAACTTTTTGGAGAATCATTTCGCCGAATTCGGAAGATATGAAGATGCGATGTCTTCGGAGAATTGGGCTGTTCACCATTCTCTCCTCTCCCCATATTTAAACAATGGCCTCTTGCATCCAGAAGAGGTCATTGAAGCCGCACTTAAGAAGTTTGAGGAAGGTTCTATTCCAATCGCATCCTGTGAAGCCTTTATCCGTCAAATAATTGGTTGGCGAGAATATATAAATGGCATGTATTGGCATCTTGGAGAGAAATATAAGAATCAAAACGAACTAGCCTCATCTCGCAAGCTACTTCCGCTCTTCAATGATCCAAGCAAAACCGAAATGAATTGCCTGAAGTTCATCGTTTCCGATATCGATGAACGCGGCTGGGTGCATCACATCCCCCGATTGATGGTGTTAAGCAATATTGCTCTTCTTGCCGAGGTCGAACCTCAAGAATTCCTTACCTGGATGCGCAATACCTTTGTTGATGCAAGTGACTGGGTTATGGTTCCAAATGTAATCGGGATGGGTATGCATGCTGACGGAGGTCAAATGATGACTAAGCCGTATGTTTCAGGCGGTGCCTATATCTCCAAGATGAGTAACTACTGCACGGGTTGTAAATACGATCCTAAAAAACGTACCGGGGAGGATGCTTGTCCGTTCACGACTCTATATTGGAACTTCTTAGATGCTAACTCAGAGAATTTCTCAAAGAACCATCGGATGGCGCAGCAATACGCCGGTCTTAAGAGGCTCAGCGATTTTCCTGATGTGAAAGAGCGGGCCCATCAAGTCTTGGCGGGGTTAGAGAAAGGCAAAATCTAGGTTTAGGATTTGGTTATGAGCGAGTTAAATAAGATTTTTGCAACCACCTTATTCATCGCCGACCTCGAACGCTCAAAGAGTTTCTACGCTGCTGTTTTTGAAAAGGCACCTGTCTACGAGGACGCAAACTCAGTTGTCTTTCAATTTGGTGAATCTCTAATCAATCTACTTGTAGAAAGGGAAGCACCAGAACTCATCGCTCCCGCAATCGTTGCAACTCAGGAGAGCGGATCTAGAGTTCAATTCACAATTCAAGTAGATGATGTAGATGCGCAGGCAGAGAGGTTAATGAAGTTAGGGATTCCGCTAGTAAATGGTCCGATGGATAGACCATGGGGCATTAGAACTTTGTTATTCGCAGATCCAGATGGACACCTCTGGGAGTTTGCAAAGTAATTTTCTTAAGAAAAGCTAAATGTTGCAGAAATTGAGCGCAAACCGCTGATTCCTAGGTTCGCCGCATCCGGTGGCGCAGTTTGGGGTTCAACAACAGCAAGTACATTTAAACTTACAAGTAGAGGATCCATACATCGCACACCAGGAATTAGTTGCACTCGGTGCAACAGTGCTCGAACCAGAGAAGAACTTTGAAGCCCCAGAAGGTTTTCGCGTCTACGCTGATCCTGCTGGTCATCCTTTCTGCATCGCTTGGGGGCAACCTTCGGCAGAGGAGATTCAAGCTTTTCTTACTAAGCGTGCATTGAAATCCAATTTTCTTGACGGCGCAGAGTGAAATAAGGAGCTACAAAGACTGGCGAGCACATATTTTCATTGTGCTGACGTTATGAATCATATACGATAATTCATATGGCGTTTAAAACGAAATATCGTGCGGCGCCGTTGTTGATGATCTCCCCATATCTCGCTCTCATGTTGTTTTGCGGGTTTATCCCACTCGTCTATGCAATCAATGAAGTTTCAAAGCCATCTTGGAAAAATTTAAAGGGTAGCTACAGCACCATCTATAAGATTCTGGGTGATTTTAGAGTCATTCCAGATTTGGGACATTCTATTTTTCTCTTGCTTGTATACGTACCACTAACCATTATCGCGGTCTTAGCACTTTCACTACTTCTGGATTCGACACATGTTCCCGGAAATACATTTATGAGGTTGGTGTTTCTCTTGCCGGGAATAGTATCCGGGGGGATTTCAGTATTCATATGGATGTTTTTTATCGGAAGTCATGTGAATTGGAATCTAAATAATGAGGCTTGGATAATCGCCGGCGTCGCATTCTCGTCAGGGGCGGGAAGTTGGGTTGTCATTCAATATGGTTCTCTTCGATCAATTCCACGTGAAGTCTTAGAAGCGGCTCACGTGGACGGTTGTAATCGATGGAAATTAGCAATTCAAATAAAAATCCCGATGATAGGCAGATACATCGGATACATGGGAATCTTGTTGACCGCGTCAGCGATTCAAATTTATAGCGAACCAGCACTCCTAACTAAAATTGGTTTACCGTCTAATTGGTGGTCCCTCAATCAGGTGGCTTATAGCTACGCATTTCAGGCGGGTGACTTTGCCGCTGGAACGGCTCTCTCCCTCGATATGTTAATTCCGAGCATCATCATCGCCATAATCTTTATTCGCAAAACCGATTTTCTAAAGCGAAGTTCATATTAATGAGTAGCCGAATCGAAAAGCGTAATTCCAGGTTCATAAACCTGACACTTTGGGCGCTGACAATTTTTGTTTTACTGCCCTTTATATGGTTAATACGACAGGCGGGACCACAATACATTCTCAGCACCAGATTTGTTTTTATGAATCAAAATGGAATTGTTCTGGCTTGGCTGAAGAATTCGTTGCTTTTTTCCCTGACCGCACTTGGACTATCAGTAATCAGCAGCGTTACTGCCGGATTTGTTCTAGCAATTCTGGTAATTCCTTTTCGTAAATTCTTACTTTTCATAACTCTAGTAACCATGTTAATTCCTATAACCGCCATGGCTCTCCCCCTTTATGTGCTGGTGGACAAGGTTCATTTAACTGACAACATTTGGGGACTGATAATTGCCAGCTCCTACTACCCTTTTGGCACTTTTCTCTCGTATCTATATTTCGTCTCTGCCATGCCTGGGGACTTGATAGGCATGGGGCGAATTGATGGATTGGGTGATTGGGGGTTGTTCTGGCATCTTGGAATTCCGCTCTCACGCTCACTGTGGTCTGTTGTAATTTTCTTCTCGTTCCTAAATCTTTGGAACAGTTACCAGTTACCCAAAGTTTTACTCAACGATACGCGCCATTACACACTACCTATGGGACTAGAACTGTTGTATGGCAGCAGTACCGCAATAGTGGGGGTCTTAATGTTGATTCCAATTCTTGGGGTGTACCTGCTCTCTCAACAGGCAATCGAAAGAGGAATATTTAGCGGTGCAGTGACTGGTTAGTAGGTCAACGACGTTGATCTTTACAGATCTAATCCATCCAGTTTTCTTGATGGCGCCCAGTGAAATACGAAACTGCAAAAGCCAATAGCGCCACTCCTGTGATTGCTGCCCCACCCCAAAGTGGTGATGCATAACCCAAGTTGAGTGAAATTAACCAACCACCTAGCCAAGCGCCAAGAGCATTTCCAAGATTGAAAGAGGTGATGTTCGCTCCCGAAGCGATTACGGGTGCTTCATGCGCATAGTGCATCACTCGCATTTGCAAAGCCGCCGATTGAGCAAAACCGAAGGCACCCATGAAGAAGAGAGCGAATATCGCACAGATCTTGTTAGGAGCCGTCAGGCTAAAGGTGAACAAAACCAGAGTTAGCAGCAGCATTTCGATGGATAGCGCGCGATTGAGTTTCCAGTCAGCTAACTTCCCACCAAAGAAATTCCCAACGAATACGCCTAGACCAAATAGCAGAAGCAGCGATGGAACCGTAGATACCGCGAATTTCGATACATCCTCAAGGGTGAAGACGATGTAGGTATAGGCGCCAAACATTCCACCGAAGCCAAAGATGGTCATCAGCAATGAAAGCCAAACCTGCTTGTTGCGGAATATCTGGAGTTCGGTGCGGAGCGGAAGTTTTGTGGCTAAGTGTTCTCTTCCAAGAGTATGAGGCAGGAATATAACTAAACCAACGAGTGCACACGCGGCTATAAAGACGATGACCATGAGCGCCGCTCGCCACCCATATCGTTGGCCAATCCACGCTCCAAATGGAACTCCGAGGACGTTCGCCACAGTGATTCCACCAAACATGATCGAAATCGCGGTACTCCTACGTTCCTTAGAAACTAGGTTGACGGCCACAACCGCGCCTATTCCAAAGAAGGCGCCGTGACAAAGTCCTGATAAACAACGACCGAGAAGCATGAGTCCAAAAGAGTGTGAGAGAGCTGAAACGAGATTTCCGAAAGCAAATAAAAGCATCACGCCGATCAAAGTTTTCTTGCGGTCAAACTTTCCAAGCAGCGCCGTAAGAAATACCCCGCCGACTGCGACAGCGGCCGCATATCCGGAAACTAAAACTCCCGACTTCGAAGTGGAAACGTCTAAATCATGGGCGATGATTGGTAGCAGTCCAGCGATCGCGAATTCCGTGAGTCCAATCGCAACTCCGCCAAGTCCAATCGCATAAAGTCCCGCGGGTAATTTACTGCTCGTCGATTGCGCTGAGGAAATCATTATGCGCTAAGCATAGAAGGTAATCAGATGGCATCGTGAGAAGTGACCCCCACTGACTAGGAGGAAATCACCCCACGGGTATGCGACTGGTGAGAATCGAACGCACAGACCTTCCGTTAGTCAGGCGGATTAAAAGTTCGATGCTCCACCGGCTGAGCTATAGGCCCCAGGAGCGCTTTCTTCGCACTTATGCAAGAGGAAGGGAGTGGAGCAGAATTATCTTCCACTCACCATTTTCCCGTCGAAAAGCAACGGTTGTAGGGGCAACTAATGAAACCGGATTACCTTGATAGATGTAGGTCTGAGTTAACAGGCATGTGAGCAGAGCCGTCTCATCTGTCATAACCGTGTAGAACTCTGAGATTTTTGAGTGAATGTCAGAGACCACTTGAAGTGAATCAGTAAAAGCTTTCTCGGCATGATTTTTCCCACGAGTCCATTTTCCTGAAATTTCCTCAACCATTTGAATATCATGCGCGAACCATTTCACGACATTTGGTGCGTCTAGGTCGTCTAAGGACTTAAACATTTGAGTGACAATATTCTCTAGTTCAACACTCATATTTTCTCTCTTCTCTGTTGTTCCTTCAGGTTAAATTATGGATGGCTTAGTTTTTATTTCTCGTAAATCAGGTCTGATCCCACACGTTCTATGACCTGATTCTCTTCTTCGCTAATTCGTTTCCATAGCGCAACCCAAGCCGCGCTCTTAGCTTCATACTCTGATCCGCCGCCCCACTGCCGACCGTAAGCATCAGCGCTTTCAAAAATGAGTGAGAAGTAGGTTGATGGCGAGTTCTGCCCAATCTCAACTGTTCCCATCAGTACATCACTAATACCGAGTTTAAGCGCCTCAGCCTTTATTTCTTCAAAATACTTATTTGCCTTTGCGTATTGCCCAAACTTGACTCGATAGTAGTAATTAGCAAACACTCGCTTACCCATTGTGAATCCCTCTCACTAGACGTGGCCAAAGCCAATCATAAGAGAACGAGAAATGGAAGGTCTTTGGTGCTTAAGTGAAAGGTTGGAACGCCCGGAGCCCGTGTTTTCTGGATACCTCTTTCTCTTCTGCCGGACTGTTGATCAAGGTCCATGGAATCAATAGGTGATGAACTGATGGCCTGTCGCGTAATAAGGATTGGCCTTATCTGTAATGAGAATTGTCCCGGATAGGGTCAGTCCCCATCGAACTCCAGCAGCGTTGAGCCAGTAATAGCCATTGGCATCTCGGTTGATAGTTCCAATATGCCACGCATTCGCTTGTGGTCCATTAAGAGAAGGAATGTCGGCGTAACATCCAAGAACATTTCCCGTTGAAGTGACAGCTGTAGAACCACCATCAACCAGACGCATGTAATTCTCTCCGCCGGAGCCATCGAATTTGAAGCCAGAGATCTTGGGTTGAGTACCACCGACAGTGTCCATCACAGCAGGACACTTTGCTGGCCACTTTGGATCTCCAATACCCGCAGGTTGAATAATTGGGTTTCTCGCAGCGGCGCTTGGTGTTGGGGTTGCTATCTGCTCAATCGGCACATAGTGCACGGAGATCGCGAAGACCTCATTACCAATCTTGAACTTCTGTGGGCCAGGATATTTGCAGTCACTCCCTAGGGTTCCTGAATTTACCTTCCACTCAACGTAATTCTTACCGGAGAAGACTCCACTAACCATTTTCGCGACCTTTGATTGATCTACCGTACAGACAACTCGAGGTCCTGTATATCCAGCCGTGGTCAAGCCATCGGCTTGATAAGACGCGGCTAACACATTGTCGAAGACAAATCCATCGGGGGTAAACATCCTCAGAATCTCACCTTTTCGAGCCTGACCGCTCACTTCATGTGAAATATTGTCCAAGAATTTTTGAGTGGCTGAAGTATCGCTCCCGAAATCATTGATGCTCGAAGAGCAATCTGGATTAATGTGGACAAAATTATCTTGATCAGTGAAACCTAAATGGAAAGGAATCGAAACGGTATTCTCAGTCGTGGAGCCGCTCAAAGATGATGAGTCGAAATTTATGTCTTTATTATCGGCCGGCAAGCCTGTCTTTGCTCCTGCATAATCGCAAGTTTGATTCTGCCCATTGCTCATATGAAATATTATTGAATTCGTATTTTGGACGGTAGCTACTATTCCATCTTTAATTTGTTGGTAAATCTCATTTGTATTCCAATCCAGATTGCTCATTTTTCCGGACGGGAAGAGCTGGAATATTTTGATACTTTCGGGATTGAACAGAAGAATCGAATTGGCATATGACGCGATTGGTGGTAAACCCAATTCCGTGGCGATCGAGGTCAGCTGTGGAAGTGCCGTCAATTTATTCGTAGTGAGATCTAGAGAATAAAAGAGAGCAGCAGTTCCTTTCTTAACTCTCTTCCCAGACGATGTCCAGATGCCCGGCTTCCCAAAGGTAGTAATTAAGCCTTGCGTCTGTGCAAAATATATTAGGTTGGGAGTTCCGGATGCGAAAGGAGTTCCGGGTGATTTATCTACTCCAGGGAGTGAAGGGAGGGTAAATTTTGAAACATGGTTTGATGCATCAATTTTTAAAGTTTCATATTGATTAATGGTTTTACAGAAACCTTGACCACAAATACCGATATCTTTAGCCGAGAATATTCCACCGAGATAAAGTCCTTGAGGGGTCTCAACAAAGTTGGTGAAATTCGTGTTTGACCCAAATCCGTTGACAAGTGCTGGAGCTTTTCCGAGATCTACCCATTTTTCCGAAGCATCTTGAACGTAAAGCTCCGTCCAATAGATGAATGAGTGATCCTTTGGATTTTCCGCTGTTCGATTCTCCTGAAAAAAGAAAGTTCGACCACCTACAGAATCAATTAAATCGTTGCATACGCCATTGGCAGTCCAAGAAGTTGCCCCGTTAGCTGGAGGTAGATTGCCGGTTGTCGTTTCACAGTGAGAGAGTGGAATCCCCGCTGCCTGAGCGGCCGATGGCGAAACGAGGGAGACTGCCAAAATGGCTACCGCGAAGATTCTGAATCTTTTCATTCGGTAAGGGTAATGGACCAAGAGTCTATTTTACGTCAGACGGATGCAAAAGGGGCTCCCAGTGAATGACTTGGAGCCTTCTTCGATTCTTGAAAATTCTGACTGGTGCGCTTGAAGGTGTCCTGTTCCACGACTTATGTCTCTCATGTGTCGAGAGATATGTCTCTCTAGCGGGTTTAATAAGGGATGTCACAGAGTCCTCGTCCTAACTCCCTGCCCCAAGTCATTGTCTTGAGCGTTCTACATGATGGTCTCACCCCCTCGCAGGCTGCGCTGCGCTTTGGGATGAGCCGTCGACATGTTCATCGCCTTCTGCTTGCCTACAGGGCCGGCGGGCTTGAGGCGCTAGAGCCCAAAAGTCGCAGGCCTAGGAGCAATCCCAGAGCTCTCACGCCAGAACTTCGAAATGGGATCATCCGGCTTCGCACTGAGCTACTTGCGCAAGGTTTAGATGCCGGGGCTGCCTCTATTGCTTGGCACTTAGGTGAGGCGAAGTTACATGTTCCAGCGCTCTCCACCATCTGGCGCATATTGCGATGTGCAGGGCTAGTAACACCCACCCCATCCAAGCGTCCCAAGGCTTACATCACTCGCTTTGAAGCGGTGCAGCCGAATGAGACCTGGCAATCTGATTTCACTCATTGGCGTCTTAGAGATGGCAGTGATGTCGAAATTATCAACTGGCTGGACGATCACTCAAGGCTTCTGTTGCACTGTTCTGTCTTTAAAGCCATCACTGGCAAGATCGTGACTGATACCTTCAATGAATGCCGAAATGAGTATGGAACACCGTTTTCAACTCTGACTGATAACGGCATCGTCTACACAGGACGGTTTGTTAAAGGAAAGAATGGTTTTGAATATCTGCTCTCAGAGTTAGATATCGTCCAGAAGAATGGCTCTCCCGGTCATCCAGAGACTCAAGGCAAGATCGAGCGCTTTCATCAGACCCTCAAGAAGTGGCTATCAGAGCAGGAAGCGGCGAAGGATCTCAAAGAGTTGCAACGCCAACTTGATGAGTTCCGCATTATCTATAACACCAAGAGGCCCCACAAGGCTCTCGAAATGCGAACTCCGCAGAGTTCATATGAGGCAACGATCAAAGCAACACCTAAAGTTGCAAAGGACAAGGAGCACTATCGAGTACGCCACGACAGCGTTGACCAGTTTGGAAAACTTTCACTTCGCAGAGCGGGCAAGATGCATCACCTTGGCGTTGGAATTGAGCATCATTTCAAGAAAGTATTTGTTGTAGTCGACCACTACAGAGTTTCAGTAATCGAAAAGACAACTGGTGAGGTTCTTTCAAAACACACGATTGAGCCAGCGCGTGTTTATTGGACCAACTTTTTGGTGGATGAAGAAACCAAAAGAACTAGGAAACCAAAATAGAAAGGGAGACATATGTCCCGCGACATGAGAGACATATGTCCCGACACATCACAGAGTGGAGCTGAGGGGATTTGAACCCCTGACCCCTTGCATGCCATGCAAGTGCGCTACCAGCTGCGCCACAGCCCCAATTTTCTTACT
>CAITFY010000163.1 GCA_903891755.1 uncultured Actinomycetes bacterium | reverse complement strand
CGTGTACGGCGCTGATAGGGTCTGCTCCGCACAGCAGTATCCCGCGTTGTTAGCTCAGTTGGTAGAGCAGGTGACTCTTAATCACCGGGTCGGGGGTTCGAGTCCCTCACAACGCACTTAGTTTGAACTCAATACTTTCCAGCCAAGGGTTAACCGGCTGTTTCAAGATATTTCGTGATCATCCGAATGATCAATGAGTCTCGATGTGAGGCCACCCAGCGATACCCCGATTCTCCAATCTGGCCTGAACTTTGAAGAATCCAAGCAAGAAGAGAATTTCCACGCAGCTCTAGAAGATAAACAACTGCCGCGGCGCCAGAAAGATTCGCTTCTTTAGTTACTAGGAAGACCGACTTCTCACACTCGCTTTGAATCAACCCATATTTGTGTAAATCGGCTTTTTGAAAAGAGATCGAAGTAATCTCCAGTTTTCCTTTCACCCAGGCTAAGCAAGCGGCGCAGAACCGGCACTCTCCGTCATAAATCAATGTGACTTCTGGATGATTGAACATTATTTAACGCGATGCACCTTATGGTTGGCCGCTTGAGCAATCGGGCGGATTGTCATGGAATCAATGTTCACATGGTGGGGCAACATCACTGTCCAGCGAATTGCTTCGGCAATGTCGGCGTCAACCAACGGCTCCGCAACGCCTTCATAAACTTTGTTGGCCTTATCCATATCGCCTTGGAAGCGAACCTTCGCGAATTCTTCTGTCTTCACCATTCCAGGTGCAATTTCTGTAACCCGAATCGGCTGTCCATTCAATTCAAGACGCAAGGTCTCCGCAATCGTTCGCTCAGCATGTTTTGCCGCGACGTAACTGCCTCCATTTTCATATGCACCGTGTCCGGCAGTTGAAGACATAACAACAACATGGCCTCGACCGAAGGTTTGCATTATCGGAGTAATTGCTTTCACCGTGCGGACGGTACCTATTACATTGACTTCATAGGTCTTACGCCAAACTTCAGGATCAGAATTTAAAATATCTACCAAATCAAAAGCTCCGCCTGCATTGTTTACAAGTACGGATACTGGTTTCCCGGCAAGATGAGATGCAAGCGAATCAACATCTTTTTGATTGGTGACGTCGAGTTCAAAGATCTCAATATTGGAATCTTCTTTGGCTAGAGCCTCCAGACGATCCATCCGACGTGCAGCGGCAATCACGTGGAAGCCATTCTTGGCTAGGAGGCGGGCGGTTGCCGCCCCAATTCCACTGCTTGCACCCGTGACGATCGCTATCTCTCTTTGATTCATCTCCAAAGAATACTTGCGCTAGATGCCAAATGTTGTCCCACTAAAAATCTCGTTCTCAGGGCTTAAGCGCCTTGATAATCGACCAAGCCCAGTAGAAGAGTCCGAATTGCAGCGGTAGACGGGCATAGGCAAGTAATTGACTTGGAAGTGCTCGAGTTCGCCAGTCGTTAGCCATCTTTATGTTGGCGGGATAAACCGCGAGGAATAAGAGAAGAGCCGCGTAAGCAGCCAGGAGACGGATAGAGGTGCCACCGACCTTCATCGAAAGTGGCGCGAACAAACCTACTGCGATTATTAATTCAGCCACCCCGCTGAGATAGGTCCAGGTGCGTGCACTGCCGGGCAGGAAATGTGGAACTATCGCGTCGAGAGCTTTCGGGAATATGAAATGTGCTGTTCCGGTCAACAAAAGAAGTATCCCCATCGGTCTACCTACGGACGTGATATTCACAAGACCAATCCTCCTGCTTTCACGGCCTGGCTATACATAGGAGATTTCGGAGCGTCTCCAGTTTCGATAATTTCCATCTTGAAATAGTAGAGATAATTCCCCAAATTAAAAGAGGCTTTGAAGGGACCATGTATTCACGCTTTGGCTCTTGGTTTTAGAATTCTGACATGACTCGATACTTCATCTCCTTTAACGATGGCGATATGACATTTCCACCCGAAGATTTCCCCGCCGTCGGAGCTGCAGCTCACGCGGTGATGCGTGAGGCAATCAATGCAGGAGTCTGGGTATTTGGAGGCGGGTTTGAAGGATTCTTCCCGCACGTTGTTTCGGCAGATGGAGCAGTTACATCCGGTGGATTGGCGGAGAGCAATGTCCATATCGGTGGATTCGCAATCTTAAATGTTCAAAGCGAAGCCGAAGCTAATGAGTGGGCAGCAAAGATTGCCAAATCATGTAGGTGTTCGCAAGAAGTTCGATTGATTATGGATGATCCCGAGTAGGAGAATTGATTTGCACCGAGCGGAGACCAACCTCATTATACCTGTGGTATTTATTTCAGCTTTCTAACATCTTTCGAACTATGGAAGGTCTAAAGGTAGAGTTTCGTTTGAACAACTGCATGAAAGTTAAATGCAAATCAATTGTGAGAAATTTATTCACTCTCTCCAGGTCTATGATAAACAACTTCGTAGCGAGGGTTCATGATGGTGAGTTTTCCATCCTCTTCCCCGACCATTCCCTCAGCCTTTACGATGGTTCCCACTTTGATGCCGGCGAGTGATTTGCGCCCAAAGAATTGCAGGGTGATGCCACCGGTTTCATCCCAAATTTCCAAGTCAACAGTTGGTTTGTCTTGATGTGACGAAGTAATGGAAACGACTTGACCCATGACATGGGAGCGCTGGCGCCAAACAACTTCACCTATTTTGCGCAGGTTCGGTTCGAAGTGGGTAAATGGGAAATCTTGAAGCATCACTTTTGGTTCTTCTTTAGCGGGAGTCGGAACTGATTTTGTTTCAACAGTAGGAACGACCTCCATGCCTGGTTTTTCAATCTCACCGGAGAGG
>CAITFY010000162.1 GCA_903891755.1 uncultured Actinomycetes bacterium | reverse complement strand
TACGCCAAGCGCGCGTAATTAATGCGTCCAACTCCTTACGTTGCATCTCTAAGGGTTTATGAACCAATAGATGCATTTGAACCTGCTGAGCAATTGCGCTGGCAGGCGATTCCAATCACCGCATCCACGGGATACGACGAGCAGATTCGCGCATTACGTAGATTGATCTCATCTGAACCCCCTGCACTTACTGCAGATGGCGCGCATATATTGGAGTTTGAGGGAAAGCGTTATGTAGCGCCTTGGAGCACTGCTGCCAGATCATGGGCTGCGCTCGCTACTTTCAAAGATTCAATGCCTTCAAATGTGGCGCGCTTCTTCGTTCCCTCGAATGTAGAAGAAGCCATCTTGATTAACTCTGAAAACATTGAAGATAAAGTTCCGCACATCTTGACTGAAACCTGGTTGATTCCACCGCGTTGGTTCTCACTCTTTGAACCCACAGAAAGATTGCGTGGACATAACCAAGATGGCGCATTCACTGTTCTTCGCACCTCAATTAGTAATGCGAAGAAGCGTTGCATGTTTACTCATCAGAGTGTTGTTGGTGCTTTTGGAAATGGTCCGATTGAGGAAGAGATCGCAGATCTCCTTGAATGGTTAAATATGTTTCATTCGCAATCACTTGTTGAATTGGATTACGGCGGACTTGCTAATTATGTTGAACAAGTTCTTAAAGAGGATGGGCTTGAAGGTTTAGAGGGCGATACCTCGGTCGAAGATATTCAACTCTCGCTCAATGGGCTCGCGACCGGAGATGGAGCGCAGGCTGGTCTCGGGTATGAACGCCTAGTTTCCAGGTGGCGCCGAGTCTCGGCTTTGGAGCAGGCAACCTAACCCCGCGAAAATAATCGCTTCTACCCCTTGTCATTTGCCTACTCAAACGGGAATACTGCACCCATATCGGTGCGAAATGGACATTTCGCCAAATCACCAATGGGGGCGACGATGAGCGAACAAGAGACTTTGCTGACGCCATCGGAAGTTGCCGCGCTATTTAGAGTTGATCCTAAGACTGTTACCCGTTGGGCTAAGGCCGGGAAGTTGACCAGTATTCGTACCCTTGGTGGACATCGCCGCTACAAAGAGTCAGAAGTTACAGCGCTCTTGAAGGCGATTCCGGGAAGTTCTGCAGCTCACTAATTCCCCGGATCAAAGGTCAGCCAAAAAGGTCTGAGTGGCTGCCAAGCCGGATCAATTGAAGGCTCAGTGCGTCTGGCTTTGAATAAATTAATAGGAGATCCGGCTTGAGATGGCACTCGCGGCAATCTTGGTAAGGACCAATCAGCGAGTGATCCTGAAATTTGTAGGAGAGGATTTCATCTCTCTGTAATTGAATTATTACTGCTGGCAATAAAGTTTCTAAATTCTTGTGCTTGGAATTCTTGATAACCCGCTTAAAATCGCGTTGAAATTGAGTCGTGTATTTAAGCTCTCGCATTCAAAGTCTTCATGAGATCTTTCGCAGATTTTGCGCTCTTAACTTTTCCAGCACGCGCCGCACTGATGGCTGCGTCTGTAACCTTATTTGGGCGAATTGGATCGAAAGGCAGAGCCTTATCTTCGACAACGCGAATCAGCACCATGCGGATCAAGTCCGAAGTAGTTAATCCGGCTTTTTCTAAGATGATCGCAGCTTCGCGCTTTGTGCTTTCACTTACTCGCGCTCTCACTATTGCGTCGGCCGCCATTACATCCCCCTTGAAGTTGTAGCTACAATGTAGTCACAAACTGAATTTGCGTCAACAAGCGGCTAAAGGTGTGAGTGGGATTTTAAGAGTGGAGGCTGATGAGGATTTTGCAGCCAAGGGAAGGCTGTGCATTAAACGTGGCTCGGGACAGGATCGAACTGTCGACCTCACGATTTTCAGTCGCGCGCTCGTACCAACTGAGCTACCGAGCCAATATTTCTTGTATCGCGTAAACGAGCGAAATAAAGGTACCTAGCGACCCAGACGGGACTTGAAC
>CAITFY010000161.1 GCA_903891755.1 uncultured Actinomycetes bacterium | reverse complement strand
TTACCCTGCTTCATACGGAAGCAGATCCCCCAGATTCAATTGCCGCACTACCAATATGCGCCTGTAGCTCAGTCGGATAGAGCACTCGCCTTCTAAGCGAGTTGTCGCAGGTTCGATTCCTGCCAGGCGCGCAAAAACCCGGCCACCCCCCTCGAGGTGACCGGGTTTTCTTTAAGCGGTTAAGCGGTTTTACTTGGTTGGAAGCTTTGCCAACAAAGAAGCTACATAGTCAGCAACTGGGCCGCTCTCTGCAGCGTAGTTAGGGCTTGTGTTTGCGCAAGCAGGTGAAGCAACAAACTTCAAGAAGTCTGTCATTGCTGCAGCCTGTGCACCTGACTTAGCTGAATCAACTAGAGCGTATGAAACGATACCGAGGATGTATGCACCTGGTGCTGTTGTTCCGTAGTTGAATGAGTAGAGACCGGTTGATCCAAGAGTTGCACCAGCAACGAATGCTGAAGTTGCTGCAGCTGATGGAGGAGCGAAGTCGCCATGTGCGTTACCAAGGAAAGCTGTACGTAGCTTGCCGGTTGCATAAGAAACTTCTGCGTAACCGATTGAGTATGGTGTTGCAGCAAGACCAGCAGATACTCCGGTTGAACCTGAGTAAGCCTGGATGCGGCCGATGTTTCCTGCACCATTGATTGTGCCTGGGAAGCTGTTTGCGAATACCTTGTCAGCAGCCTTTGTCCACACATCTGCATTTGTCTTGGTGAACAAAGTAACGAAGTTCTTTGTTGTACCTGAAGAGTCAGAGCGAACAACGAGGTGGATGGTCTGGTTTGGAAGTGTGTAGTAACGCTTTGTGTTTACTGTACGAAGTACAACTGGAGCGCCCTTAGCATCCTTCTTTGTTGATCCATCTGCGTTCTTTGCGTAAACAACCTCTGAGATTGATTGGTTGTTATCAGCGGCGATCTCTGCATCGTTCCACTTTGTAACCTTGCCAGCGAAGATATCTGACAATGTCTTCTCTGAAAGGTAGAGAGGCTTTGAACCAGGGAGGTTGTAGATAACAGCGATTGGAGCCATTACTAGAGGAATGTTAAGGATTGAAGACTTTGCTGGAACGTAACCAGAATCTGAGAAGTTTGCATCGAAGATTCCTGCGTCAGCGTTCTTCTGTCCTGTACCTGAATCTGAAGAGTTGTATGTGAAAGTGTTGCTGGTGGTGTTCTGCCATGCAACCTTGCAAGTGTTAAGAAGGGTAGCGTCGAATGATGAGCCACCAGCTTGGATTGAAACGCCAGAAGCAAAAGCGCTCTGTGCGGCGAAAGCAGCAACAGCAACAGCTGCTACAGCGATCTTAAGTGTCTTTGAAACCTTCATGGAGTTCCTTTCAAGAACTGTACGAGTCGTAAGGGTCGTAGAAGGAAAGTTATAGATTTCAGGCAAACAGAAAGCCCTCCCCGAGTAAACGTGGAGGGCTTTCTAAGTGAACAGCAGGTTAAATAGATGGCTTAACCAAAACGTCCTGTGACATAGTTCTCAGTTCGCTCATCCTTTGGCCGAGAGAAGATCTCATTGGTCGAACCAACCTCAATCATCTGGCCAGGGCCACCGTCAGATAAGAAGAATGCGGTGTAATCAGATACGCGCGCCGCTTGTTGCATATTGTGAGTCACAATGACGATAGTGACACTTGAAGAGAGTTGAGAGATGGTCTCTTCAATGCGAAGAGTTGATCCTGGGTCAAGTGCTGAGCAAGGCTCATCCATCAAGAGAACTTGTGGGCGAACTGCGAGGGCGCGAGCGATACAAAGACGCTGCTGTTGTCCACCAGAGAGTGCGCCGCCGTGGGTGTTGAGGCGATCTTTAACTTCAGCCCATAGACCCGCACGCTCTAAACATTCCTCGAGCAAATCATCTTTATTCTCTGTCTTGAGTTGAGCAAGCTTGAGTCCAGCGAGAACATTCTCCGCAATTGTCATTGATGGGAATGGGTTTGGCTTCTGGAAGACCATACCGACCTTAAGACGAATCTTTGTTACATCGACTCCTGCTGCATAAATATCTTCACCATTGAGAAGAACTTCTCCAGCCATTGCAGCTGTTGGGATGAACTCATGCATGCGATTGAGTGTGCGAAGGAATGTTGACTTACCGCAACCGGATGGACCAATCAGCGCGGTTACAGTTCCTGGCCAAAAGTCGAGTGAGACATTTGCCAAGGCATGCTTCTCACCAAACCATGCGTGAACTCCGCGAGCTTCAAGTCCAACACCAAGGGCGCTGTTACCAGGCTGCTTCTGAAGGCGTGCCGCTGCAATATCTGAGAGCGAACCCTTTGAGGCTGTCGTTTCCATTTCGTCTCCTTGATTATCTTCTGACTCAATAGCCATTACTTCTTACCTACTTTTCGGTTTCCGAGGATACGTGCAGCCGTGAAAAGTATGACAACAATTACTAACAAAACCAAGATGCCTGCCCACGCTCTAGCGATCGATTCAGGCGTACCTGCAGCGAATGCCTGCCAGACATAGTTAGGAAGTGAGCCCAAAGAGCCATTAAAGATGTTGTAGTTCTTAGTTCCGCTTCCACCAGTCAAAAGCAGGATTGGAGCGGTTTCGCCAGCTACACGAGCAACACCCAAGATCATCGCTGTAATCAATCCACTGCGCGCTGCTGGCACTACAACAAGTGCGACTGAACGCCATTGGGTTCCACCGAGTGCGACGCCTGCTTCACGAAGATCACTTGGAATCAACTTCAAGACTTCTTGAGATGTACGAGCAACCGTTGGGATCATCAAGATTGCGAGAGCGAGTGAGCCCTGGAATCCATTTACAGTTTTAGTAAAGGGAATCAAGATCGCTGCGTAGATAAAAAGACCGGCGACGATTGATGGAACACCAGACATTGCTTGTACGAGGAACTCAATTGGTCGTGTGAACTTTCCACGGATCTCGGTGAGGTACAACGCGGTAAGAATTCCGATAGGAACACTGATGATCATCGCAAAGAAAACAAGAAGGAATGTTCCGATGATTGCGTGCAGCAATCCACCTTGACCAATTGGATCAGTGAAGGAGTTGGAATGCATATCTTTTGTGAAGAGGGTCCAGTGGAGTCCTTTATGACCGCGCACCCAAACCGTTACCAAGATACTTACGATCGGCATTACTGCGATGACAATTGCGGTGGTAACTAATCCACGGAACAAACTATCAACGGCTGCTGGTCGTCCAGCCTTTACAAAGCTAACAACAAAATCGATAACAAGATAAGCAAGGCAGAAGATTGCGGCATACGCCAACTTGCCGCTCATTGGAGTAGTGGCAACAAAGAGAAAAGAAACCGCGAGCGCTGCTAAAACAATTCCGCCGGTCTTGGCGCGGTCAACAGGTGTTGCAGCCCATGGCTTGCGAGGCTTTGGAGTAACTGGCTTTTCGATGATTGACATTAGCGACCGCTCTTTCCGGTGCGAGAGACGATCAAGTTTGCGAGAGAGTTGACGATCAAGGTAAGGATAAAGAGCACCAAACCAGCGGCCATCAAGGCTTTAATCTCATAGGGAGAAGCCTCGCCGAACTTCAAGAGAATCATTGAAGCGACGTTTCCACCGGCGCTAAACAAGATGTGCCAGTTAACCTGATAAACAATATTTAGAACTGTGTAAACCGCAACGGTTTCACCCATCGCGCGACCAAGACCGAGCATGATGCCGCCAACGATTCCAGAGCGGGCGTAAGGGAATGCAACTGCGCGAAGCATTGCAAAACGAGTTCCACCAAGTGCATATGCAGCTTGCATACGATCAAGTGGAGTTTGCGAGAAAATTTCACGAGAGATTGATGTAACGATTGGAATAATCATTACTGCGAGAACTAGACCAGCAATAAATGGCGAGCGCGTTACATATGGGGCTGGCAATTTAAATAGTGGAATCCAACCTAAGAACTTGTTGAGCAGCTTCGCCCAATACTCACCCGATGCCTCAAGAACAAAAAATCCCCAGAGACCAAACAGGACTGAAGGAAAGGCAGCCATGAGGTCGATCGCCGAGACCATAATCTTTTTGATTGCTTCAGG
>CAITFY010000160.1 GCA_903891755.1 uncultured Actinomycetes bacterium | reverse complement strand
GATGTTCTTAGGGGCGCTTACCCGTATAAATGTGGCGATTGGCAGTGACATCCTAACGATTCTTGCGGAGAATGATGGCACTCAAGACTTCCCTGAGGCGGGGGAGAAGATCGAAGTTTCTTGGAATTCGAAATACGAATTCCAGGTTGGCTAAAAGGTATTTCGGTTAATTCCGAAAACGAGTAAGCCCACAGAAGATATGCAAAAAGAAAAGGTGATGTGAATGCGTACCAAGAAGATAGTGACTCGGAAAATAGTCATCGCTAGCTTCGCCGCTTTTGGCTTAGCCATTGCGAGTGCGACTGCAGGTGTTGCTGCCTCACTTCCAAATATCGCCGCCCTTAAAACCCTTGGTAAGGGTGAAGGCGCGCTCAACATTATTGTCTGGGCTGGTTATGCCGAAAATGGAAGTAACGACAAGACTGTCGACTGGGTTAATCCATTTACAAAGGCAACCGGCTGCAAGGTAAATGCCAAAACTGCAGGTACATCAGATGAGATGGTTTCGCTGATGAAGACCGGTGGATATGACGGCGTTTCCGCATCCGGTGATGCAACCCTCCGTTTGATTTATGGCGGTCAAGTTGCTCCCGTGAACACAGCTCTAGTTCCTAACTACAAGACTATCTCTCCATTCTTGAAGAATCAGCAGTGGAACTCGGTCAAAGGCACCATGTATGGAATCCCTCACGGTTGGGGCGCAAACGTCTTGGCCTATAACGCCGCCAAGGTAAAGAAGCCAACATCATGGTCTTCTGTCTTTGCAGCGAACTCTCCTTATAAGGGAAAGATCACAGCATACGATTCACCAATCTATATCGCTGATGCTGCGATGTATCTGATGTCGACCACACCTTCACTGAAGATCACCAATCCTTACTCACTTGATAAGACCCAACTTGCAGCAGCAGTTGCGCTCCTCAAGGTTCAGAAGAAGAACATTGGCGAGTACTGGTCTGACTACACCAAGTCAGTTCAATCATTTGAATCTTCTAACACGCTCATTGGTTCTTCATGGCAGGTTATCGCCAACACAATCAACGGCGACAAGAAGGTAACTGTTGCAACCACCGTTCCTAAAGAGGGAGCAACTGGTTGGTCAGATACTTGGATGATTTCCGCAAAGGCCCAACATCCAAATTGCATGTACCAATGGATGAACTGGATTACCTCTCCAACAGTCAATGCACAAGTTGCTGAGTACTTCGGTGAGGCTCCATCACAGACCTTGGCTTGCAGCCACACCGCTGATAAGGCTTTCTGCACCACTTATCACGCGACTGATGCTGCTTATGCGAAGAAGATTTGGTACTGGACCACACCAACAACAAGCTGCCTAGATGGTCGCGGAAATATCTGCACCGACTATGCCGCTTGGACGCAAGCCTGGACATCGATAAAAGGCTAACAACGCCTTAAATCACAGTGCATAAGAACCGAGTCAATACGTGGCTTTACCGCCACAAAGGAGCACGGGCGGGGCTATTACTAGCTCTTCCCGTGCTTTGGCTTGCCATCGCTTATCTCGGTTCACTCGCTGTCATGTTGGTCTCCAGTTTGTGGAGCGTTGACTCCTTCACTGGAAATACCGTTCACTCACTCTCATTTACAAACTTTCACACCCTTATAACTCAACGGGTGTACAGCACGATTGCAATTCGATCTATCGGAGTTGCCGTTGCAGTCACACTTATTGACGGATTGCTCGCAATTCCCATCGCCCTATTTATCGCCAAAGTTTTGAAGCCGCGGTTTAGAAGCGTGGTTATTGCACTTGTTCTCGTTCCGCTGTGGGCGAGTTATCTTGTTAAGACATACGCCTGGCGCAGCATGTTTGCCGATGGGGGAGTTATCTCCTGGGTGCTTAAGCCATTTGGAATTAATGGACCTGGTTTTGGATTAGCTGCAACCACAATCACTCTTGCATATCTCTGGTTGCCTTACATGATCCTTCCTATCTATGCAGGGATGGATCGCCTGCCGAATAGCTTGCTGGAAGCCTCAAGTGATTTAGGCGCATCAGCTACAAAGACTTTCACCTCGATTATCTTGCCTATCATTTATCCGGCCATCATCGCGGGATCCATCTTCACCTTCTCACTCTCTCTAGGTGATTACATCGTTGTGAAGATTGTCGGTGGAACAACTCAGCTTGTGGCAAATGTTATTGCTGACAACGTTGGAACAGCAGGCAATTTGCCGTTCGCTGCAGCAATGGCGCTTCTGCCAATTGGAACCATCTTGGGTTATCTCTTTGTGGTTCGTCGCTCTGGCGCGCTGGAGAATTTCTAATGTATATATCTAGAAGAGCGAAGATTCTTCTCGCGACCCTCACCTTTGGAACTTTGAGTTTTATTTATTTACCGTTGGTTGTTGTTGCTCTTAACTCTTTCAATCCTTCTCGCACCTTCTCGTGGCCACCTTCGTCACTCTCTACCGTCTGGTGGGGTCGCCTAACTGAGAGCAACGGAGTTCTCCCGGCAATTGGTACCTCCATTAAAGTCGGATTGGGTGCAACTGCAATTGCGCTGGTTCTTGGCACCTGTATCGCCTTCGCTGTATCCAGGTACTCCTTCTACGGAAAGAGCACACTCTCGCTGCTCGTAATTTTCCCTATCGCTCTACCTGGAATCATCACTGGTATCGCTTTAAATACTACGTTCCACACGTTCCTTGACCCACTCAATAAGCAGTTGGCTCTCTGGACAGTCGTAGTCGGTCACGCAACTTTTTGCATCGTAGTTGTCTATAACAACGTATTGGCCCGCTTGCGCAGACTTGGTCAGAGTTTGGAAGAGGCCTCCCAAGACCTTGGCGCCAATATCTTTCAGACCTTCCGTTACATCACTTTCCCATTGGTTCGATCAGCACTCGTAGCGGGAGGGTTGCTCGCCTTCGCGCTCTCCTTTGATGAAATCGTGGTCACTACATTCACCGCTGGACCCGGCACCGAAACCCTGCCACAGTGGATCTTCAACAATCTCTTTAGGCCAAATCAAGCACCTATCGTCAACGTGGTTGCAACTATGTTGATTGTGCTCTTTATCTTCCCGGTCTGGCTAAGCCAGCGGATGTCTCAGGATGGTTCTGCAGGCGGTCGGTTGTAGCTATTTGTTTGTAAAAGCGAAAACCAGAGCCGCGATTCCTATTACAGCCCAGCCCCACTTAACAATTTGATTCTGAAGAAATTTTTTGCCGCCGTCGGTAAATGTGAGAGCTAAAAGAACTAACCCTGGGACGATAATCAACAAGCTATTGAGCACTACATTTGAATGATGGCGTTGGTAATCCCAATTGATGGTTCCAATTGCAATCATTGAATATGCCCACATACGAAAGTTGTTCACTTGGTTACCCTCTCTCATTTTCACTTTAAAGAAAAGGGGGAAGGCCGGTGAGCCTTCCCCCTTTTTGCTATGACTGAATTAGTGAGTCTCAGCCATGCCTTCTGCTGCTGACTTCATGCGAGCAATCTTCAAGATCGTGAGACCGAATACGCACTTTGCAAGTACATCTGCAATTGTGTAACCGATTTGACGACCAGTGAAGAGATCTGCCGCTTGAGTAGCTGACGGATGCTTAATCAGGATTGGAAGGAGGTATGAAATTGGATATACGCCCCATGTGCCGATCAAGAGGAGACGCAAACGACTTACTGTTGCTGCAACACCTTCTGGTTGACGATCAAGTGACTTGGTGAGTTCTACGAAGAGCACATAGAGGATGTAAAGGAATGGGAGCGTCGAGAGAATTCCGAAAAGAACCTTTGTTCCAGTGCTGTTTGAAATTTCACCTGGGTAACCAAGAATGATCATCGCAGCTGATGCTGGTACCAAGCGAGTAATGAGTGACTTGGAAGCTTCCTTTGCGAGTGCAAGTACTGCAATTACTTCTACAAGTAGAAGTGGAACAGTGAGAATCCAGTCGATGTAGCGATATGCCTCATTGAATGAACCTTGTGCAGTTCCTACTGATACCGCATTCTTCATTGATGACTCTGAGAATGAGTTGAATATACGGAAGTAGTGGTAGCCAGCAATGAATGTAACCATTGAAGACATCACAAGTGCGGTGCGGTACTTAGGAAGTACGCGGGATTGGCTGATCAAAGTAAATACTGTTGTTGCGAGCATCGAGATAAGGCCGAAGGAGAAGATGTTGTACAACGAGCTCCATTGACCGTTTGATAGCTGTAGCATCAGGATTGTTCCTCCAAAATGTGCGATGCTCGCGGGGGACCCGAGATGGCTCGGCGCTGAGAATCGTTTCGTAGATTGTTCACCCACTTTGGGTCAACCGCCACTTGAAACTGAAGTATTTCTAAGATTTCTCTCAGAAATATGTCTGATTACTTACGATTTGTGCTCAATTGCGAATAGCTTTGAGGTCAAAACGGCTCGTTGTGAGCATATGAGGGACTGTGAGAGCCCAAATAACGACCAAAGTGGACCAGAGCAAGCTAGATGAGAAGTTCGCCCGATCAAAGGTCATGAGCCCGCCGGCAAGCAGAGCGGTTCCGGCCACGGCATAGAGCCCCGGGAAGATCGCCCCCCAAAGTGCCGGCAGAACCTTGCCCTCTAGAGCCAGCTTCAGAGCACTGGGAAGTTTGAGCGTCAGTCGAGCGGTGTGGCGGGCTGCATGCCAGAAACCAAAGTAGGCGGCAAAGGCGACGAGTGGAGGAGCAGTAATCGCTAGGAGAGTGAGGAGGGTGAGATCAAGGGCAAAGGCAAAACTCCAACGTGCCAGAAGAATCAAAATGAGACCAAGCGCAATAGCAATCGTCAGGTTCCTCAGGATTTGCGAATGGCCCCCAGCCCAGTTCTGAAGAGTTGGGTGAATGCGATGAAGCGCATCGCCTGAGCGCGGATCAGTAAGGGGTAGTACCACCGGAATAAATCCAGCAGGCAAGGCGTACAAAGTTTCAGTGAGCCAAGAAGATTTCTTGAGACCAGCGACCTCTCTCCATTCATTGCGGTAGGAGGCATCCCCATATCCAAAGTGTAAGGAACTCATCACAATCACTATTTGGAATCCGAGAAGATTCCAGGTGGCAATCATCCAACCTGCGAGAAGTGCGATAGCGACATAAATAACGATGTAGAGCAGAAATCGCGAGAGGGGCTTTCGTGGAATAGAGATGAGATGATCTATAGCTCCGTGAGGGATACCAACGAGCAGAGCGATCAAGGCGATGGTAATTTGCGCCGAAAGATTTAATTCAACTCCTACAAAGCGCAGAATCGCGAAGAGCACAATGGTTAATCCAATGGCCCATCGCGAGAACCTTTGAATCAGTTGAAATATAGATGGGCGCGCATCCGTCATATATATAGCCTAGGTCAATACTCTTAAGTATGGGAGATAAAGAGCGGTGACTCACTTTAGTTATCTTGTCGTGATTGCTTTTATTGCCCTGTGTGCGCTTGGTGTTAATTTTGGCTTTCATTTGCAGATCGGAAAGTATTGGCGAGAGCTGCTTCAAACAGTCCTAGCGATTCTTGCGATTTATCTCAGCTGGGATACCTGGGCCATTGCGAAGAAGAGCTGGTTCTTTGACCATCATCAGATAGTCAATGTGGATGTGCTTCCTAAAGTTCCGCTGGAAGAACTCCTCTTCTTTCTCGTCGTGCCGGTGATGACCGTCCTGACCTACAAGGCTCTACTGAAATTAACTAAGTGGAAATCGCCAGGGGAGTCGCAATGATTTACAGCGATATTGCCCTCGACGCCGTGGTGGTTGCAATCTTGGCAGATCTATTTCTGCTGCGCACTCAGATGATTACCCGAGGTATTTACTGGCTGACTTATGCTTTGATTTTCCCCTTCCAGTTATTAACTAATTGGTGGCTCACTTCAAGAAAGATTGTGCAGTACTCACCCTCTGAAATAATTGGAAGGCGTCTTGCCGGAGCCCCCATTGAAGATTTGCTCTTCGGTTTCTCGATGATCCTGCTAACTCTGGCGCTCTGGGAATTCTTCTCGCAACGCAGAGTCGCCTCTCCGTCGGCTTAGGAAAGCTAAGCAGTAGGTGGCTTAACCCCAATTGCAAGTGGTCTCAAAGTTTCAGCAAAGAAATCATTTCCCTTGTCGTCCACCACGATGAATGCAGGGAAGTTCTCTACTTCAATCTTCCAGACCGCCTCCATACCCAGGTCGGCGTAATCCAAGACTTCTACCTTTTTGATGCAATCAAGTGCCAGCCTTGCTGCAGGGCCGCCGATGGAACCGAGATAGAAACCACCATGAGCTTTACACGCATCGGTAACTTGTTTGGAGCGATTGCCCTTAGCCAACATAATCATCGAACCACCTGCGGCTTGGAATTGTTCTACATAGGAGTCCATGCGGCCGGCAGTTGTTGGACCAAATGAGCCAGAGGCATAACCTTCAGGAGTTTTTGCTGGCCCTGCGTAGTACACGGCGTGATCTTTAAAATATTGCGGAAGAGGTTGCCCAGAATCCAACACCTCTTTTAGCTTTGCGTGGGCGATATCGCGCGCCACGATCAAAGTTCCATGGAGTGAGAGTCTGGTCTTAATTGGATATTGCGAAAGGGTTTCTAAGACCTTGGCCATTGGCTGATTGAGATCAATCGAGACTGCATCTCCACCTAAATGTTCATCGGTTGTCTCGGGCAAGAAGTGTGCGGGTTCGCGCTCTAACTTCTCCAAGAAGACGCCGTCTTTGGTGATCCTTCCCTTTGCCTGGCGGTCGGCCGAACACGAAACCGCAATTGCAATCGGAAGCGATGCTCCATGGCGGGGGAGTCTGACTACGCGAACATCGTGGCAGAAGTACTTACCGCCGAATTGAGCGCCAATACCGAGTGTGCGAGTGAGTTTCAAAACTTCTTCTTCAAGTTCTAAATCGCGGAAGGCGTGACCGGTTTTCGCATCGCCCTTGCGAGGAAGTGAATCTAAATACTTGGTACTTGCAAGCTTTGCTGTCTTTACCGTGTGCTCGGCGCTGGTTCCACCTATAACAATTGCCAAGTGATACGGAGGACATGCGGCCGTACCGATTGAACGCAACTTTTCATCCAGCCATAACATAAATGACTTTGGGTTAAGAACTGCCTTCGTCTCTTGATAGAGAAATGACTTGTTAGCGCTACCGCCACCTTTAGCGATGAATAGGAAGTTGTATTCATTTGCATGCTCTGAATCAGAGTAGATCTCAATCTGTGCGGGAAGATTGTTTCCCGTGTTCTTCTCTTCCCACGTGGTGATTGGTGCCATCTGCGAGTAGCGAAGATTCAGATTTGTATATGCATCATAAACACCGCGTGAAACGGAAACTTCATCCTTCTCGGTGGTGAGTGTGCGTTGGCCTTTCTTACCCATGACAATTGCAGTTCCAGTGTCTTGGCACATTGGGAGAACGCCACCCGCAGCGATATTTGCATTCTTCAAGAGATCAAGTGCGACGAAGCAATCATTTGCGGAGGCTTCTGTATCATCCAAAATATTCTTTAACTGTTGTAAGTGTGCGCTGCGCAAATAATGTGAAATATCGTGAATCGCCTCTGAGGTAAGTGTGGAGATGGCCTCTGGAGTTACTTGGAGAAAATCCATTCCTTGCGCACTAAAGGTAGAAACACCTTCAGTTGTAACCAGGCGATATTCGGTCTCATCGGGGCCGATTGGTAACAAATCCTCGTAATTAAACTCAGGCATGCCCTTAATCATACTTTTAGATACGATTGGCACATGACGAAGAAGGTGCTGTTAGCTGCGCCACGCGGGTACTGCGCAGGTGTTGATCGTGCGGTAATTACCGTTGAGAAGGCCTTGGATCTCTATGGAGCGCCGGTCTACGTGCGTAAAGAGATTGTCCATAACAAGCACGTCGTCTCCACTCTTGAGGCTCGCGGGGCGATTTTCGTCTCTGAAACCGATGAGGTCCCAGAGGGCGCCCTCGTAATCTTCTCCGCTCACGGTGTTTCACCTGCTGTCCACGCGGCAGCGGCTAGCCGAAACTTAAAGACAATTGATGCAACCTGTCCCCTCGTCACAAAGGTGCACCATGAGGTTAAGCGCTTTGCCAGCGAGGATTACGACATCCTGCTCATTGGTCACCATGGCCATGAAGAGGTTGAAGGTACCGCCGGAGAAGCTCCGGACAATGTTCATGTCATTGATACGGCAGATGAGATTGCAAACATCACGCTTCGTGAAGGTAAGAAGTTAATTTGGTTATCTCAAACCACTCTTAGCGTTGACGAGACAATCAAGACAGTCCGAGCTCTCAAAGAGAAGTTTCCTGAAATCGTTGATCCACCTAGTGATGACATCTGTTACGCCACTCAGAACCGTCAGACCGCAATTAAAGAGATTGCTCCAAACGCAGATCTCGTACTTGTTGTCGGATCAGTTAACTCTTCCAACTCGGTCCGCTTAGTTGAGGTCTCACTTGAGTATGGAGCGAAGACTGCCTATCTCATCGATTACGCAGCTGAAGTAAAAGAGGAATGGTTTGAAGGCGTTGAAACAATCGGCGTGAGTAGCGGCGCATCTGTTCCTGAGATTTTGGTTAAAGATTTACTGAAGTTACTTGCTGAACGTGGTTACTCGGATGTTGAAACGGTTACCGCTTCCGAAGAG
>CAITFY010000159.1 GCA_903891755.1 uncultured Actinomycetes bacterium | reverse complement strand
TCCAGCCGAGAACATGGGCGCACAGCTTGTTAAGCAAGTTGCTGAGAAGACCAATGATGTAGCCGGTGATGGAACAACCACCGCTACCGTTCTCGCACAAGCAATGGTGAAGGAAGGTCTTCGTAACCTTGCCGCCGGCGCACAGCCAATGGATATCAAGTTCGGTATCGAAGCTGCTGTAAAGGCAATCTCAGAAGAGTTGAAGAAGAACTCAACTCCAGTATCTGGCAAGGCTCAGATCGCTGACGTTGCAACAATTTCAGCACAAGATAAAGCAATTGGTGATTTGATTTCTGAAGCGATGGATAAGGTCGGCAAGGATGGCGTTATCACCGTTGAAGAGTCATCAACTACTGGACTTGAGCTCGATTTCACTGAGGGAATGCAGTTCGACAAGGGTTACATCAGCCCATACTTCGTAACTGATTCAGATCGTATGGAGACTGTTCTTGAAGATGCATTCATCTTGATCTCAGGACAGAAGATCTCATCACTCTCAGATATCTTGCCGATTCTTGAGAAGGTTGCGCAAGCAAATAAGCCACTTCTGATTATCGCTGAAGATGTTGAGGGTGAAGCTCTCTCTACTTTGGTGGTTAACCGCATGCGTGGAACATTCACTTCAGCTGCTGTAAAGGCACCTGGCTTCGGTGATCGCCGCAAGGCAATGTTGCAAGATATTGCAATCTTGACTGGTGGTCAGGTTATTACTGCAGAGGTTGGTCTCAAGCTTGATCAGGTAACTCTTGATCTGCTTGGTAAGGCACGCCGCGTTGTTATCACCAAGGATGCAACCACAATCGTGGATGGTGCTGGAGATAAGAATGAAGTTGCAAACCGCGTTAATGAAATTCGTAACGAGCTTGCTACAACCGATTCTGAATGGGATCGCGAAAAGTTGCAGGAGCGCGTTGCAAAGTTGGCCGGCGGAGTCTGTGTCATCAAGGTTGGCGCACACACTGAAGTCGAACTTAAAGAGAAGAAGCACCGCCTCGAAGATGCAATCTCAGCTACCCGCGCGGCAGTTGAAGAGGGCATCGTTGTTGGTGGAGGCGCAGCGCTAGTGCATGCTGCTGCAGCTCTTGAGGGAGATCTTGGTTTCGAAGGTGATCGCGCTGTTGGTGTTCGTCTCGTGCGTAAGGCATGCGATGAGCCACTACGTTGGATTGCAGAGAATGCCGGACATGAGGGCTACGTCGTTGTTGCGAAGGTTCGCACCTTGGCACCAAATGATGGCTTCAATGCTGCAACAGATACCTATGAAGATCTCGTTAAGGTCGGTGTCATTGATCCTGTGAAGGTAACGCGCTCTGCGCTCGCTAACGCGGCATCAATCGCGGCTATGTTTATCACCACAGAAGTTCTCGTTTTCGAGACACCTGAAGATGAACAACGCGTTCAAGCAGCTTCACACGGTCACTCACATGGACCTGGTGGACATAACCACTAAGTACTCGTAAGAGTTGAGATAGTAAAAAGACCCGGTCAATGCGACCGGGTCTTTTTATTTAAAGAATGAAGAGCGAAAGTTAAGAAGCAGGCGTCAGGATGATATTTGGACGAGCCGCGCGCTCATTTGCGGCGATGATGTTGAGACGATCATCTTCTGAAAGACCACCCCAGATGCCATATGGCTCTTGAACGGCTAGTGCATGCTTGCGGCACGCTTCGATAACAGGACAGGTAGCGCAGACGGCTTTGGCTGTTGCCTCTCGGTTAGCGCGACGTGGACCGCGTTCGCCATCTGGATGAAAGAACATCTCCGTAGGAAGGTCGCGGCATGCGCCCTCGTACTGCCATTCCCACTCCGAAGCTACAGGACGTGGAAGTCTTGAAATCTCTGCCATGGTGCCCTCTCTCTTGCCTAGAAGAGAACGATACAACCGATTCATAGGTTGTTCAACCAAAATACGATGTGATTTGAGAGATAACCCTCTGGAGTTGTAACGCTTCAACTGGCAGAAATAGTCCCGCTCTAGGACTATTAGCGCATGTCTCCTGAGTCACACATCCGTGAAACCGGGGTAGAGGATTCCGCGATGCCACGCCTGACGGTAGCCGCAGTGGCTCGCCGCCTGGGGATTGCCCCTGGCACCTTGCGAACCTGGGATAGGCGCTATGGCTTAGGTCCCACCGAGCACTACGTTGGGGAGCATCGTAAGTATTCCAAGGCAGATCTAGGCCGCCTGCTCTATATGCACAAATTGGTGATTTCCGGGGTAACTCCAGCCGATGCCGCCAAACTGGCAGTCTCCCATTCTGGCGAGATCACGGAGCGTGAACTCTCTGAGGTCGTAAGCGTTGATGGCGATTTAGTAGCCTCGCTCTTTCGGGCAGCCCAACTCTTGGATCGCAAGAGCGTCGAAGAGCTGATCCGCTCTCAGATCCAAAAGCACGGTGTTGGACTCACGTGGATCAATGTCTTAGTTCCACTTCTCTGCACCATCGGTGATGAGTGGGAGCAGACAGGTACGGGAATTGCTTCCGAACACATGGTTACCGATGTCATTAAGAAATTGCTCTCAGAAAAGATGGTTGTTTCGGCGCCTCGAAACGAGGTTCCAGTTCTTCTGGCCTGTATCGGCGAGGAAGTGCACTCGCTTGCGATTACTGCGCTCGCAGCCGCATTGGCCGAGGAGAGCATCCAAGTTCAATTCTTGGGAGCTCGCACTCCCTTGGATGCAATTGTTGAAGTGCTCCGCAGAAGTGCTCCCCCAGCAATATTTCTCTGGGCCCAATTGCCGGAAAATGCCTCACCTGAATTTATTAAAGCGCTCCCTCCTGTACGGCCGGCGCCTCGTGTGATTTTGGGCGGTCCAGGTTGGCAAATTGCAGGGTATGAAGGCGCAGTTCTCACAACCGACCTTGCCTCGGCCTGCCGCGAGATCTCATACGCCTTGGGCTTGTGAATCCTGGGTTGTGATACCTGGGCTTGATGGTGGAGAAGAAACTCACTCACCACTGTTCCCCTAGACTTGCCCAATGATGGAGAAGTCCCGCGAAAAAGTAATCCTCCTGGGTCTGACCTATGACGATGTACTCCTCCTTCCAGATGCCTCTGAGGTAGTACCGAGTGAGGTAGACACCAAGACTCGCCTTACCCGCAACATCTCTCTTTCCATACCAGTCATCTCATCGGCTATGGATACGGTCACCGAATCTGCGATGGCAATTGCAATGGCTAAGGCCGGTGGCATTGGAATTCTGCACCGTAACCTCGCGATTGAAGATCAGGTTAAGCAGGTAAAGCTCGCTAAGGAGCATGGAATTGTTGGTGCCGCTGTTGGAGTGGGCGAAGATGGATATGCCCGCGCAGTTGCGCTTATTGACGCAGGAGTGGATGTCATCGTTGTTGATACCGCACATGGACATCATCGCGGAGTCCTAGAAGCGGTTGCCCGCATCAAGAAGGAATTTAGCCACATCGAAATTATCGGTGGAAATATTGCAAC
>CAITFY010000158.1 GCA_903891755.1 uncultured Actinomycetes bacterium | reverse complement strand
GGTCGAGACATTGAACGTAGAGTTCTCTCCAAGGCGGTAAAGCTTTATGCCGAGGATCGAATCTTTATCGCAGGAAATCGGACCATCATCTTTTGAGTGTCCCAGACGGGAGTTGAACCCGTGGCCTACCGCTTAGGAGGCAGAAGAAGTGGCTAACCGTAAAGAAACGGTAAAAGCGCTAAGAACTCAGGTGAATCGACGCAACGTTGTTGGCAAATCCGGTGACCTTAATCGTTACGCCTTGAACAGTTATTGAATCACCAGTTTTGAGTGGGGCATCGGTTAAATCAGTTCGACCACCTGGTCGCTTGTAGGTTTGAGCCATACCCTTAATTGTTGGGATCGAGGAATCGACTGTATAGACAAGAACTCCGCTCTCTTCTGGAGTGAGATGATCAAGGCCAGCAGTTGCACGAACCTCCATCGCAAGCATCAGCTTGTCCGATAGTTTCACCATGACTGCCTTCGAATTTTCAGAGTCAATGCCGATGGTCTCGACTGTGAAATCCTTACCGGTGGCGGTCAGTTCAGATTTTGGCGTACATTGAATTTGGGAGTCGGTTAACCAACCTGAGATGTATCGATTCCAGGCGTTGAATTCAATCGCAGCGGTAGACCAGTTCAATGACATGATGTCCCATGGGCCGTATGGGTTAGTGCCATCCAATGTGTACCAGTCATAGAGGCCAAAGAGATGTCCCGTCTCATGTGACATCCACTTCCAATCCGCGCCTTCAAGAGGCTGCCAAGCGTCAGCGCCACCGACAGCTCCATTAAAGAATTGTCCATCGGCCGTTTGAAAGTCTTTCCCGTCAACATTTTTTGGCATAGCCGGTCCATATGCGATTTGATTTCCTTGGACTGTCGGAGGTGGCAAGACATAAACCACGTCAAACTTTGTGAAATCGACGAGGGGGTCTGCCGCGGCAACACCAGCTTTGAAATATCCTTCAGGATTGCCGCCGTTATATGAGCCCAGATTAAAGGTATTTACTGGGAGATTGAGGTGGACATATTCCTTTAGTGTGGTGAATTGGAAATTCACGGTCTGCTTCGACTCTTTGTAATAGAAGTCGTGAGTGCCTTTCGCCATCCGGAGATAGACATCTGCGGGGTTTCCTGAGCCCGGCAGGTCGCTGAAATCTGTTGGAATGATGAGCGCGTGAATCGTGCCTTTGGTAGCTAGTCGCCCAGTTGCACGAGGGAATGCGTTAGACATTGTAGAGGAACCACTTTGATCCAAGATTTGGCATACAGAAGTTGGTTTGAAATTTGCCAACTCGGTAGTGCGCCTTGTGTTCAGTATTGCGGTAACTGAGTAATAACCCGACAAATTAGGCAACAATCCATCAATGCTCACCGACCCTGAACCCGAGACGGTGACTGAGTATCGACCACGAGAATACTTTGTTGAATTGCCATTTGGCTCAATAACATCAATTAAATATTTTCCTGGTTTGAAATCAGAGGTGAATATTCCGTAACTGGTATTTGCATTTATCTCATACCAATTGCCTCCATCCTTTTGAACGAATATTCCTGGTGAACCAAGTGACTTCGAAGGCCTCTCGGGGTCGTAAATCCATAACTTTAAATTGTCGGAATTATTCATCGTTGTGATTCCAGGCGGAATCTCCTCACTCCGCATTCCGCCGGAACCTGATGTGTTTCCTGCATCGCCTGAGTAAATAGCGATGGAAAAGCCGGGTGCTGGAGTAGGGGTGGATGCTGGTGTTGGAGTTGCATTCGGAGTGCTCTTCGTGGGATGCACCGCTAGTTGCCAGAGCAACTTTTTGCCACTCCTCACGCAGATATAAGTCGCCCCTTTTATTACCTGCGAGGCTCCTGCCTTGCTACAAACCGAGCTTTGACTTGTTGCTGCAATAACCTGTGGGGAGCCAGTGAGAACAAGAACTGTTGAGATTGACGTTATGGTGACAGCCTTGAGAATCCTCATGCCTAATTATTTCCTATAGTTGAGGACCAAAGCTGCAAGTGGCGTCGTGGTGTTGCTTTGCGCCGACTTCCCACCTCAGTTGCTAATGCGCCCGTCTGGTACGACAGCCGACCGGTAGCGGCTGAAACAGCGTAAGCGCTACAAAATACTGGTGTCCCAGATCGGAATTGAACCGACGACCTACCGCTTAGGAGGCGGTCGCTCTATCCACTGAGCTACTGGGACCTGTATGGCGCACTAGGTAGTTTATCCGTGGGAATTCACACCAAATCCACACGCTTAGGGGCAACTTTTGAGAATCTATTGAGCCATCTAGACTCTAGAATTACCCGCGTGACCCGGAGGACCTGGGCCTATTGGAGGAAAATATGATGTCAAAGCTCTCTACACGAAAGCTGGCCGGAGTACTTATTGCTAGTGCCCTCGTTCTCAGCACTTCGATTGCACTGAGCGCATCTGCGGATGCTGCTGGTAAGCAAGGCACCGCCTGCACCACTCTTAAGGCTAAGTCAGGTACATACACCTGTATCGCCAATCCATTGAAGACAACTCCTAAGAATATTTGGGCGACTAAGAATTGCATCGATGCACAAGCAACCTACGCCGCCGATGTGGCTAACTTGGCTACATACAAGAAAAATGCAACCGATAGCGTGAACAAATCTCAAAGTACCTTGGCGTCGTATCAAAATGCCTTGACGGTGGCGCAAACCTCTTTGGATTACTTAACTAATAAAAAGGTTTACACAATTACCGTGTTTCCACATACAAAGACTCCAGATCAAACTGCAACTGGTTTGAGTGCAGCAGTTGCGGCTCACCAGGCCAAAATTGTTGAAGATCAAGCGCGCATTTCTTTCTATCAAGCTGCTCTTGCAAAAGATGTAGCGGGAAGCAAACAAGCGCAGAGCGACCAACTTTCGATTGCTTCCTTTACGGGATCTATCCAAAGTCGACAAGGAACAATTGAGCTTCTAAATCGACAAGTTGCGAGAATTCAATCAAGCATCACTAGCTACCAAACTTCAATCACAAATTGGACCTCAACAGTCAGTGGCGCAATTGCCCAGCAGAAAGTGTTGTCTGCTCAACTGACTTCTGAGATTACAAGCGCAAAGACTACTAGCGCACTAGCTTGTAAGACAGGCTTATAAGCCAGCACAATTTAGAAAGTACGCGCCCATCACTCACAAGTGGTGGGCGCTTTCTTATGAAGTAGCCACTCGCTAGATAACGGGCACTGAATCTACTGACCCTCATTCTATTTTTAGTTAGCCTCTTTTGATGGCAATTGGAACCGCAAGCTCATACCTGAAATTGCGGGTAGCGACCTTCGTAGCGCTTGCACTTCACATCGCGCTTCGTGCGGTAATCCATCAATCAACCCCATTTCTAGACCTCTATT
>CAITFY010000157.1 GCA_903891755.1 uncultured Actinomycetes bacterium | reverse complement strand
TGAAGGTCGACGCATGATGCATGATCCACGCAAGCGCGAGTGCACTCTCGCTTCGGTGACCAGTTTTCACCTTGATGCAGATGGAGATATTGAAGGAGTCAGCTACTCAGAGCCAGCTCGCCATCTTCTGCCGGAGAAGAAATGAAACGTTTAGCGCTCGCTCTTCTCGCCTCAACCTTCTTGCTCACTGGATGTTCTAGCGGAGGAGTCTCCACCGCCAACCAAAACGCTTTCGTCTCAGGTGATGGCGTTGCTATTTATCTGAAACCTGCTGAGCGCAAACCTGCACCGGTAATAAGCGGTGCAACTCTTGATTCAGGCACGATCACCTTGCTCACCGGGAAAGTAACCGTTCTAAATATTTGGGCATCGTGGTGTTCACCGTGTCGCGCCGAAGCTCCACTGCTTTCAGATTTTTCAAATAAGTATCAGAGTCAAGGTGTGCAGTTTGCTGGAGTGTTGACTAGAGATAATCCCTCGTCGGCTCTGGAGTTTGTTAAACGCTTTAAAATTACTTACCCAATATTTACCGACGATGCGATTCTTGCAAAGTTCCGTAATTCATTAGTTCCCAATGCAATTCCAACAACCTTGATTATTGATTCCCATGGCTATGTTGCAGCCCGGGTGAGCGGTGAAGTCACCGTCGCACTTCTTACAGATCTCTTAACAAAGGTCCTGAAAGATCCACCGCATGCATAACTTCTTTGTGCATCAAGTACTAGGCGGAAATCTGCTCCTGGCTTTGGCGGTCTCTGTGATCGCTGGATTGATCTCATTCTTCTCACCCTGTGTCTTGCCGCTTGTACCCGGATATCTTGCTTATTCGGCAGGTATGACTGATGTAAAGAACAAGGGCAGAACAGCGTTGGGTGCCATCCTCTTTGTGAGTGGTTTCTCAATCCTATTTATTAGTTATGGGGCGCTCTTTGGATCATTAGGCTCCAAAATCTCAGATGGATCGAGATGGTTACAGATTGTTCTAGGACTTTTGACCATGGTGATGGGCGCAATCTTCATTTTTAATCAGAAGTTCTATCGCTCCTTTAAGCCACAGTGGAAATCCACTACTGGCTTAGTGGGGGCTCCACTCCTTGGTTTTCTCTTTGGCCTGGGTTGGACACCGTGCATTGGTCCGACACTTGCTGCAGTTCAAGCGCTCTCCTTCCAAAGCTCCAGCGCGCTGCGAGGTGCTCTGCTTAGCGTCGGGTACTGCTTTGGAATTGGAGTTCCATTTATCGCGGTTGGATTATTTTTCGATCAATCCGCCAAGTTGCGCCGTTTCCTCTCATCTCATGGAAATTTGCTCACGATATTCGGTGGGGTTTTCCTCATTATTATTGGCTTCTTGCAAGCCACTGGTCTTTGGGGGAGTCTGATTAATTCACTGCGCGCTTCCATCTCTAGTTTTGTTCCGGTGGTCTGATGAGCGAGAAGAATTCAGTGAACTCCGCACCAGAGATTGGTTTCATCGCACTGCTCCGCTGGGCTTGGCGACAATTAACAAGCATGCGCACAGCCCTCATCTTGCTCATGCTTCTTGGTGTGGCAGCAATTCCAGGCTCGCTCTTCCCACAGCGAAATCAAAATCCACAGAAGGTTGATTCATATTTCACCAGTGATCCAACTCTTGCAAAGTGGATGGACCGACTTCACCTCTTTAATGTTTACGCATCTCCTTGGTTTAGCGCTATTTACATATTGCTATTTATCTCACTCATCGGATGTGTGCTTCCCCGCACCATCACTCATCTCAAGGCAATCGGCAAAGCGCCTCCATTAACACCACGCAACTTAGATCGCATGGAGGGTTATAGAGGCATTGCGACTGATCCCGCAGATGCAATCGAGAATGCGCGTGCTTGGTTGAAATCTCGCCACTATCGAATTCGCGTTGAAGGAGATTCAATCTCTGCTGAGAAGGGTTACAGCAGAGAGACAGGAAATCTGCTCTTTCACTTATCACTTATCTTGATTCTAGTTGGCGTTGCGCTTGGTTCACTTCTTGGCATGAAGGGTGAAGCAATTCTCAATGTGGGAGATCGCTTTATTAACACGCCCACCTCTTATGACAATATTTCATATGGAAAGTTTCAGGGGCAAGGATCACTGCCACCATTTGCGCTGACAGTGAAGAATTTCGTCGCCACCTACGATGCAGTTACAGGGCAGCCAAGCAATTATGTTTTGACTACTGAAATTTCAGATCCAATTGGCGCTGCAGCAAAGAAGGTTGTAATTAAAGTAAATACACCGTGGACGATAGGTAGCACCAAGGTTTACTTGCAAGCTAATGGTTACTCTCCATTTGTAACAATCAAGGATAAATCTGGTCACGTTACCTTCAAAGGCGCAGTTATCTTCCTCCCACAAGATGGAAATTTGAGTTCACTTGGCGCTATCAAGGTTCCGGATATGGTTCCGCAGATCGGATTTATCGCCTCATTTATTCCAACTGCGACGAGTAGCGCTGCTCGCGGAATATTCTCTTCTTACCCAGAAGTTCTAGATCCTCGCCTGGTGTTATCAGCGTGGAAAGGCAATCTCGGGCTTGATTCCGGAACACCGCAATCGGTCTACTCACTTAACACTGCACAGATGAGCAAGATTGGTCTTAAAGCTTTGACCTTGGGAAGCACCTATGACTTTGGTTACGGCACCATCACCTTTGATGGTTGGAAATCATGGGTCAACCTGCAGATTGTTGATGACCCTGGGAAGATGTACGCACTCTTTGGTGCGCTCTTTGCCATCTTAGGGTTACTCATCTCACTCTTTACACGCCAGCGCCGAATTTGGGTAAAGGTAGGAGAAGGTGTTGAAATTGCGGGTCTAGCCAAGAATGGAATTCCTGGTTTGGAAGCAGAACTTATGGCGCTAACGCGGGCGCTAGAGGAAGGCGAAAAATAATGTCATTGAGCAATCTCGCATACTTTTCTAATGATGCGATTTACGCCTGTCTTGCTATTTTCACAATTGCATTCTTAGCGCATGCCTTTGAAGTCTCTTGGTCTGTAAAAAATATAGAGACGAGCGATAAGACCGAGTTTGATTTCAGTAGAACAAATCGAGCAGGTCGCCTAGGTACATCCATGATGATTCTGGGAACTGGCATTCTCGTCGTTGCAGATGTGACTCGCGGTTTATCTGCTCACCGCGTGCCATGGGGCAATATGTATGAGTTTTCAATTACCGGTGCGCTAATGCTTTTAGCTGCATATCTCTTTGCCTTTGCGAAGTACAAAGTGCGCTGGCTTGGACTTCCAGTTGCAATTTCAGTACTACTCACCTTGGGTACTGCTATCACTGTCTTGTATCGACCAAGTGCGCCGCTAGTTCCGGCTCTGAAATCTCCATGGCTGGCAATTCACGTTCTTGCGGCAATCATCTCTGGTGGAGTCTTCTTGGTTGCAAATCTAGTAGCCGCCACTTTCTTGATTATGGAGCGCTACGAGTTAAAAGGCGCGCGTCCTGAATGGGCGAAAAAGATCCCTTCACTTGATGCTCTTGATCAACTCTCGTATCGCCTCGTTGCTTTTGTATTCCCACTCTGGACCTTCGCTGTTATTGCTGGCGCTATCTGGGCAGAGTCTGCTTGGGGTAAGTATTGGAGCTGGGATCCTAAAGAGACCTGGGCGTTTATTACCTGGGTTGCCTATGCGGCATACCTTCATGCGCGTGTAACTGTTGGATGGCGCGGACGTAGAGCAGCATGGCTCTGTATCTTCGCTGGTTCTACATTTCTCTTTAACTACATCTGGGTAAATATCTGGGGAACTGGCTTACATACTTACTCAGGTTTGTAAGATTTAGAGGTTCTTAAGAAACTCCGGATTATCATCCGGTGGAATGACTCTGC
>CAITFY010000156.1 GCA_903891755.1 uncultured Actinomycetes bacterium | reverse complement strand
CATGTGACTAAACATTTATTCGTAACTGGCGGGGTCGCCTCAAGTCTTGGAAAAGGGTTAACAGCCTCTAGTTTGGGTCGCCTGCTCTCATCACGCGGATTGCGCGTGACAATGCAGAAGCTAGATCCCTATATCAATGTCGATCCCGGCACAATGAATCCTTTTCAGCATGGAGAAGTTTTCGTGACCGATGATGGTGCTGAGACCGATTTGGATGTGGGCCATTACGAGAGATTTCTCAACCGCAACCTTGCTGGCTTTGCAAATGTAACTACTGGGCAGGTTTATTCCAATGTAATTGCGAGAGAACGTCGCGGAGATTACTTGGGAGATACCGTTCAAGTGATCCCACATATTACAAATGAGATCAAAGAGCGTATTCGCGCGATGGCGGGACCAGAAGTAGATATCGTCATCACTGAAGTTGGTGGAACAGTTGGAGATATTGAATCTCTTCCATTTCTAGAAGCTGCTCGTCAGATTCGCCAGGATGTTGGTCGCGAGAACGTTTTCTACCTTCATGTATCGCTCGTTCCTTACATTGGACCATCGGGGGAGCTGAAGACTAAGCCGACTCAACATAGCGTTGCTGCACTTCGTTCCATCGGTATCGCACCTGATGCCATTGTGATTCGCTCAGATCGCGAGATCCCAGATTCTGTGAAGCGCAAGATTTCTGCCATGTGTGATGTTGATTTGGAAGCGGTTGTTGCCGCTGTTGATGCACCAAGCATTTACGATATTCCAAAGGTGCTCTACTCGGAGGGCTTGGATGGATATGTGGTTCGCCGCCTTGGTCTTAATGGCACCGACGTCGTCTGGGGCGAATGGGATGAATTACTTGAGAAAGTTCATCATCCGGCTCATGAAGTAAGCGTTGCGCTAGTTGGAAAGTATGTAGATCTTCCAGATGCATATCTCTCGGTGACTGAAGCTTTGCGCTCTGGTGGCTTTGCAAATAACGCGCGAGTAAATATTAAATGGGTTCCAAGTGATGAATGCGAGAGCGATGAGGGCGCCGAGAAGCATTTAGCTGGCGTGGACGCAATATGTGTTCCTGGTGGATTTGGTGTCCGAGGTATCAACGGAAAAGTTGGCGCGCTTAAATATGCTCGCGAACACGGAATTCCCGCGCTCGGTCTCTGCCTAGGTCTGCAATGTATGGTGATTGAAGCCGCTAGAAATCTTGCAGGATTAACTCTGGCGAACTCGGCGGAGTTCGATGAGCACACCCCAGATCCTGTTATCTCAACGATGGCAAGCCAGGAAGATATCGTGGCAGGTATGGGAGATATGGGCGGAACAATGCGCCTTGGTCTCTACCCAGCAGATCTTGCTGCAGGATCATTAGTTGAGAAGTTGTATGGATCTTCACGTATCAACGAGAGACATCGCCACCGCTATGAAGTAAACAATTCATATCGTGAAGTGATTTCTCAAACAGGGTTAGTTTTCTCCGGACAATCTCCTGATGGACATCTCGTTGAATTCGTGGAACTTCCTGAAGCTATTCATCCTTTCTATGTCGGTACTCAGGCGCACCCAGAATTCCTCTCTCGTCCAACACAATCACATCCACTATTCGCGGGCTTGATAGCGGCTGCGATTAAGGGAAATGACGCTCGCTAACTCGCAACTGCGCGAGTATCTCAACCATTTGATAGTTGAGCGCGGCCTGAGCAAGAACACCATCGCCGCTTACAGGCGAGATGTCGAACGTTTCATCTCAGAGGGTGATGTTCCAGATTTGACTCAGGTTTCAGGCGGCGATCTTGAAGCATTTATCGCTCGTTCGCGAGCACGTGGCCTTGCGGAAAGTTCCGTAGCCAGGTCAGTTGTTGCTGTCAGAAATGCTGTCGAGTTCACCTGTAAAGAGAGTAAGACCCTTAATCAAATAAAGGATGTAAAACCTCCAAAGATCAAGATGAGGCTACCTAAGGCTTTAAGCATTTCCGAGATCGATTCGCTCTTAATTACCGCCAAATCCCCGGGTAATCCCGACGCCATAAGAGAATCTGCAATCCTGGAATTACTCTACGGCACTGGCGCGCGTATCTCTGAAGTTGTCTCACTCAACGTGGGAGATGTTATTAAATTCGATGGGGGAGAGGTGTCTAGTCTGCGCTTAACGGGTAAGGGCGGGAAAACCAGAGTTGTTCCAGTCGGAAGATATGCACGGGAAGCTCTAGATCAATATTTGGTTCGGGTAAGACCGGGATTAGTTTCAAAGGATCGAGAAGCGCTCTTTCTTAATGATCGCGGCGGAAGACTCTCGCGTCAAAGTATGTGGACCATTGTTTCGCAGACTGCCAAGCGTGCCAATATCTCTGTTGATGTTTCTCCACACTCACTTCGCCACTCATATGCAACTCACCTTTTAGATGGTGGAGCAGATGTAAGAGTTGTGCAGGAACTACTTGGACACTCTTCGGTTACGACAACACAAATTTATACCTTGGTGACGATCGATAAATTACGCGAGAGTTATTCCAGTGCGCACCCACGGGCACGCTAATTAATTCTTAACGACCGCGAAGGCGACGAGCAATAATTGATTGATCACCTTTTGCTTCAAGGTCAGCAATAATGATCGCCAAAGATTCGCGAACGATGCGACCGCGATCTACGGCTAAACCAAGATCTCCGCGAAGTGCAAGACGTGCTTGCTCTAAATCGTAAAGTTCTTCAGGGGAGAGATAGACGGTGATCTTCTCATCGTGGCGCTCTCTGCCGCTTGGTGAGCGATCGAAGGTATTTACACGGCGACGAGGGGTGGTACGCACCGATTTCTTACTTGCTGCGCTCTGTATAGGTGCCTCAGGTTGATCCTCAATGGGAGTTGGATTGACAGAGGGAACCGCGCTCAAAGTAGTTGTTTGACGGAAAAGTTCCTCAGCTCCAGGAAGAGTTACACGGCGACTCACTTGGCACCTCCACGAGAGATCAATTCACGAGCTAAACGACGGTAGGAGAGCGCGCCAGTTGAACTGCTTGCATAGGTGGTTACTGGTTCGCCCTTAACTGTTGATTCAGAGAATCGAACGGTGCGAGAGATGATGGTGTCTAACAATTCATCAGGGAACTCTTTATCAATGAGTTCAAGAACATCGCGAGAGTGGCCAGTCTTGCGGTCAAACATGGTG
>CAITFY010000155.1 GCA_903891755.1 uncultured Actinomycetes bacterium | reverse complement strand
TCTTCGACCACAATATTCCTACCTTTGGAATCTGTTACGGATTTCAGGTGATGGCCGCTGCACTTGGCGGCGTTGTGACAAAGACAGGTAAATCTGAATTTGGTCGCACTTCAATGAGCCATGATGACAATTCAAAGTTGTTGCGTGGTTTAGATACCCAATCACGGGTAAGGATGAGTCACGGCGACTCGGTGACCAGTGCGCCTCAAGGATTTATCGCCACCGCTCGTACTGCCGACACTCCAATTGTGGCCTTTGAAAACTCTGATGCGACTCTTGCCGGAGTTCAGTTCCACCCAGAAGTTTTACACTCCGAAAATGGCCAGGAAATCTTGCGTCGTTGGTTGATTGATATCGTCGGTTGCGAACCAACCTGGACTAGTGAAAATATTGTTGCGACTGAGGTTGCGAAGATTCGTGAAGCTGTTGGTACCAAGCATGTTATTTGTGGTTTATCTGGTGGCGTTGATTCAGCTGTTGCGGCTGCGATTGTTCAGAAAGCAATTGGCTCTCAACTCACATGTGTATTTGTAGATCATGGCCTATTGCGCCAAGGTGAGGCAGAGCAAGTCGAAGAAGATTTTGTAGCAGCAACAGGTGTCGCCCTAAAAATTGTTGATGCGAAAGAAATTTTCCTTAACGCTCTTGCTGGTGTGACTGACCCTGAGACAAAGCGCAAAATTATTGGTGCTGAATTCATTCGTGCCTTTGAGGCAGCAGCTCGCGAAATCTCTGAACATGAAAGCATTGATTTCTTAGTGCAGGGCACTCTCTATCCTGATGTTGTGGAGTCAGGTGGAGGAACAGGCACTGCAAATATCAAGTCACATCACAATGTTGGTGGGCTACCAGATGATCTTCAGTTCACTCTCATAGAACCCCTGCGCACGCTCTTTAAAGATGAAGTTCGTGAAGTTGGATTGGAACTAGGGCTTCCATCGGAGATTGTGTGGCGTCAACCGTTCCCAGGTCCAGGCTTGGCGATTCGAATCATCGGTGAAGTTACTGTGAATCGTCTTAGTATTCTAAGAAAAGCCGATTTGATCGCTCGCGAAGAGTTAAAATTAGCAGGACTTGATCGACAGATCTGGCAGTGTCCAGTTGTTCTTCTAGCAGATGTGCGAAGCGTAGGAGTACAAGGAGATGGCCGAACATATGGCCATCCGATTGTTCTACGTCCGGTATCTAGCGAAGATGCAATGACTGCAGACTGGAGTCGCTTACCGTATGACGTGCTCGAAAAGATTTCGACACGAATTACAAATGAAGTGAGAGAAGTAAACAGAGTGACACTCGATATCACGAGTAAGCCACCTGGAACTATTGAGTGGGAGTAATTGTGAGCAGCAAGAGAAGAGTGATTGCAACAACGTCAGTTGCATGCTTCGTTATTGCGTTGAGCACTGTCGCCAGCTCTGTACCAAGTTACGCCTCAGATTCCAAGACTCCTCGCGCCTCTCATTCAGCTACTCCTTCTCCAATGCCAACAACTCTGATGATGCCGAGGAAGCAGATAACGCCTTTTAGTGGGAACGTTGCACCCGTAACAGGATGCGTGAAAACCAGTTCTACTGCGCACTATCCAATTAAGGTTGCCATTCCAGCTACGAAGGTCGCCCCAACTGATCGCACCTTTACTTTAAATACCAACTGCGGCACCATCACATTTACCGCTTTTGGAAAGAAGGCCCCGGTCACTGTTATTGCTATGACATCGCTGGCAAAGGCTGGCTTCTTTGATCATTCTTTATGTCACAGAATTACTACGGCGGGTTTATACGTTCTTCAGTGTGGCGACCCAACCGCGACTGGATCTGGTGGTCCAATGTGGAGCTACAACGATGAGAACCTGCCCGCCAAAGGCACAAACGATTACCCTGCCGGAACTATCGCGATGGCCAACTCAGGCATTGATGCGCAAGGCCGCGGTACTAATGGAAGCCAGTTCTTCATCGTATATAAAGACACCACCTTGGGGGCTGACTACACAATCTGGGGTCAGGTTACAAGTGGGTTAGATGTTGTGAAGAAGGTTGCCGCTGCTGGTGTGGTTGGTGGAGGAACTGATGGCACACCAAAGCAAACAATTGCTATTGAATCGGTAAAGGTAAGTAATTAAGAGCTTTTTGATTAGCCCAGCGAGACTATTTTAAAGGTCTCAGCCAAACGTCCATTGGTTAATCCGACGGCTTCGCCATTCTTGGTTCCCCAGTCACGGATGCGCTCTTCAAAGTTCTCAACATGCGAAGTCTGGCTGGCGTGAGCTGCAAGTGCTTTCATCTTGAGTTCAAAGGTATCGGTGATGTCGACGTGGTGATCATTTCCTTCAGACATCATGACCCAAGCCTCTTTGATATTCCAAGGCTCAAGGTGTTCATCATGGAGAAGATCTTCAAAAGCGAATGGATTTCCAGAGTCAGGGTAGATAGCTTGAATCGCAGCTTCTCCTGCTGCTAGATGATCAGGATGGCTCGCACCTAAACGATTCCAGTTTCGCTCTGGACTTTGAATCAGCATGCGCTGCGGGCGAACCTTGCGAATTACTCGCACGATATCTTTTCGCAACTCAATAGTCGGAGCTAACCAGCCATCGCGGTAATCAAGGAAGTGAATATCTGTAACGCCTAATACTTTTCCAGCCTCTGTCTGCTCGCGACGACGGATCTGCTTCATCTCTTCGCGGGTAATCGAAGCATCAACGCCACCCTGATCACCGTTGGTGCAGATGCAGTAGGAGATTTTGATTCCAGCTGCGCTCCACTGTGCGATAGTTCCGCCGGCACCAAAATCAAGATCATCTGGGTGCGCCGTTACGACGAGGATGCGTTCTACTTCGCTATCGAGCATAGGGTCCATGCCGCAATCCTACTGAGTCAGCATTGATAGATAGACTCCCGCCCATGTCACTCCTAGACGGCCTGAACCCTCCGCAGCGCGACGCTGTAATTCATCAGGGTTCACCGTTACTGGTGGTTGCCGGTGCAGGCTCTGGAAAAACCCGAGTTCTGACCCGCCGCATCGCCTATCTATTAGGGGAGCGCGGTGTTGCTCCCTACGAAGTTCTCGCGATTACCTTTACAAATAAGGCCGCCGCTGAGATGAAGGAGCGGGTTGCGGATTTAGTGGGAGATCGCGCCAAAGCCATGTGGGTCTCTACTTTTCACTCCGCCTGCGTAAGGATTTTGAGACAAGAGGCTTCTAGATTGGGATACTCCAACTCATTCACCATCTATGACTCCAGCGATAGCGTCAGATTATTGACAGTAATTATTCGCGAGATGAACTTGGATGCTAAGCAATATGCAGCCCGGGCAATCGCTGGAATTATTTCAGCGGCGAAGAACGAGTTACAAGGTCCCGCAGATTACAGAAACTCAACCACAAATCACTTCGAAGAGATCATCGCTGAGATCTTTGCAATGTATCAAAAGCGCCTTGGGGCAGCAAATGCCATGGACTTTGATGATTTGATTGGCAAGACAGTAGAGGTGCTGCAAAGGTTTCCCGAGGCGCGTGCCCGTTACCGCTCTCGTTTTCGCCACATCTTGGTCGATGAATATCAAGATACAAACCATGCCCAATACATATTGGTTCGCGAATTAGTCGGCACGATAGAAGATGGTTTCCCATTAGCTGAGCTCTGCGTTGTCGGCGATGCCGACCAATCTATCTATGCTTTTCGCGGCGCTAATATCCGTAACATTCTGCAATTCGAAGAGGATTACCCCAACGCACGAACGGTGCTGCTCGAGCAAAACTACCGATCCACTCAAAACATTCTTAGCGCAGCAAACGCGGTTATCTCAAATAATGAAGGTCGCAAAGATAAGAATCTCTGGTCCCAAGAGGGCGCTGGTGAGGCGATCACTGGTTATGTTGCCGAAAATGAACATGAAGAGGCTGACTTTGTCGTCGGTGAGATCCGCAGGTTACGAGATAGCGGTGAATCAAAACCTGGAGATACCGCGATCTTCTATCGGACCAATGCACAGTCACGTATCTTTGAAGAGACATTTTTGCGTTCAGCAATTCCTTATAAAGTTGTTGGCGGGGTTCGCTTCTATGAACGCAAAGAGGTAAAGGATTTCCTCGGCTATCTTCGCGTCTTAGTAAACCCAGAAGATGAAATTTCCCTCCGCCGCATCATCAACACTCCCAAGCGTGGGATTGGCGATCGTGCGCTCGACATCATTGATCAACATGCTGCTTCTGCTGGAATATCCTTCTGGCGCGCTCTCTGCGATGCCAAGAATGCAGTCGGGATTCCAAGCAGATCACTCATCGCAATCAATGATTTCATTCATCTCTTAGATTCATTACGCACACTTGTTGAAGCGAGAACTAAGCCTTCTGTAATCGCGCAGGCCGTGCTTGAGCAGAGCGGGCTTCTTGCCGAGCTAGTAAACAGTGCAGATCCCCAAGATGAGGGGCGCGTTGAGAACTTGCAAGAGTTAGTTTCAGTTGCCACTGAATATGAAGAGTCAGAGGTAGATGAGGGAGAAGAGATTTCTCTCTCTGGCTTCCTCGAGGATGTCTCACTCGTTGCTGATTCTGATCAGATTCCAGATGGGGAAGATCATGGTGGCGTCGTGACGATGATGACCCTCCACACTGCAAAGGGCTTGGAGTTTCCCACGGTCTTCCTGACTGGGATGGAGGAGGGGATATTCCCTCACTCCCGAACTCTGGGTGAACGTTCTGAAATAGAAGAGGAGCGTCGCCTGGCCTATGTAGGGCTCACCAGGGCACGCCAACGCCTCTATCTCTCTCGCTCTGAATATCGCTCATCCTGGGGCGCACCTACCTATAACCCTCCTTCTAGATTCTTGGCTGAGATCCCAGAGAACGTCATTAGTTGGAACACCGTTACCTCATCTCTCAAGCCACGCAGCTCTGCCCCTCGCAGCTTTGGTCCACCACCACGCGCAACCGGGAAGAGGGTTGAGAGCGCAATCGTCTTAGAAGTTGGGGACCGTGTGTCCCATGACACATTTGGTCTCGGCAAGGTGGTTGCAGTGAATGGCTCTGGAGATCGAGCAGAGGCGACCATTGATTTTGGAAGTTCTGGCGAGAAGCGACTCCTCCTCCGCTACGCCCCAGTTGAGCGGCTCTAAAAGCCCTCTCAACTCCAAGTAAGATTTCCACTTGTAGTTATTGGCTTTCTCAATACAAATCTATAGATCGGGGTAGCGCGTGGATCTCTTTGAGTATCAAGCTCGAGATCTCTTTGAAGCTCACAACATTCCAGTTCTTGCCGGCGCAGTTGCTACAACTGCTGATGAAGCCGAAGCAGCAGCTGCAATTATGGGTGGAAAAGTTGTCGTCAAAGCACAGGTAAAAGTTGGCGGCCGTGGAAAAGCTGGCGGTGTGAAGTTAGCTGTAGATGCAGCAGATGCACGCGCCAAGGCAAACGATATTTTAGGAATGGATATTAAGGGTCACACCGTTCACAAGGTGATGATCGCTCAAGCAGCTCCGATCGCTGAAGAGTATTACATGGCAATTTTGCTCGATCGCGCCAACCGCAATTTCCTCGTGATGGCATCTGTTGCCGGCGGTATGGAGATTGAAGAAGTTGCACATACGCAGCCTGAGAAGTTGGCTCGAGTTGGTATCGATCCAAATGTAGGAATTACTTCAGCGCAGGCTCTGGAGATTGTTCAAGCAGGACAATTCCCCGCCGAAGTCGCAAACGATGTCGCAGATGTACTTCTTAAACTCTGGGCAGCATTCGTTGCAGAAGATGCGACGTTGATGGAGATCAACCCATTGGTAAAGACAGAAGATGGTCGCATCATCGCACTTGATGGCAAGGTCACCTTGGATGACAATGCTGATTTCCGTCACCCTGCTCATGAGGCTCTCGTAGATCATGCCGCTGCAAACCCACTTGAGGCAGCAGCGAAGGAGAAGGGTCTTAACTACGTCAAACTCGATGGCGAAGTTGGAATCATCGGAAATGGTGCTGGCCTAGTTATGAGCACCTTGGATGTCGTTGCTTACGCCGGTGAAAAATATGGAGTGAAGCCAGCAAACTTCTTAGATATTGGTGGAGGTGCATCTGCTGAAGTTATGGCTAACGGTCTCTCTATCATCTTGGGAGATACAGATGTCCGTAGCGTCTTTGTAAATGTCTTTGGCGGAATCACTGCTTGCGACGCCGTTGCTAACGGAATTGTGCAAGCTCTAGAAATCTTGGGCGATAAGGCTACGAAGCCAATCGTGGTTCGCCTCGATGGAAACAATGTTATTGAGGGACGCCGCATCTTGAATGATGCTGCGCACCCACTAGTTCAGCAGCTAGACACCATGGATGGGGCAGCTGCTAAGGCTGCAGAATTGGCGGCGAAGTAAATGGCAATCTTTATTAATAAAGAAACCAAGGTTCTCGTTCAAGGCATGACTGGATCTGAAGGTACAAAGCACACCGGCCGGATGCTCAAGTACGGCACCAATATTGTTGGTGGCGTTACCCCTGGCAAGGGCGGTCAGACTGTCACGATTGAAGGAAAAGAACTTCCAGTATTTAACAGCGTTGCAGAGGCCGTTGCGGCAACAGGTGCAAATGCATCAGTTGTATTCGTTCCGCCAAAGTTTGCAAAGGCAGCCGTTATGGATGCCATTGATGCAGCTCTTCCATTGGTCGTCGTGATCACTGAAGGAATTCCCGTTCATGATTCAGCCGCTTTCTACGCACATGCGGTCAGCAAGGGAACCACTCGACTTGTTGGACCAAACTGCCCTGGACTCATCAGCCCAGGATTGTCGAATATCGGAATCATTCCTGGAGATATCACTGGCCCTGGACGAATCGGGCTTGTCTCTAAATCTGGAACTCTTACCTATCAAATGATGTACGAGCTTCGTGATTTTGGATTTAGTACTGCCGTTGGAATCGGTGGAGACCCAATTATTGGAACAACTCATATCGATTGCTTGAAAGCATTCCAAGATGATCCTGATACAGATGCAATTGTGATGATTGGTGAGATTGGTGGAGATGCTGAAGAGCGTGCCGCCGCATTTATCGCTTCATACGTTACAAAGCCTGTCGTTGGTTATGTCGCTGGATTTACTGCACCTGAAGGAAAGACGATGGGCCACGCTGGCGCAATTGTCTCTGGTTCATCCGGTACAGCTGAAGCTAAGAAAGTCGCACTTGAAGCAGCTGGAGTCAAAGTTGGTAAGACACCAAGTGAGACTGCTGCCTTGATGCGTGCGATCCTCAACGGCTAAGAAATGATTGCTCGCGCTCTGGGGGTCTCCTTTAGGCAGGCCCTTCGAAGCGTCGCTTTAACCCTATTTCCACTCGCCTTTATAGCCCTTTTCGCATGGGCGAGTGCGGGAAGTACCACTGGAAATACAAGTGATCCGGTGCGGGCTAGTGCTTGGCTCTATCTCGGGGTGCACCTCATTCCATTTTCAATCCCGGGCGGGAAGTTAACTGTTCTGCCACTCCTTGCGGTGCTCTATCCGATGTGGGCGATTCGCCGAGGGTTACCCAATGTTGAGAGCGCCTTTAACAAACTCAACGGAGCTCGCATTATTTACTCTCTTTGGTACGCCTTGCTGAGTGAGATGCTTGCACTCATCTCTATTCATCACGGTATTCATGCCAATCTTTATTTAACGCCGTTATTTA
>CAITFY010000154.1 GCA_903891755.1 uncultured Actinomycetes bacterium | reverse complement strand
ATACAAATATGCACTCGTCCACTCGCCTTTAAAAAATTCGTCCTTCACGTATGTAGCTTCACGCCTCATTCCAAGTCGTTCGGCCAATCGCACCGAATCACTATTTCTTTGATCCATGTAGGCAACCACGCGATGTAATTTCAATTCATCAAATGCAAAATCAATCAAGGCGAGTGTGGCTTCTGCAGCAAAACCCTGGCCCCGAAAGTGCGGGCTGACGACCCATCCAATTTCTGCATAGGAGTTAGCCTCAGAAATAATTGTTAAATTCGATTGCCCGATAACTTTTCCATTGGAACCAAGGCGCCACCCAAGAACGATTGAATCGTTATCCACCTTTGGCGTTGTGTAATTCGCTACCTTGGAAATCGACTCCGCGACCTGTTCGCGAGTGCGCGCCGGCCATGGGATAAAACGAACTGTTTCAGGATCGCTCTGATACTCCAGCAGGTCATCTTCATCCGCCGCCACCAATGGCGCGAGCGCTAGACGAGCGGTCTTCAAAATCATGTGATCAACCTTAGGTGATGGATTATCCCCCGACCACCTGCAGCTCCCACAAGCAAATAGTTCGCAATTTCACCTTCCCATAGCCCTTTGCTAGGGTTCGGTTCGGTCAAGAGCATCGACATATAGCCCCGGCTCGTCGATCAGCAACCCTCCTCCGCGGTGGGGTGCTCCGGGTGAGGACCAGGCCAGAAAGTCTGGCAAGCGCGGGCAAAACGCCCCGTATTTCGCAGAGCAGTTCTCTGCTTGAAAGGTAGTTATATGAAAAAAACTCTTAGCGCATCACTCACCGTTGCAGCCCTGGTCGGATCATTAACCCTCGGCTTTGGTGCAACTTCATCTTCTGCAGCAACAAGCGCCTCATCACTTCCTACCCTTACTAAGGGCTTCCTCACAATCGGAACTGATGATCCTGCATACACACCTTGGTTTGATAGCAATAAGCCATCAAACGGCAAAGGCTTTGAGTCAGCTGTTGCCTACGCAGTAGCAAAGCAACTCGGATTCCCTGCGTCAAAGGTAAAGTGGGTTAAGGCTGCGTTCGGCACCGTAATCCAACCTGGAAAGAAAGCATTTGATTTTGATATCAATGAAATATCAATCACTCCAGAGCGCGCAAAGGCCGTTGACTTCTCAACTGGTTATTACGATGTAGCCCAGGCGTTGGTCACGACAACAAAGTCGAAGATTGCCAAGGCGAAGAGCATCGCAGATCTTGCTAATGCAAAGCTTGGCGCATCAGTTGGTTCAACTTCCTACACAACTATCAACGATGTCATCAAGCCAAAGGTCAAGGCATCAGTATTTGATACAAATGATCTTGCAACAGCAGCGCTCAAGAACGGACAGATCGATGGACTCGTCCTTGATCTTCCAACAGCTTTCTATGTAGCTGGCGCTGAACTCACCGGTGGCTTGATCATCGGTCAGTTCGCTCCAAAGGCTGGAAGCGATCAATTTGGTTTGGTATTGAGCAAGGGAAGCAGTCTCACAAAGTCTGTTTCCGCAGCTGTTGATGCGCTCCGTGCAAACGGAACTCTCAAGGCTCTTGCCTCAAAGTGGCTCGCTAGCGTTGGCGGAGCACCAGTACTCAAGTAGTTTGTACCCCTGCTTGTAACCATTTAAACGGAGGCCTGATGTCTTACCAACCTTCTGCGCTGCGCTTGCAGCGCGAAGAGGCGAGGCGTCGGGCCTCTCGTCGTTCCACACTCATTGCCGTCATCAGCACAGTTGTCATTGGAACGATTCTCACAGTTGTTGTTACTGGAGCTCCAGGCTTCAAAGCCGTTAAACAATCCTTTTTCAACTGGCACTACGCCGTCACCTCATTCCCACACGTCTTATCGGGACTCTGGCTCAACCTTCGCGTTCTTGTAATCGCAGGTATTTTCGTCCTCATCTTTGGACTTTTGATTGCCCTGGCACGTACCTCACACTCTCCTGTGCTCTATCCGGTGCGCTTACT
>CAITFY010000153.1 GCA_903891755.1 uncultured Actinomycetes bacterium | reverse complement strand
TGTTCTTCTTGTGGTACTCATTCGTATCATCTTGATTCCACTCTTTGTAAAGCAGATTAAATCGCAGCGCGCGATGACCGCACTGCAGCCACATATGAAAGAGATTCAAAAGAAGCATAAAGACGATCGCCAGAAGCAATCTGAAGAGATGATGAAGCTCTATAAAGAGCATAAGACAAATCCACTTGCCCCATGTCTTCCACTCTTGGCACAGGCACCAATTTTCTTCGCACTATTCCGTGTATTAAGTGGAATTGCCCACAACACTTCATACGTTCCAAATGTGCTCACCGCAAAACTTCTCGCAACAGCACATGATGCAAAGTTTTTAAGCGCCCCAATTTCAGACAGTTTTCTTAGCCACAATGCAACAACAGGAACAAAGATTGTTACCGTCTGTTTGATTGCATTTATGTCAGCAACAACATTCACAACACAACGTCAATTGATGGTTAAGGGAATGCCAAAGGTTGATCCATCAAACAACATGATGGCGCAACAACAGAAGATCATGTTGTACGTCTTCCCGTTTATCTTTGCTATCTCTGGTGTGAACTTCCCAATCGGTGTTTTAATTTATTGGTCGACCACAAACCTCTGGACCTTTGGTCAGCAGTATTGGGTTATTAAGAGAAACCCAACACCAGGATCCCCTGCCTACGAAGAGTTGCAACGCAAGCGTGGAATTACCGGCACCGCTACAAACCCAGGCTCGAATAGCCCTGAGGGTATGACAGAGGCGCAGCTTGAGGCTGAGGCCAATAAGAGCCGCCAGCGCCAGCAGCCAAAGAAGAAGAAACCCCGTAAGTAACGCACAAAACGTTACAAAGTAGGACAAAAAGGTTTAATTCCGACAGAAAGGCAAGAAAATGACTGAAGCTGAGAGCCCAAAGAAGTCCCTTATTGCGCGCCTTGAAGAAGAGGGTGATGTAGCTGCCGATTACCTCGAAGGGCTCCTGGATATCGCCGATCTTGATGGCGATATTGATATTGATGTTGAGAATGAGCGAGCCTCTCTGGCAATTGCCGGGGGCGCGCTCTCCCATCTCGTTGGAGATAGTGGAGAAGTCCTCGACGCGCTACAGGAGCTAACCCGCCTTGCCGTTCAGACATCACTCGGAGAACGCTCCCGACTCATGCTCGATATTGATAATTTCCGCAGCAATAAGAAGGCTGAGCTCACCAAGCTTGCCCATGAGATTGCTGAAGAGGTAAAGAGCTCTGGCGAGCAGGTAAAACTAAAGCCTATGAACGCCTTTGAACGTAAGGTCATCCATGACACCATTCAAGAGATTGGCCTCACCAGCGAATCTGAGGGCGAAGAGCCAAACCGCTGCGTGGTTGTACTACCGGCTTGATTGTTTCACGTGAAACTCTCCTAGATGGTTATTTCAAGGAGAGCAGGGATAAGACCGACCGCTACGCTGAAATCCTCAAAACTTGGGGGATAGAGCGCGGCCTTGTTGGGCCTAAAGAGGGCGATCGCATTTGGGAACGCCACATAGCTAACTGTCTCCCGATCACCACGCTCATCCCAGAAGGGGTCAAAGTTGTGGATATTGGCTCCGGAGCGGGTCTCCCTGGAATCGTCATTGCGTTGGCTCGTCCCGATCTTGAACTTACCTTGATTGAGCCCTTACAACGACGCGTAGATTTCCTCAACGAGGTTGTTGCTCTACTTGATCTTCCAATAACCGTTATGCGCGGCAAGTCAGAGAGCGTAAAGAAGAGTTTTGAGGTTGTAACCGCCCGCGCCGTTGCTCCATTGCCAAAATTGCTTAATATTTCTTGGCATCTCGTGAAGAACCAAGGCGCTCTTATGGCGATGAAGGGCGAGGCGGCCCAGGCGGAGATTGATGCCACCGAATCAAAGAAGCACTCAATCACCACCCTCCACACACTGGAGTTGCCCGGCTTTGAAATATCACGGGTAATTGAAGTCCGAAAGACTGCTTAACTACGACTATGAGTGATTCACGTGAAACATGGGATGAGGGATCCAAGAAAGTTGTTGGAATCCGCCGGCTCAAGGAGCCAATGCCTCAACCTATCAAGACACGGATATTCACCGTCGCTAATCAAAAGGGTGGGGTTGGCAAAACTACCTCTGCAGTAAATATTGCCGCGGCTATGGCGATGGGCGGGCTAAAAGTCCTTGTTATCGACCTTGATCCGCAGGGAAATGCCTGCACCGCTCTCGGTGTTGATAGAAATAAGACCCCCGGCATGTATGAAGTACTAGTTGATGAAGTGCCGCTGAAGGAAACCATTCAAAAAGTAGCTGGATTCCCAAGTCTGGAATGCGCTCCTGCCAACCGTGAGTTAGCTGGCGCAGAGATTGCTCTAGTTACCTATGTAGCACGCGAGAGCATTCTTAAAGGTGCCTTGCTTGAATATTTAAGAGAGCGCGATGAACGCGGTGATCGTCTGGATTATGTAATCATTGATTGCCCACCAAGTTTGGGACTCTTAACCATTAACGCCCTTACAGCCGCTGAAGAAGTTTTAGTACCGATTCAATGTGAGTATTACTCACTCGAGGGAATCTCGCTGTTAATGGAAACTCTTGGAAAGATTCAAAAATCACTCAACCCATTAGTTCGAGTCAGCACAATCTTGTTAACCATGTTTGATTCCAGAACACGCCTCGCAAATGATGTTGCCGATGATGTTCGCAGACACTTTCCAAATGAATTAATTGATATTCCTATTCCGCGCGCAGTTCGTATCTCAGAAGCACCATCATTCAATCAAACTGTCATGACATATGACGCATCATCACCGGGAGCAATCGCTTATATGAGCGCTGCTCGCGAAATTGCACGGAGAGGATCTGCGGCATGAGCGCAGCACGTAAAGGCGGATTAGGTCGCGGACTAGATGCACTTATTCCAACAACAACAATTGGTGAAGTTACAAATAATGCAGGCGTTATTGCGGGCACAGCTCTTGAAGTTGATATCAACTCTGTTCAACCAAATAGCAAACAACCAAGAACTTATTTTGATGAAGAAGCACTCAAAGAGTTAGCAGCTTCCATTAAAGAAGTCGGAGTAATGCAACCGCCAGTTGTACGGAAAATTGGTGAAGATAAATATGAATTGATTATGGGAGAGCGTCGATTGCGCGCCTCTAAGCTAGCAGGGTTAAAAACTATTCCGGTTATTTTGCGTGCATCACAAGATAATGAGATGTTACGTGAAGCGCTTCTTGAAAACATCCATCGCAGCCAACTCAATCCATTAGAGGAAGCGGCTGCTTATCAAAACCTCATCAATGATTTTGAATACACTCATGATGAAGTCGCTCAAAAAGTTGGTAAATCTCGCTCGCTTGTAACAAATACTCTTCGCCTACTTAATCTTCCCGCATCAGTACAGCGCAGAGTTGCGATTGGAATCTTGTCTGCTGGGCATGCACGCGCCCTGCTTTCTTTAGTCGATACCGCTGAAATTGAATCCCTTGCAAATCGAATTGTTGCCGAAGGTTTAAGCGTGCGCGCCACTGAAGAGATCGTTGCCATGCATGATGGCAAGGGTAAGAGGGATAAGAACCGCGAAAAATCAGCGATAAACCCTGCACTCAAAGCACTTGGGGATGAACTCGGAAACAAACTCGACACACGTGTGAGCATCGAATTAGGTAAAGAGAAAGGGCGAATTACAATTGAATTCGCTGATGAAGTAGATCTAAGAAGAATCGCACAACTTCTTAAATAATCGCGCGGTTTTCCATCTCTGTTCTAATTACTCCACCAAGAGCCTTAACGCCTTCGCGAATTCGCTCTGGTGTTGGGTGACAATATGAAAGTCGCATTGACCAACTTCCAAAACCATCTGCATAAAATGCAGTACCAGGTACATAAGCAACTTTTGCAACAATCGCTTTAGGCATTAGCGCGGTTGTATCAATCTCTGGAGGAAGTGTTACCCATACATAAAAACCGCCGCCTGGCTTAGTCCAACTGGCACCCTCTGGAAAATACGCCTCTAAACTCTCAAGCATTGCATCGCGACGCACCTTGTAGAGTTTGCAAAAAGATGCGATCTGATCGCGCCATGGTTGATCCGCGAGGTATCCGCTAATTGAGAGTTGAGTAAAGTTTGAAGGGCAGAGGATTGAGCTCTCCGCGGCGATAACTAATTTCTCTTTAAGAGATTGCGGAACTAGTGCCCAACCAACGCGGAATCCAGGTGCAATTGTCTTGGAGAAAGATCCCAAGTAAATAACATTTTCTGAATCTTGCGCACGCATCGCATTAGGCGATGGTTTTTCAAATCCAAGTAAGCCATAGGGATTATCTTCAACAATGAAAATCTTTTCAGAGGCGCAGATCTCAAGAATTTCGGTGCGGCGATCTGCAGGAAGAAGTACGCCGGCTGGATTTTGATAATTAGGAATTAGGTAGAGGAATTTAATCTCTTGACCACTCTCGCGAACCGCCTTGATTGCAGCTCGAAGGGCATCTGGGACTAATCCATTCTCATCCATTTCAACGTGAACTACATTGGCTTCATATTGCTTGAACGTTCCAAGGGCTCCGACATAAGAGGGAGCTTCAACCAGAACCACATCACCTGGATTGATAAAGATGCGGGAGATGAGATCAAGTGCTTGTTGTGAACCGGTCGTGACGATGATGTCATCTGGATGGGCACGAATACCCTCCAACGCCATCACATCACAGATCTGCTCACGTAATTTTGGATGGCCTTGTCCGCTGCCATATTGCAGGGCTTCGGCGCCATTCTCCTTAATAAGTTTCTCTACAACATCAGCCATCATCTCCATAGGAAGGGCTGAAAGGTTAGGCATGCCACCGGCAAGTGAGACGATCTCTGGGCGGGAAGCGACGGCAAAGAGGGCGCGAATTTCACTGGCGTGCATGAGCTCGGCTCGGTGCGCAAAACGTTGCGGGAGCTGTTGATCTTCACCGGTGCGAAAACGCGTTATCTCGTTGGACATCAGACAATTCTGCCACACCTAATGACGGTGGAGTTGCCCCTTTATTTTCTTATGCCAGCCCTACGCAGATCAGCGATACGTAACGTTCCAGTCTTGGCATCATTCTCTGCGCTCAAATAGAGACGCTGAATTGCAACCATAAGGGCTTCCACAACAGTTTCACGGAAACCTGGATCTGAAACTCTCTTTACATCCCCAGGATTACTCTCAAAACCTAACTCAATTCGTACGGTTGGAGATTTGGTGAGCCGTAACAAATCCCATGTTTTTGCATGTGTTCGACAATTAAGTAGATCTGTACGGGCGCAAATTTCACGCTGAACTAATGTGGCAAATCGTTCCCCAACTATTGAGTGCACACCATGTGAATCACTGCCATAGAAGTAGGTAGCGACTCCGTGTGCGCTCTCATTTATATATCGATCTTGGTGAAGTGAAATAACCAAATCTGCACTAGCTGCATTGGCAACCTCTATTCGCTCCGTCTCACTTGGCGAGGATGAGTTGGTGCGTGTTATGAAGACATTTACCCCGAGTGCAATCAAGCGTCCCTCAAGACGTTGTGTTAAATCAAAGAGATCAGGAGAGTCAGATGGATCAATAACAATGACTTTGCCAGAGAGAGAAGGTCCACGTTGCGCCCTATTTGTTGCATCGCGAAGCGCAATAGGCGTGCCACCAGAAACTATCTTCTTTAAGCGCATCATGGAGAGGATTGTCGCTGGACCGCAGCGCCCATCAACTTTAACCCCAACAGATTTCTGGAACTCCATAACAGCGCTCTCTAAATCACTTCCAAATATTCCATCAACGCGTCCGCAGTTAAAGCCCATCTCACTTAATTGAGATTGCAACGCTGCTACATCATCTCCGCGCATCGCGGGGGATGCGAGTGAAAGAATACGATCACCTAATTTCCATCGCGCCTCATCGAGCGCGCGCAAGGTAATGGAATCAACGACTCCCGTAACAGTTAATCCGCGAGATTGTTGAAACTCTTTAACTGCTGATTCAACACTCTCGGTAAATTGTGAACCCTCTTCTTTAAGAAGATTTAGCCGGGTGAGATAACTGGTTACTTGTAAAACAAGGTCGCCCGACCCACCTAATGTGAGATCGGGCGACATTGGAACTGTGATTTCGCTGGCTAGTTAAGCGATATACGCTTCAAGATCTTTAAGCAGTGCTGGCTTTGGCTTAGCTCCAACAATGCTCTTAACAACCTGACCACCAACATAAACATTCATGGTTGGGATTGAGGTGATGCCGTACTTCATAGCAATTGAAGCCTCTTCATCAGTATTGAGCTTAACAATCTTGATCTTGCCAGCATGTTCAGCGGCAATCTCTTCCAAGATTGGACCAACTGCGCGGCATGGACCACACCACTCTGCCCAGAAATCAACAAGTACTGGCGTGGTGCTCTTAAGAACAACCTCTTCAAATGTAGCGGCTGTTACTGGTGATGTGTTGCTCATATCTCTCCCTAGATGGTTTGTAAAACTCTTTTATCTCTTAAATAGTTAGGTATTTATTCTGTAATTCTAGTGTCCAGCAAGAAATCTTTCAGCGTCTAGAGCAGCCTGACACCCAGATCCTGCTGCGGTAATCGCTTGGCGATAGGTGTGGTCCACAAGATCCCCACAAGCAAAAACGCCAGTGAGATTGGTTCGTGTACTTCTTCCGTCGACCTTTACATAACCCTCATTATCAAGATCAACTTGACCAACGAGCAATTCAGATCGAGGAGTGTGACCGATAGCCACAAAGAGTCCAGTGAATGCCCTCTCGCTTTCGGTGCCATCAACTGTATTTCTGAGTTTTAAAGCTGAAACATTTTCCGCACCGAGTACATCAATAACTTCAGTATTCCAAAGGAATTCAATCTTGGGATTTGCCTGCGCGCGCTCAACCATAATTTTTGAGGCGCGAAGTGAATCACGACGGTGAATGATGACAACTTTTGAGGCAAAGCGCGTGAGGAAGTTTGCTTCTTCCATCGCAGAATCCCCACCACCAACAACTGCAATCTCTTGATTGCGGAAGAAGAAGCCATCGCACGTTGCACACCATGAAACACCGCGGCCAGAGAGGCGCTTTTCATTCTCTAAACCAATTTCTTTATATGCAGATCCAGTAGCGAGAATTACCGCCTTGGCGCGCAAGACATTGCCGCTTCCATCCTTAAGTACTTTCACATCTCCATCAAGTTGCAGCTCAACGATGTCATCTCGCACCAGAATTGATCCAAATTTTTCGGCTTGCGCTTTGAGGTTATCCATGAGATCAGGACCAATGATGCCCGCTGGGAAACCTGGGAAATTTTCTACTTCAGTGGTGTTCATCAGTGCGCCACCGGCTGTAACAGAACCCTCATAGAGGACTGGTGCGAGTTGGGCTCTAGCGGCATAAATTCCAGCCGTGTATCCGGCAGGACCTGAACCGACAATCACTAATTCGTGGAGTGTTTCACTCACGAGGGCACCAACTTTCCTTTGAACTGTCTCTTGAAACGTAGTTATCGGCGAGGCTTCAGGAAGAGCGAGAAAGCTGTTCCTACCTCCGCGATTTTAAAGGTACGGGCGAGGCCGAGGTAACCCAACCCGCTGAACATTAGAACAACTATGAGTTTGAAGGTATTCCCACCAGGGAGATGTCCCATGATGAAATAGAGAGGAATTGCTACTGCGGCGTAAATAAGGGCGAGGCGGCTATACAACCCAGTTATCTCCTGGGTTCGGATTGAAATCTCATACCGATTAAGGAGTCTGATAGATGTCCAGGCTCCAATGTAATAACTGAGCGCAAGGGCGCCGGCCAATCCCACCGTGACCCACTTAGCGGGAAGTACCAGAGCGGCAAAGAGAGCCATCAGGCTAGCTGCGACATTCATTATGGCGTTACTCAGAACTTGTAACTTCACATTCTCAAAGGCATTGAGACCGCGCAGTGCAATCAAATTAACACTCAAAGGTAGAAGTCCAACCGCAAAGGCAGAGAGAACCAATCCCAGATAACGCGCATCAGCATTCGAAATTCCAAAGAAGAGCGTTCTTGTAATTAAAGGACCGTAGAGCAAGAAAGCGATCGCACTTGGAACGGTGATAATTCCAACCAAACGGATTGCACGAACCAGTTCGTCGTGGATCTCTTGAATCTTTCCATCAAGTGCATGTCTTGAAAGGAGCGGCAAGATTGCGGTAACAATTGAGATTGTTATGACAGAGTGCGGCAACATTAAAATTAAAAATGCATTCCCATAAGGCGTGAATCCAACACCTGTTGTAACTCCAGCTTTAAGGGCTCGCACTGCAGCGCCCGTTGAGAGATTGACAGTAACTAGGTAACTCAGTTGTGAGAAGGCGGCGAATGCCAAAGTCCAACTTGCAAGGTGGAGTGACTTCCTAATCTCTGGATCACGCCAATCGAAACGGGGGCGGATCTTGATCTTGGTCTGGCGAATAACAGGAATGAGAACTAAAAGTTGAATTACAAAACCTGCAGTAGTTCCCAAGCTCAACCAGGTCGCCTGCCCACTTGAAATTGTAGAAACCTTCCAACTCTTTGAGATATGCATGAAGTAGCCAAAGACTGCAATGCCAACAATGTTGTTGAAGACTGGTGCCCACATCATGGGCCCAAACTTTCCCTTCGCGTTAGCAACTTGTCCAAGTAGGGCAAAGAGTCCCATGAAGAAAATCTGCGGCAAGCAATAACGCATGAAGAGAACAGTGAGATTAAATTCCGGACGACCCACATAACTGCTTGCAAAAATCCGTACCAACAATGGGGCTGCAACTATCGACACCACAACCAAGAGGCCGAGCACAACACTGGTCGCCGTAACTAAACGAGAGATAAAAGCAGAGCCGCCATCTTCCCCGCGGATTGCTCTCACCATCTGCGGAACAAAGACAGCAGTTAACGCTCCGCCAATAATCAGGTTGTATAAAATATTAGGCATCGTGTTAGCAACGTTGAAAGTATCGCCAAGTAATTTAGTTCCAAGTACAGCGACTAAGAGCAATCCGCGAATCAAACCCGTTATCCGCGAGACGAAAGTTCCAGCAGCCATGATTGCTGAGGAGCGAACTATTGAGTTCTCGCTCATCTCTGCCTTCTTTTGATGCGTCTAATGCTTTGGAATGAAGCTGCAACAAAGAGCACGATAGCCGCTCCTGTTGTGAACCAGGTAGCAATCGGACTTATGACCGAGAGTTGCAGGGGATAATAAACAGAGTCACCCAACAGCTCGCCGCCAGTAGAGGTCATCTCAACGTTCAATCCAGAGGTGCCTGAGGTAAGCACTGTTATTGGAACCATCACCTGAACCTTGGATTTAGCGGGAATAATTAGTTGCGGCAGGTTGCCAACTTCAATCTTGGGGTTAGTAGGAATCGCATATAAATTAACTTTTACACTATGTGGGAAGCCGTTGGTAAGTGTTATCGGTAAATTTTGGTGTGTTGAAGTAACTGTAAATTTTCCTGGACTTAGATGAACTAAATGTATTTGGTTGAATGCAGCGCGGGTGTAATCCCTAATTAGATAGGCGCGACGATCAGTACTTAAATGTGGATTAAGAATTTTAATAAGAGATAAGCGATAAGTATCAATAGTGGCGGGATCAACATAGGAAGCTGTTTGAGCGAAATAATCAGAATCATTTTTAATTGTTGCAATATCTGTGCTCGACAGCGTGAAGCGCGAATTTGATTCATACACCGCGTTTGGCTCAACAGAGCGTCCCAAGATTGTGGCTAAACGAATTTGAGAAATATTGAGAACGTAGTTGATCTCATGTGGGGATAATTGCGAGACCCAATATTTTGATGGATTTCCAATGGCGAGGGCAATCACCTTGTCTGACTTAGTTACTCGATCAAGTTGGTTAAGCCAGGATGTTGCTACTACTTGACCAGTACCCGCTGCTCCCGAGGTGAGTGTGTAACCGCCAGCCATGGCTGTTACTTCTTCAACAAGTCCGGGATCAATGATCCAAGTTCGTGTGCCAAGCGGAGGATTAAATACAAGTTCTCCCAACCGACCGGTTACGCCAAGTGATGAGGCGAGTTGATCATCAATAAACTCACCAGCAATCTGACGGTGAGTGGGTTCAGTAATGATAATTGTTGTGCTCGCTTCTGCACTCGACGTTAGAGCGGGCAGTGAAAGAAATAAGAGTGAGAGGCTAGCTACGGCAAGAGCTATGCGCTTCATACGGTGAGATCACCCGACTTTGCAATTAATTTCTTCTCATCTGGGTAGGCAAGCAATGAGATGATTTCATCGAGCGGGAACCATCCAACATCATCAACTTCAGTAACCTGAGGTGACAAGGTTCCACCTACCTCGCGAAAGAGATAGTGGTGAACAGTTTTATGAATTCTCTTGCCGCCAGCCATAAACCAGAAATCAATAATTCCTAACTCACGTGCAATTTCACTTTGAATGCCGGTCTCTTCAGCTACCTCTCGAATCGCCGCTTGCTCTGGCGTCTCACCAGCTTCTATATGTCCCTTTGGAAGCGACCAGAGCAATCTCTCTCGACTGGCATCTTTAAGATCGCGTCTTCCAATCAGCAAACCCTTGGTGCCAGTTCCATCAATAACTAATCCACCAGCACTGACCTCATCCACCCGCTTGGCATAGACCGAACGCTTCTTAACGGCGGCTTTTTTGGCAGGGGTAACACCAGATTCGGTTTTAACCGTAGTAGAAGAAGGTGTTGGTGTGTGTGGCCCCGCAGGACGCCGTCTCCGACGTTTTTTCCGTTTCGCTTCGCCACCCGCACCAGGTGCCGGGGTCATAAGAGAAGGGTACTGCTCTAGCCTTACTCATTGTGAGTACCCAGATGCCTAATCCTCGAGACATTGCCGCCGAGCTCGCCCTTGGCGCGCTCACTGCGCACGGGGAAATTATTCGCTCCCTCGCGGAGGCATATAAAGAGGCAGGATTTCGTTTGGCGCTGGTGGGTGGTCCAGTGCGCGATGCCATCTTGGGTCGACTTGGAAATGATTTAGATTTCACGACTAATGCGAGGCCAGCAGAGTCAACGCTGCTTCTGAAGCGTTGGGCAGACGCGATTTGGGAGACTGGCGCTGCATTTGGAACCATCGCCGCAAAAAAGGGCGATGTAACTGTTGAAGTGACTACATATCGCAGTGAGAGTTACGACCCGCAATCACGAAAACCCGAAGTTGATTTTGGTGATTCTATTGAAGGCGATTTAGCGCGCCGAGATTTCACAGTTAATGCAATGGCGCTAGAACTTACCGGCGCTGCTCCTGAATTTATTGATCTCTTTGATGGCGCGTCAGATCTTGCTAAGAAGATTTTGAGAACTCCCGGAAGCGCTGAATCATCTTTTTCTGATGATCCACTTCGTATGATGCGAGCTGCACGATTTGTTGCGCAGTTAGATTTCTCAGTGGATTCAGAGATTGTAGAAGCAATCACCGAGATGGCTGATCGCCTTGCCATCATTTCTGCCGAACGTATACGCGATGAATTTACAAAAACACTTATGGCCCCTAACCCAAAGTTGGGTTTACGCCTTCTTGTTGAAACGGGATTAGCCGCGAGTTTTCTACCAGAGTTACCAAAATTAAAATTAGAGATCGATGAACACCATCATCACAAAGATGTTTATGAACACTCTCTCACCGTTCTTGATCAAGCAATCTCATTGGAAGATCGTCTTGGTGGACCTAACTTAATAATTCGCCTAGCAGCGCTGCTGCACGATATTGGTAAGCCAAGGACTAGAGAATTAATTCCAGGTGGTGGAGTCTCCTTCCATCACCACGAAGTTGTTGGCGCAAAGATGACCAAGAAACGTTTAAAAGAGTTGCGATTCGATAGTAAGACTGTTGATGATGTTTCGACCTTGGTGTTCTTACATCTTCGTTTCCACGGTTACGGCAGCGGTGAGTGGACTGACTCTGCGGTGCGTCGATATATTCGCGATGCTGGTGAGCTACTTGTCCATCTTCATGTCCTTACCCGTGCCGATTGCACAACTCGAAATAAGCGAAAAGCTGATCAACTAGCTGCCACTTATAACTCACTAGAGGAACGCATTAAAGAGTTGATGGAGCAGGAAGAGCTCAATCGAATTCGTCCAGATCTTGATGGCCAGCAAATTATGGAGATATTGGGCATAAAGCCATCTCGGTTAGTGGGAGAGGCTTATGACTTCCTTTTGGAGTTGCGAATGGAACGAGGACCACTCGGACCGGAAGTTGCTACTGAAGAACTCTTAAAGTGGGCGAGCGATAAAGAACTTGGATCCGCGAAGAAGTAATAACGAAGTGGCTACGAATACGGCGACAGTTAAGAGCGGAAGTACTGCAGATTTGCCACTAGTAGGCAGCAGCACGGCAGCGACGATTGCTCCAAGAACGATAATGCCATTAACCGCCACATCATAAAATGCAAAGACGCGACCGCGATATTCATCGGCGATCTGAGATTGGACGAGCGCGTCATTTGTAACTTTCACAGCTTGACCACAGGTGGCGATAAAGAAAGCTGTAGTTAAAAGCAGCCAGACTTGTTGGACAAATGCGAATAGAACTAGAAAGGGAATTGGCCCGACCATCATTATTCGAATCCAGCGATGGCGACCAAAGTAGTTAACAAAGAAAGGTGTAATAAAAGATCCGACTCCAAATCCAACGCCAGCTACAGCTAAGGCCTTTGCGAAGCCAGCCAGACCCGCATCGGGATTATTTGGAGGATTGAAAGAGTTTCGTTCAAGCAATAAACCCATCAAGGTAAGAGCGGTCAAACCACCTCTTTGAATGGCAGTTGCAAATATTCCACGGAGCGCATCTGGATGATTCTTCAAGATACGTAATCCTTCTTGTAACTCCCGCCAACCTCGAACTTCAGGTGTAATTTCATGTTCGGCAGGACCGATATCTCTTCTCGCCAGGCGTCTAGTGAAGAGCGCGCTTGCAATATAGAGAAGCATCGCAATCAAAATCACCTTTGCATCTGAGAGATCACTCTTCCCATGTGCATCAAATAATTTCTTGATGCCTATTCCAATTCCACCACCGATGACTACGCCGATACTTCCGCCAGTTACCGCGAGCGCATTCGCAGAAATTAACTCTTCTCTCTCAACAATAAGCGGAAGTCCTGCAGAGAGACCGGAAAGTATCAATCTGTTAATTCCGAAGGCGACTAGTACTAATAAGGTAAGTCCCACTCCAGTTGCGCCTGACTTAATTAATATGGCTATCAAAGCTAAATCAGTAGCTCGGATGAAATTCGAAAATTGAACTATCCGTTGGCGCGAGAAACGATCTAGAAAGACTCCAGCATAAGGACCAACGAAAGAGTAGGGAAGAAGTACAACAGCAAAGGCTGTGGCTGCGCCGACAGCATTCGGTTGACGCTCAGGAGAGAAGAGAACAAAGGAAGCGAGGGCGGATTGAAATATTCCATCACCAATCTGCCCCAACCAACGGATTGTGAGAATCTTTGGCAATTTACTTCCGGGGTGAAATGGCCAATTTTTGGTCATCCCAATCTTTCTCATGCGCGCAAGCGTAGTTAGTAATAAAGGTTTATTCTTGGAAACTATGTTGACCGCCTTGTGGAGTCGCCGAGACGCGATTGATTATTCACTTAAGCGTCGGGCTACGTTAATCGCGCTCTTTAAAGGAACCACATCTGGTCTTGATGCCTGCGATGCAGATCCTTACCTCAAGAGCGCGGCGAAATACCATGGAGAGCCCGTAGAGCGGTTATGTCCTGTTTGTCGCAAAGCTGAGATGGTTGAGCTTCATTACACCTTTGGTGATCAACTCGGTCAATACTCAGGACGCATTAAGAGTTCAGCAGAGATTAATGAGATGCAATCAGAATTCGGTGAATTCCGCGTCTATGTTGTTGAGGTATGCCGTGGGTGTGGGTGGCACCACCTGATTTACTCATTCAAATTGGGTGATGGCAAGTACCGCAAGCCTCCTCGCAAGGTGCGCACCTTAGAAGATGAGGATTACGCCCGCAGCGCAGGGCGGTAACCTTTCACTCATGGAAAAACCCTCCCGCGAGAATCTACGTACCTGGTTCATTCGCGGTGCGATCTTTACGATCGGCGGAGGCTTTGTCATTGGCAC
>CAITFY010000152.1 GCA_903891755.1 uncultured Actinomycetes bacterium | reverse complement strand
GCTTTGGCACAAATGGCGCGTACCTTGCCAGGAGTATCCGCACCCTCAAGAGTGGTGAGGTCGACCATTGAGATGGCGGTATCAATCGCCCAGGCCTTGCCGGTGGTTTTGATGCTACGGGTAGCAAGCATCGCTGCGCGAGCGTTAACACCCACCTCATCGACTGCGGGAAGGGTCTTTAGGAAAGCTTTAAGAGAACTTTCTGATGAATCAACGATCATTGAAAGTAACCTTTAAGAACTGGAGTTAGCTGAGCGACAATCTCCTCAGCTGCGGTGTGGTCAGAAGGAGCATCACCATTGCGCACAACCTCAATGTAACACTTAACCTTTGGCTCAGTTCCACTGGGGCGAATGATTACCCGAATACCCTGCTCTAAGTAGAAGCGGAGTCCATCAGTTGGAGGAAGTGCACCATCTGGATTGAGTAGATCATCAAACTTCTCCACTTTAAATCCAGCAATATCCGATGGCACCACCGCGCGAACGGAATTGAGAACGCGGGAGATATTGGAGAGGTCAGCTACGCGAATTGAAATCTGAACTGTCTTGTGGAATCCATACTTTTCGCGAATCTGCTTAAGGTATTCAGAGATGCTAGATCCTTGAGTTTTTAGTTCTCCAGCTATGCGAGCGAGAGCGATAGCAGCCGAGACTCCATCTTTATCATTGACTGTCTGCGGGTCGACGCTGTAACCAATCGCCTCTTCATATCCAAAGCCCAAGTTCTCTAGCTTTGCGAGCCATTTAAAGCCGGTCAGAGTTTCGTGGAATTCAAGTCCATGGTGCTTTGCAATTTTGCTGAGGAGCGATGAGGAGACGATGGAGTTTGCAAAACATTTATCGCGATATTTAAGAGGTGAGTTACTTGCTAGGTACTCGCCAAAGAGTCCACCTAACTCATCACCGCTAAGCATGCGCCAGGTGCCACCATCATTAATCGCAGCCGCGCAGCGATCTGCATCTGGATCATTAGCGATGACAACGTCAGCATCGTGTTCACGTGCGACAAGCAATGAAAGATCAATTGCGCCGGGCTCTTCTGGATTGGGGAAGGCGACAGTTGGAAAGTCAGGATCTGGATCAGTCTGCGCCTTGACCAGGATTGGCTCTGCATACGAGGCCTTGGCAAAGACTTTTTCGACTGTCTCAGTTCCAACTCCGTGCATTGCGGTGTAGACGGCGCGAACTGGATATACATCCGGAGCAATCAGGGCGGTGCGGGCTACATAGCGATTTAAGACATCATCATTGAGAACTTCCCAGACATCTCCACGAGTAAGTTGGTGGTTCTGGGTAGCGATATGAGCTGAAATCTCTTCGTCGGCCGGAGAAACTATTTGTGAGGCGTTGTAATTAATCCCATCGACTACTCCCCCAAGATAAACCTTGTAGCCATTATCTTGTGGTGGATTATGGCTGGCTGTAACCATGATTCCGCAATCTACTTTTAAGTCGCGAACTGCATAAGCCAAGACGGGGGTTGGAAGTGGGCGAGGAAGTACATATACCTTCATCCCTGCACCACTAAATATCGCTGCGCTCTCAAAGGTGAAATCCTCAGAGCCGTATCTAGCATCTCTCCCAAGAACAACCGAGGTGAGTCCACGCTCTTTCATATAGGCAGCAATTCCCGCGGCTGCCCGTGCCACAACTGCCCGATTCATCCGAGAGGGACCAGGGCCAATAGGTCCACGTAAACCAGCGGTACCAAATTGCAGGAATCCAGAGAATGCAGATTTCAGCTCATCAACGTTCTCGTTCTCGAGCCAACTTTGAAGCTGTGCAGCAGTCTTGGAATCTGGATCAAGTGCAATCCACTCCTCAACTTCTGCACGGAGTTCGGCTGAAATTACCGTGCTCATATCTTGTGCAATACCTTGCTTAGCAATTCACCCATCTTGCCCGCAGCTGCCTTGCCGGCTGCCATAACTTCTTCATGACTCAACTTCTCGCCAGTCATTCCCGCCGCGGCATTAGAGACGAGTGAGATTGCTACAACTTCTGCCCCAAGTGCATGAGCAGCAATTGCCTCTGGAACGGTAGACATTCCAACAAGATCTCCGCCCATTACGCGAATCATGTTGATCTCTGCTGGCGTTTCATATGAAGGTCCACGCCAATGTGCGTAGACACCTTCAGCCAGAGTTGAATCCTCTTCGCGCAAGATGGCGCGAATTCGCTTGCTGTAAAGATCAGTGAGATCTACAAAATCTGCTCCAATAAGTGGGCTTACCGCGGTTAATGAGATGTGATCGCGAATCAAGACTGGTTGGCCAACGTGATAGTCACGATTAATTCCACCGCAGGCGTTGGTAAGTACTACAACTTTGCAGCCAGCCTTAACGGCTGTGCGCGCCCCATGTACAACGGGCTCGACTCCCTTGCCTTCGTACAGGTGAGTACGACCAAGAAAAACCAGAGCGCGGATTATTCCCTTGGCCCCTTGTAAATCGTAAGAGCGGATCTTGCCGCCATGTCCAAAGACAGTTGGGGCGGGGAAACCAGGTAGGTCGGTCGCTTCAAACTCATGGGTTGGAGTTCCGAGGGCGTCAGCTGCAGATACCCACCCAGAGCCCATCACAAGAGCAACATCGTGATGATCTTTTCCGGTGATTCGGGCTAGCTCTGCGGCAGCCTTTTCGGCAGTACCAAGTGGGTCTGAATACAAATCGCTCATAGGAGAAACTTATCGGGAAGTGACCTGGGCTGGAACATCCTCACGTGTTATTTGAAGTACCGCGTACGAGGCGATGATGCAGAGCACACCTGCGGCATAGAAAGCGGCGGCGTAATTGCCTAACTTATCGTGGATGATTGCCCCACCTAGAGCAGCTATAGAACCGCCTATCTGGTGACAGGCGAAGACCCATCCATAGACAACAGTTCCACTAGATGGTCCGAGGACTCTACGACACAAGATGACAGTTGGTGGGACTGTCGCAACCCAGTCGAGTCCGTAGAAAATTACAAACACAAGAGTGGATGCATGTATCGAGCTAAAGAGAATGGACGGAAGAAGAAAGAGTGAAAGACCACGCAAGAAATAATAAAAGAAGAGCAATTTGATGGGATCAACGCGGTCAGTTAGCCATCCCGAAGCCATAGTTCCGACAACGTCAAAGATTCCCACGAGCGCCAGCAAACTAGCAGCTGTATCCATCACCATGCCATGATCCATTGCAGCAGGGATGAAGTGTGTTCCTATTAATCCACTCGTTGACAATCCACAGATAAAAAATGAACCGCTGAGAAACCAGAAATTTTTTACCTTACTCGCACGCTTTAAAGTATCAATCGCTTCGCGACCCGCATTGCGCCGAACTATTTCAGGATAGACATAATCTTCCGGAGCCCCATATGGCTTAACAGCCGCATGAAGAGGACTCTCTTTAAGGAAGAGAAAGATTACGGGCACCATCAAGAAGGCTCCGAGAGAGACGGTTACGGATACAGATTTCCATCCATATCGAGTTACAAGGTGCGATAAGCCAGGAAGAAAAATTAGATTTCCTGCGGCGCTCGATGCGGTAAGAATTCCGACAACCAGACCTTTGTTCTTGATGAACCATCTATTTGCAATCGATGCGGCGAAGACCAACGCCATTGAGCCAGTACCGCCGCCAACGATGAATCCCCATAAGAGCATCAGGTGCCAAGGGCGATTTATGTATTGGGTACACCAAGCGCCTGTACCCACAGTTGCTAGTGCAACCATCACTACGCGACGAATTCCGAATCTCTCCATTAACGCGGCGGCAAATGGCGCAGTCAATCCGTATACCAAGACATTGATTGAGATAGCGGTGCTAATTGAGGCGCGCGACCACCCAAAGGAGTTCTGCAGCGGAACGATCAGAACTGATGGAGCAGCGCGGAAGCCTGAAGTCGCAATGAGCGTAAAGAATGTAACAATTGCTGCAATCCAAGCTGGATGAATCCGGCGTTCGGTCATGGATAAAGTCCCCGTAATTTGTGAGCTTCGGCAACTCTGCCTACACCCAACATTAACGCAGCCTCCCGCCAAGTTACTGCCCTTTTCTCTGCAGTCGACTCCACCTCATTGAGGGCTTTCATCATGATGGAAGAGAGGTTTGTTTTTACCTCGTCAGCTGTCCAGAAATAATTCTGTTTATCTTGGACCCATTCAAAGTAAGAGACGATTACGCCACCGGAGTTAGCCAAGATATCTGGCACAACCAGGATTCCCTTATCGTGCAAGATTGCATCTCCACTTGGAGTGGTTGGGCCATTTGCACCTTCCACCACAATCTTCGCTTTAACTCCAGAGGCTGTTGATTCCGTGATGGAATCAGCCAAAGCGGCTGGAATTAAAACATCAACATCAAGATGAAGTAGTTCCTCATTGGTGAGGCGATCTGTGCCTGGGAGGTCCAAGTTCTTATGTGCCAAGAAATGGTCCCAAAGGGCGCTGATTGAAGGAAATCCAGTGACGCCGCCATTCACATCGCTGACCGCCACTACCGTCATGCCCATATCTTCAACTGCGCGAGCCGCCCAGTATCCAACTTTTCCAAAGCCTTGTATTGCGATGCGCGCACCCTCGATAGGAATACCTTTAGCGCGAAGAGCTTCACGGGTGGCAATGGCGACACCGTCTCCTGTCGCAGATGTGCGACCCAGTGAACCACCAAGAACAATTGGCTTGCCGGTAACAACTCCGGGCACAGAGAAACCGGCGTTGACGGAATATGTATCCATCATCCATGCCATGTTCCGCTCATCTGTTCCAACATCGGGAGCTGGGATATCTCGCTCAGGACCGATGATGGGCAAAATTTCAGAGGTGTAACGACGAGTGAGTCTCTCGTTCTCGCGTTGCGATAAAGTGGCTGGATCAACATTGATGCCACCTTTAGCACCACCATATGGAAGATTTGTAAGCGCGCACTTCCAGGTCATCAACATTGCTAGCGCGACAGTTTCATCCAGATCAATATCTGGGTGATAACGCACACCACCTTTAGAGGGACCACGAGTTGTTGAATATTGAACGCGATAGCCGTCATACATCTCGACTTCGCCATTGTCGCGACGTAGCGGAACTGCTACCTGCAATATGCGACGCGGTGTAGAAAGAGTTTGCCAATCATTTTCAGAAAGGCCTAGTTGATCGATTGCGCCTCGTAATTGAGAGAGCGCTGTTGCTAAAGGTGACTCCGTTGTCATACCTAGAAGAGTATCTCTAAGTATTGCTAACTTCTACTATCTTGGCGTTGCGACCTCTTCTGCCCACGCACTCTCTAAAGTTTGCGCAAAAGCCTCCAGAGGTTGTGCGCCTGAGATTCCATATTTCATATCAAATACGAAAAATGGGACACCAGTTGCGCCTAATTGGCTCGCTAAATTTCTATCTGCAATAACCTCGTCGGTATACAAAGTTGAGGTTAAAAGATCATCTGCTTTATCTGCGTCGATTCCCACACCAACTGCCGCTGAAACTAAATCAGCGTGAGAGAAAACCGGTAAAGATTTTTCAAAGTAATTTGAGAAGAGAACCTCTAAGAGTTCATCTTGCTTATCTACTGTAGCTGCCCATAAGAGCAAACGATGGGCATCAAATGTATTTCCAGATAGCGTCTCATCTAGGTTGTAACAAAGTCCTTCGCCGTCAGCGACAGCACAGACATTTGCTTGCATCTGATCAACTTGCTCAAGACTAGCTTGATATTTCTCTGCCAGGTATTTCTTCGTCAAGACGGTTTCTTTTATATCTGGTTGGAGTTGAAAAGCGCGGTGGCGGATAGTGACTTGATCGCGATGTTCAAAATTCTGCAGAGCCTTCTCAAGGCGGCGTTTGCCGATAAAGCACCAGGGGCAGACCACATCGGCCCAGACATCGATAATCATGGTTTCATCCTACGCCCGCTATTTCCAGCGCCTAATTAATAGTGAAGCTGCCACAAGAATTACCCCAAGAAGAATGAATTCAAAGGTCAAGGTATTCATGTGAGGAGGATAACAAGAAGGAAAAAGTAAGGAGAAATTGAGGGCTGGCACCGAATAAATCACCCTAGACCTGTCATCTATCCACGACTCGTCTCCTACGATTAATCCATGCGCAGAATTTCAATCGATCAGCTGAAGACAATTCTCAAAGATTTGCCGGAAAACCCTCGCGTGGTTGTTTCGGGGAATTTCTCCATGCCTAAGACGCTTATGTCGGCTTTTGACAAGCAAGTTCCAAAATATCGATTGCATATGCTCAACGCACAGGTTGGTATTCCACACCGCGAAGGCGTCTCATATGAATCTGCATTCATCGGCCCTGGAATGCGAAACTCTAAGCAGTTAACTTATATTCCAAGTCGTCTCTCGCTCTTGCCGGTTTTGATTAAGAACCACCTTAAGCCTGATGTTGTGCTGATCCACACCTCACTCCCCCGCTTTGATACCGTCTCACTTGGCACTGAAGTTAATATCTTGCCGGCTGCAATTGAGTCTGTAAGAGCTAATGGCGGAATTGTTATTGCACAAGCCAATTCGCATATGCCTTACACATATGGCGATGCTCAGATTTATGAGCATGAGATTGATTTCCTCCTAGAGTCAGATGAACCATTAACTGAGCATGTATCTGGTGAGCTTTCGGCTGTGGGTCGCGCAATCGGTGAGCGCATCGCCCCAATGATTAAAGATAATTCCACTCTTCAAATGGGAATTGGCGCTGTTCCAGATGCCACTTTAGAACTCCTAAAGAATCGAAATGGCATGCGTATTTGGACAGAAACTTTCAGCGATGGGGTACTCAACCTTGAAGAGGCGAGCGCACTTGATGAAGGTGTCCCAATCACCGCATCCTTTGTCTTTGGAACTAAGAGACTTTACGAGTGGCTCCACCTCAATCGTCGTGTCCGTATGTTTAGAACTGAGAAGACGAACGATCCATCCCAAATTGGTAAGCAAGCACGTATGACATCGATTAATGCGGCCCTTCAGGTAGACCTTTACGATCAGGCGAATGCTTCCCGGGTACGCGGAAGCATCTACTCAGGCTTCGGCGGCTCAACTGACTTTATTACAGGTGCGCTGCACTCCACCGGTGGACAATCATTTATGGCGCTTCCGTCCTGGCACGCGAAATCGAACTCATCGACAATCATTCCTTTGATTGATGGAGCGGTTACTAGTTTCCAGCACTCACACGTAGTGACTGAAAATGGAATTGCTCGCTGCTTTGGAATGTCGGAGCGGGAGCAAGCGGAGAATCTCATCGAGTTCGCCGCCCATCCCGATGCTCGAGTTGATCTCACAAAAGCTGCCAGAGAGATGGGCTTGCTCGGCTAAACTTCCCGAATGCGCGGACGTATCAAAGATAACGGTTCGCTGATATTTGCCGGAGTTTGCTTTGGCACTACTGGTACAGCTCAAGCGTTAGGGCCCGATGGCTCTTCCCCGCTCGTTGTGGGAGCAGCGCGCTTACTCGTCGGCGCCGCCTTTCTCTGGGTTATCCATAGATTGTTGGGCGCGCAAGGATCTCGGATTGGTTGGTTAGACCTTCTTATTGGTGGAGTGGGAGTCGCTCTCTATCAAATCTCGTTCTTCTCGGCTGTGCGCTCCACAGGGGTTGCAGTTGGAACTCTGACGGCAATCGGTTCGGCGCCCGCGTTAACCGGAATCATGGGTTATTTGATTAATAGAGAGGTACCGAGCCTTCGTTGGCTCAAGGCAACTCTCATCACCACGCTGGGAATCGTCTGCCTCACTGGAGCAAAAGGATTCACCCATTTCAATCTCATTGGAGTGCTGGAGGCCTTAGGAGCAGGAGCCTCGTATTCGCTCTTCGCCGTTGCAAGCAAGAGAGGGATGAACTCTGGCGCCTCATTCACTGAGGCGATGTACAAGATTTTTGGCCTGGGCGCACTGCTTCTCCTTCCAATCTTCTTCATCGGTAAGAACCATTTCCTGACAACAGGATCTGGAATTCTGATGGCACTGTGGTTGGGTCTGGTCCCGACAGCAATCGCTTACACCTCATATGCCTATGGCTTAAATCGAATTAAAGTGGCCACTGCGTCGACTCTCATTTTGGCAGAACCCGCCACTGCGACTTTATTGGCTGCGCTCGTCCTGGGTGAAAGCCTTAACGGTTACTCGTGGCTCGGTGTCACGATTGTTGTTGCCGGCTTGCTCTATCTCTCAAGAGAGTAATTATTAGCCAGTAATAACCTTTGCCTTCTTAAGGGTTGCTGGGCTCAGAATCGCAACAAGAACAAGTGCTTCAATACCAGCGCAAAATAGCAAGCGGCGAGTTCCGAGCAACTGCACAAGTACACCCGATAGGAGCAGCGCACCAATCATTCCAAGGTTGAAAAATGCATTGAGCGCTGATCCGATTCTTCCGCGCATCTCTGGAGGTGAACTTAAAATAAATATGGTGGAAACCAAGGTGGAGAGAAGTGAAGAGAGAAGGCCAAAGATTAAATCCAGAATCAATACCTGCACCCAATGCTGTGAAACACTCAGCAAAATTATGAGAAGTGCGCAGGAGCTAAGTATGAGGGAAATGGCTTTGGTTTGCTTCTCTTGCGGAATGTGGAACTTCATTAAAACAACGCCACCCAAGAACATTCCGATTGCACTTGCGGCTCCCGAAAGTCCATAGATGAGGACTGAGGCATGTAAGACTTTTGTAAGAAGGAAGAGTCCCGCAACGCTCACTGTTCCTGCAGCAAACAGGAATCCCGTGATCAATATTGCCAAGGAGCGAAGGTGCGAATTGGCAAATATATATTTCAAACCATCATTCGCTCTTATCTTCTCCCCCGCCTCCGATGTGGAGCTGCGACGATTTACACGAAGCAGAAAAGGTGCCATTGCAAGGAAGAGAAATGTGATTGCATCGATAATGAATGGTGCTTTATATCCAGTTTGTGAGACCAAGATTCCGCCACATGCAGGCGCTGCAAAACCGGCGATGGCATAAATACTCTGTGAAAAACCCATCTGCTAGAACTCATGATCAATGTCGCCTCAAGCTCCGGGGCGGAGGCGTGTGTATGTGATCTGACTCCAGATACCGGCCTGACTCAGGGAACCGTGAGTCACCACCTTCGCATTTTGGTCGAAGCTGGGCTTTTGGAGAGGGCACAACGAGGCAAGTGGGCTTACTTCTCTTTGACTCAACCTGCACGAGAGATCTTAAGTTCGATGAACATCACAATTCCCACCAAGACAATCACACAAGCAAACTGTTAATTCATTGACATAAGAACACTTAACATTTAAGTTAAGTGTTGATGAAAGCGCACACGGATTCAGATAATCTCGATTTAGTTTTCGATGCACTAGCAAGTGTGCATCGACGCGAGATTTTGCACACCCTCAGCCTGCAACCAGCTTCCATCAGTGATCTTGCAACGCAGCGAGATCTCTCTCTTCAAGCCATACACAAACACATCAACCTGCTTGTAGAAGCTGGCATGGTCACTCGCAAGAAGTCAGGACGGGTTACCTTCTTGACTCTCAATCGCGCATCGATGCGGGGAATTCAGAAATGGATAAACCAATTTCAAGCTCACTGGGATGGACCACAGGAGAGCCTTGAAAATTATGCGCAGACCGTTGAATTCAAAAAACAACTTAAATCACTCACTAAGAAGGAGAAGAAGTGAAGAAATTTCTATTTGTTTACAACGCTAGCCCTGAGCCAGGAACTGAAACAGATCAGGATTGGATGAACTGGTTTGGAACAATTGGAGCAAATCTTGTAGATGTGGGTAATCCCTTCAATGGTGGAAAACTCGTCAAAGATGGTGAAAGTAGCGATTTAAGCTCATTTGCAGACTTTGTTGGGGGTTACTCACTCATCAGCGCCGCTGATATCGATGAAGCAGTTTCTATTGCAAAGGGTTGCCCAAGCGCTGCAGGAGTGCGCGTATTTGAAGCAATCCCTATGTAACCCACCTTGGCTTACCGAAGTAGAATTCGAGTAAGTCAAGGGAGTCGTCATGAAGGCTTTGCGCAAGATCGATCAGGCACCTGGTTTCACTCTGGTTGATATGCCAGAGCCTTCACCTACTTCTCGAGAGGTAAAGATAAGAGTTCTTCGTACTGGAATTTGCGGTACCGACCTTCACATCAAGTCGTGGGATGCCTGGGCAGCTAAAACAATTAAAACTCCGATAACACCGGGGCATGAATTTAGTGGTGTTGTCGTTGAAGTTGGCTCGGAAATTACAAGTTTAAAAATTGGTGATCACGTTTCGGGTGAAGGTCATATTGTTTGCAACCTCTGTCGCAACTGTCGTGCAGGGCGCCGTCACTTATGCATGAACACAATAAGTGTGGGAGTAAATAGGGATGGGGCTTTTGCTGAGTTCATCTGCATTCCGGAATCCAATGTATGGAAACACGAAAGTGGAATAGATCCAGATCTCGCTGCGATATTTGATCCGTTGGGAAATGCAGTTCATGTTGCCCTCTCGTTCCCATTGGTTGGCGAAGATGTACTCATTACAGGCGCCGGTCCGATTGGGCTAATGGCAGCGCAAATTGCTCGCTTTGCGGGTGCGCGTTACATAGTTATTACCGATATCTCTGAAAAGCGGTTGGAGCTCGCTCGCACGATGGGTGTCGATGTTGCAGTCAACGTTGCGACAGAAGATCTTCGAAGCGTTATGACAAAACTTGGAATGACCGAAGGTTTCGATGTGGCATTTGAAATGAGTGGAGCCCCGACGGCGCTCCCCCAGATTCTCGACACCGTCGGACATGGAGCACGCGTCGCTTTACTTGGTTTGCCCAGCAAGCCCATTGAAATCGATTGGTCCAAGGTCATCACAAATATGGTGACAATCAAAGGTATTTACGGTCGTGAGATGTTTGAGACCTGGTACGCGATGACTGCAATGATTAAGAAGGGTCTTGATATCGCTCCCGTGATCACCCATCGGATGCACTACACCGAGTGGGAGAAAGCCTTTGAAATTGCCGGTCGCGCTGATGCCGGAAAGATTGTTCTCGATTGGAGCGAAAATGCTTAATGAGGTCCGTTCACAACTTCTTGAAGAGTTGTCCGAGATTGATAAGGCGGGCACACATAAATCCGAGGCGAAGATAACTTCCATGCAGGGCGCTCATCTGACAATTGATGGAAAGCCATTCATCAACTTCTGCGCCAATAACTACCTTGGTCTCTCAAATCACTCCGAAATTATCAGCGCGGTAAAAGAGAGTTTGGATGATCGCGGATACGGACTCTCAAGCGTCAGGTTTATCTGCGGGACTCAAGATATTCACCTAGAACTTGAGACCCGGCTCTCACAATTTCTCTCGCAAGAAGCGACCATTCTCTTCCCATCATGCTTTGACGCCAACGGGGCGATATTTGATGTCTTGATGAAAGAGCAAGACGCAATCATTTCCGATGAACTCAATCACGCCTCCATCATTGATGGAATTCGCCTCTCTAAAGCGCAGAGATATAGATATAAGAATCGCGACATGGCAGATCTTGAGGCTCAACTAATCGCTGCGAAATCCGCTCGTCGCCGCTTGATTGTTACAGACGGCGTCTTCTCCATGGATGGGTATCTCGCCCCTCTTCCAGAAATTTGCGCACTTGCCGATAAATATGATGCTCTCGTCATGGTGGATGACTCCCATGCGGTTGGATTTATGGGCGCAACTGGAGCGGGTACAGCAGAACTCTTGGGCGTAACAGATCGCGTTGATATTTTATCCGGAACTCTTGGCAAAGCACTTGGCGGCGCTTCCGGTGGGTACATCAGCGCTCGAAAAGAGATCGTGGATTTGCTCCGTCAGAAAGCTCGCCCATATTTGTTTTCAAATTCGGTGCCGCCATCAGTAGTTATTGGTTCACTTAAAGCGCTGGAACTTGTTGCCAAGGGAGATGAACTTCGCGCCAAGCTAAAGCAGAATGCGGCGCTATTTAGAGAATTAATGGAATCAGCAGGATTCACTTTGTTGACCGGTCAACACCCAATCATCCCCGTCATGTTCTCATCAGAAATTGAGGCAGCGGCGGTTGCGAAAGGTTTGCATGAAAGAGGGATCCACGCTGTCGCCTTTTCCTACCCGGTTGTCCCTCTCGGGAAGGCAAGAATTCGCATTCAGCTCTCCGCCCAACACTCTAAAAGCGATATAAATCAATGTGTTCAGGCATTTACCGATGCTTATGCAAATCGTTAGCAAGTGGCCCGATAATCTCAAGTTGATTTTGGTTGAAGTTTCAACTATCTTCATCCCTAGTTCATACGAACGGCTTACTTTAATCACCACAGCAAGCACATCTAACAAAGGATAAAAATGTCAGTTCTTTCAACACTTCCAGCAGGTACTTTCAATATCGATCCAACACATAGCCGTATCGGCTTTAGCGCCCGTCACGCAATGGTGACCAAGGTCCGCGGATCATTCAACGAATATTCAGGTTCAGGTACAGTCGACAACGGTGTCGCATCACTTAACGTTGATATTTCAGTTGCTTCAATCGACACCCGCAATGCTGACCGCGATGGTCACCTTCAATCTCCTGATTTCTTCGATGTTGCTTCATTTCCAAAGATCACCTTCGTTTCAACATCTGTTAAGGATGCTGGCGCAGAGAAGGTAATCGTTACTGGAGACCTCACTGTTCGCGATGTCACCAAGTCAATCGATATCGAGTTCGAGTACACAGGTACAGCAACAGATCCATATGGCAATGCTCGCTTC
>CAITFY010000151.1 GCA_903891755.1 uncultured Actinomycetes bacterium | reverse complement strand
GAGAACTAAGCGCCAGACCTTCTGGGAACGGTTGTGGGCTTCAACAATCGTCCTCTATACCTTTGTCGCAACATTCGTTGTTTGGAAAGCTCTCCACAAATATGGCGTTAATCCATACATATTCTTCGTTGTTGATCTCATCACCTCGTGGTTTTATGGTGTGGCGTCGGCGCGTTTAGTGGTCGCAATAATTCACAAGCGCTGGTCTGAAACCCAGAAGTGGGGATGGCTCTCCGCACTTAACTTTATGTTGCCGCAGATCTACATCTTGGTCTCCGCCAACCATGTACCAAAAGATGTCTACATCATTATTTATAGTGTGATTGGCGTGATGGTGGCCTTCGCTCTCGTAGGGATCGCAAGCCAACTCCGGGTTGCGCGCAAAGAGGGAGGCGCAGAATGAAGAACTGGAGCGGCAATGTAGTTTTTGAGGCGAACCTCATCGTTCACCCTGCATCGATTGCAGATATTCAATCAGCGGTGCGAGCCGCCGATAAGGTGCGAGCCATCGGAAGCGCACACTCATTCAATGAAATTGCAGCAAGTCCTGATGTCATTATTGCCTTCGATCACTTCCCAAAAGATATTGAGATTGATTCATCGACTAAGCAGGTTCGCGTAGCGGCAGGTGTTCGTTATGGTGAACTCGCGATAGCTCTCGATGCCGCAGGACTCGCCTTGCCCAATATGGGCTCACTCCCACACATCACAGTGGTAGGTGCGACAAGCACCGGTACTCATGGCTCCGGTGCTAAGAATCAGAACTTGTCGGCGGCAATCACCAAGATAGAACTGATTGATGCCAATGGGGATGAGCAAGTTATCGAGGGCGAAGATTTGCATGCCGCCCGTGTCGGCTTGGGTGCCCTCGGAATAATTCACCACGTCACGCTTCAGGCGATTGATGCCTTTAGAGTTTCACAGAGCGTATATAAGGATCTACATTTTGAAAGCTGGCTCAACAACTTCGACGCCGCGATGGGCAACAATTACAGCGTCTCGGCATTCACCACATGGGGGGATCAGCTCGTCGACCAACTATGGATTAAGTCGAAAGTTGATAGCGATGAGCTACCTGGCGCAGATTTCTTCACGGGTTCTCCGTCAGATGTGAAACTTCACCCACTGGAAGGTGCAGATACTGCAAGTGCCACTGAACAACTTGGTTCGGTTGGTCCATGGCATGAGAGATTGCCGCACTTTAAGTTGGATTTCACGCCAAGTTTTGGGTTAGAACTTCAGAGCGAATACTTCGTTGATATTAAGGATGCGAAAGAGGCGCTGCAGGCAGTTCATGAACTGCGCGAACAAATTCGTCCGCTCCTTCTGGTGACTGAACTTCGCACCATTGCCGCTGATGACAATTGGTTGAGTGAGGCCTACCAGCGAGATAGTTTGGCTATTCACTTCACCTGGAAACCTGACGTTGAAGGGGTCATGGCCTTCCTGCCAATCTTGGAAGAGACGCTCGCTCCCTTCAAAGCGAGACCTCATTGGGGAAAGCTCTTTACCGATACCGGTTTTAACTTTCGTGAGCTCTACCCACGCTTTGGGGAGTGGCGCTCATTTCGCAAGCGTCTTGACCCTGATCGCAAATTTGTGAATGGTCAATTATCAATCTGGGGTATTTAAAACCCTTAGACTTCCCGCATGAAGGTCGACGGCGTCCCACTAGAAAATCTCCGAACTCGCGT
>CAITFY010000150.1 GCA_903891755.1 uncultured Actinomycetes bacterium | reverse complement strand
TCATTGAAGGCGATCATCTTTGCCATGTCTGTTATCTCCCTTTAAGAATCTTTATCACTCACCCCTGGTGAGTGCTAACCAAACTCTAGCGAAAGGCGCAAAAGCCTTCCAATCCAAAGCCGTAGGACTTAGAGCCAGGTGGGTTGGGTGAGCGGAACGGTGGATAAAGTTGGAAAACCCACCTGGCTAGGGGCTATTCCCCCGCTTACGGCGAGGGAGGTCATGGCTGCAACCATCGCCCCGTTATCGGTGCAAAGGGCGACTGGCGGGGTGCGGAGTTCGACCCCGGCTACCAGGCAGCGCTCTGCCGCAACCGTGCGCAGGCGAGAGTTCGCTGCCACACCGCCGGCGATAATCAGGGCCTCAATTCCAGTCTCCCGGCAAGCGCGAAGCGCCTTCTCCAAGAGCACATCCACAATCGCCTCTTGGAAGGAGGCAGCCACATCCGCCTTGTGAGCCAGAGGAGTCTCTTTTAAATACCTCGCGACCGCTGTCTTAAGACCGCTAAATGAGAAGTTGTAATCAGAGTTTGCTAGTCCGCGCGGGAATTCGATCGCATTGGCATCCCCCTCTCGCGCCAGTCGATCTATTGCAGGTCCGCCGGGAAAATCGAGTTCCAAAATTCGGGCGATCTTGTCGAAGGCTTCACCTGCGGCGTCGTCGATAGTTTCGCCAAGTACATGAACAGATCTCGCCATATCGCTCATTTGAATAATCGAGCTATGTCCTCCGCTCACCAGCAAACCAATCGCGGGAGTGAGCGCCCTAGATTCATCGAGCGCATCAACTGCCAAGTGCGAGGAGAGATGGTTAACACCGTAAAGCGGTTTATCGAGCGCAAGAGATAAACCATGCGCGGCGCTCGTTCCAACCAAAAGCGCACCAATCAATCCTGGCCCGGCAGTCACTCCAATCGCATCAAGGTCGTTGAGTGAAACACCTGCAACTTTGAGTGCCTCATTGATAACTGAAGGCATCGCTTCTAAATGAGCGCGGCTCGCAATCTCAGGTACTACTCCCCCAAACCTGGCATGTTCTTCAACGCTCGATGCGATGACGTTGGCAAGTAAAGTCCTGCCACGAACAATTCCGACGGCTGTCTCATCGCACGATGTTTCGATTCCGAGTACAAGAGGTTGGCTCATCATTTGCCCAACTCTTTTCGCATGACTACCGCGGTAATACCTGGACCGTAGTAATCAAGGCGCTCTGAGATCTTTCGAAATCCATTAGCGAGGTAGAGCGGTTCGGCCTCCACATTTCCAACGCGCATTTCAAGCATCATGGCTTCCACTTTTTGATTGCGCGACCAATCCACCATCCGCTTGAGGAATTCGCGAGCAATTCCCCGCCTACGGAAATTCGGAGCAACTGTTAACGTCAGGATGTCTGTGACATCACCCGCAACCATGATTCCGGCATAACCCACCACTTTGCCCTCAAACTCCGCAATCAAGTACTGCCTAGATTTGCCGGCGAATTCCTCTTTAAATTGCTCCATGCTCCAAGGATCATCCAGGTAGACGCTTCTCTCCAGAGCGTAAATATCAATCAGGTCAATCTGAGTCCACGGGCGAAACTTGATCCCTTTCGGCGCCGGATATGCATCAGGTTTACGAATATAGATTGGCTCGGTGATTGAAATTTCATCCCGAGCTAATTCTGCGATTGCCTCAACCGTGGGTGGCTCGTAAAAAATAGGGAGTGAGAACTCGGCAAGCTCTTCGCGCTGCAAAGTTCGAGCCGGCGCAAATAATTTTCCGTCGAGATAATGCTCGCAGAAGAACTCGCGGCGCCTAGCATCAATCGCCACAATGAACTCTGATTCAGCATGCACTCTTGCCATAGCAGCAAGAGAAGAGACTCCAACCCAGGGAATATTTCTCGCGCTAGCGAATGCCTGCCCGAAGGCTATGCCGACTCTCAGGCCAGTGAATGGCCCAGGACCCATTGCAATTGCGACTCTATCGATTCGTGGTTTGTAATCAAGTAACTTTGCGACGAGTTTTGGCAACACCTCACCATGCGCCAGTGAATCGTCGTGAAAGAATTCAAAGAGAAGGCCGTTCTCATCCACCAATCCGACGCTGGTGCGATCGGTTGAGGTATCTAAAACAAGTATCGAACTCACGCCTCTAAACCATTAATTCTCACAGTGCGTTCATCCTCATTAACTCCAAATTCAATATCGATAGAGATATAAGAGTCGACAAGACGCTTAACGAAATCCCCACCCCACTCGATGACCGTAATCGATTGCGGAATGCGGCTCTCTAAATCAAGATCATCAAAGAGCGCTAGCTCATTTCCAATTAGCCGGTAAGCATCGACATGTACAAGTGGAATGCGACCGGGATAAATCTTTGAGATTACGAAGGTTGGTGAAGTGACACCTTCAATTCCCAAGGCCCGTCCCAACCCTCTTGTAAATGTAGTTTTTCCCGCTCCAAGTTCCCCGCGTAAAACGATAAGGTCCCCGGCCTTCAAGGTTGAGCCAATCTCGGCCCCCAACTTTTCCATCTGTGCAGCGGAGTTAATAGTGCGCACCTTGGAGGACATACCCCTAGGTTAATAGAAAAGGGGCTCTGCGATTTCTCGCAGAGCCCCTCAACGCCTAACTTTTGATGGTTTTAGTCAGCGGCGTAGAACTTTGGAAGTGCAGGTGCGAATTGCAGATCTCTTGTAGTTCCACCCATCTTGCGGACTGTCGTGTACAACTTTCCACCAGCCAAGTTGTGACCGGTTGAAGAGGCATAAGCCAACAAGTCGGCAACGGCGATGTACTGCTTCACATTGAAGTTGCAGTGGTTGGTTCCATTTGCCGCTGGGGTTGTGGTGATTGGAGCACCCTTCGCATCAAATGTTGTGTAATGAGCTGGCGTCGTTCCAAAGAGAGCGACGAGATCGTACGCAGGACGGCCCTGGCCCAAGGTGGCTTGACGTTGAGTCTCCCATTGCTTCGCATATTGCTGAGCCATGTAGGTGAGGTCACCGGCTGGCGTTACAGGATCTGCAACTCCAGTCATTGCAACAGTTGGAACTGAAATCTTGCCAGTCCATTGTGCAAGTGAACGCATCTTCGCGAGAGCAGCTGGGTTAGCGGTTGCACGAGGTGCTTGAGCTAGGTAACCCAAGAGTCCAGCTGTCGCTGTTCCACCACTCAACGCTGCATTAAATACAGTCGCTTCTGATGCAACACGGGTTGCGTAATCAGTCTTTGTATTATCAAAGATTGCGCCTCCTGATTGCTGCTCAACATCGTATGTAACGAGTACTGCGAGAGCAGCAGCAGTTGCGCCATTCTCAAGAATCGCAAGAGCTGGGCTAGCAGCTGCTGCAAATGAGGTGTACGCAGAACTGTTTACAGAACCAGGACC
>CAITFY010000149.1 GCA_903891755.1 uncultured Actinomycetes bacterium | reverse complement strand
CGTTTGGATAATTTGGCGTTGGGAAACCAAATTGGGCACGGTTGCTTCCAAAGTAAGTCTCTGGAGTCAGTTGAGTTTGCGGAGTGGTATCCGGCAAATCAGATGGCGCAACAGTGATCTTGTGTCCAGCATTAGCCAAGAGTGTGCGAATCGCTTGCTCGCTCTCCGGATAATTGCCCTCACCAAATTCGGTGCGACGAATCTTGCCTGTCGCGTCAATCAGGTATTCAGCAGGCCAATATTGATTGTTGTACGCGTTCCACGTCTTGTAGTTATTGTCCAAAGCGACTGGATATGGGATTCCATATTGCTTAATCGCGCGCGCAACATTGCCGGGATCCTTTTCGAATGCAAACTCTGGTGTGCTGACACCAATTACCTCAAAGCCTAAGGAGTGATATTTGTTGTACCAAGCTTCCACATGCGGCAATGTCCGCAAGCAATTGATGCAGCTGTATGTCCAGAAATCAACGAGCACGACCTTACCCTTAAGGGAAGCAAGGGTCTGTGGTCCTGAAGTATTGAGCCACTTTTCGATTCCGCGAATTTCCGGCGCGGTTTCATTGGCATTGAATAATCCGGATTGATTACCAGAAACTGTTGTTGGAACTGACTTGCTTCCCTTCAATTTGGAGAGCGCTTTTGTTACGCCAGATCCGCTCTCAATTTTGGTTAGCGCATTTGAGTATGAAGGAATTGCATTGAGAAGCTTTGCTTCGATCGTCTTGTCGTAGTTGGTGTAAATGCCCACTGCAGTGATGATCATGATGACACCTGATGCGATTTGAATGCGTCCGGTGTGCTTTGAGAGGCGACGTGATTTTGCTAGCAACTTCTGTCCGCCGACTGCGAAACCAAAGAGAGGAATTGAAACTCCGGCGACATAGAAGAGCGTTACAACTACGACTTGAAGGGAAACCTTGTTAGTCGCAGCTAAGGTCGCAACTGAAGCAAGGATTGGACCGCTGCAGGGAGTCCAGACGACACCCAGGGCAAGGCCCGTTACAAAACCACCAGAGAAATCGCTCCGCTGGTTCTTTCCGATTCCCCCAAATTTGCCGCTAATTGAGGAGATAGACGCTTCCATGCGGCGAGATAGAGCGGGTACCACCATCGAGATTCCGATGACCAGGAGAACGACCACTGCCATCTTTCGAAGCACATTGGGGCTAAAACCAATAGAGCTTTCTAGAGCAGAGATAGCGAGGGTAAAGAAGGCAAATGAAACTGCTACTCCAACCGTGATACCGAGAGGGCGACGCTTGGATTTTGATTGGGTGACATCAGCGAGAACGATCGGCAATAGGGGCCAGATGCAGGGAGCAAGAATCGTAAATAAGCCTGATATGAATGCCACACCATAGAGAACGATCATTCAATTACCCCTGACTTATTTTTTGTTGATGGAACTGGATTAACTCTGCGATGGTTGTCGTAGAAAACCTTGCTCTTTCGCAACATGCCGCAGTGCGCCATATCGCACCACTTGCGCGACTTGTTCTTGCTCTCATCGATGAAGAGCGCTTCACATTCATCGCCTTCACACTTCTTCACACGGCTGAGATCAACCGTGACCAAAATATCCTCGACTTGAAGCGCAAACTCGCTAATTTTTCGGAGTTGACCCGAAATACCTACGAGTTCAAATTCAATTTCGGCCGAGCTTGGCTTCAGGCGACGATGTTGGTGCGCCTTTCCGGTCAACTCTCCAAAGCGTTTCATAGTGCGCGTATCAAAGTTCTTGCGAAGCGAGACACTCAGCAAGATTTCGCGCAGCACCGCTAAATCAGAATTTGGTTCTAGCTCCTCATCATTGATTGCTTCAAAGAGCGCCTCCAGATCCATGCCAGAAGGGTGGCAGAGCCCCGGGAAAATAGCAACCACCTAAACACTTTTTACTGGTTGCTTTTTATTGTGGGTCGGCTTACTCTCTAGCCACCACCCAGTCCCCAAGGAGACTCCATGAAGATCTTTCGCGTAACCACAATCGTCACAATCATCACCATCGCGATGGCTACACCTGCAATGGCAGCAACCCCAACTCCTGGCTCCACAGACAAGATGACAAGCACTGATGCCAAGATGAAGCACGATGCTGCGATGAAGGCGGCGACGAAAATGAAGGAAGAGGCCAAGATGAAGGCCGAAGCAAAGATGAAGGCCGATGCCAAGATGAAGCACGATGCAATGAAAGCCACTCCAAAGCCATCAGCTTCAAAGTAACTTTCTTAAGAGTTTAAGCCTTTCCGAACCTGCGCTCTCTCTGGTTGTAGATCTCAATCGCTTTCCAGAGAGTGGTGCGGTCAACATCTGGCCAGAGAACATCCATGAAAACCATTTCGGCATATACCGATTGCCAGGGCAGGAAGTTAGAGGTTCGCTCTTCACCAGATGTGCGCAGGAATAGATCAACATCGTTCATCTGCGGGTTGTAAAGAAATTTCTGTATAGTTTTTTCGGTAATCGAATCCGGATAGATGCGCTTGGCTTTTACCTCATGAGCTATCGCTTTCACCGCATCTGCAATCTCGGTACGGCCGCCATAATTGACGCACATGTTAAGAGTGAGAACTTTGTTGCGCTTTGTAAGTTCTTCCGCCTCTTGTAATTCACTGATAACAGATTTCCAAAGTCGACCGGGCTTTCCCACCCAGCGAACTCGAACTCCGAGTGCATGCATTTCATCGCGACGACGTCGCAAGACGTCGCGATTAAAGCCCATTAAAAACTTCACTTCATCTGGGCTGCGTCGCCAATTTTCGGTTGAGAAGGCGTATGCACTGATCTCTTTTACGCCGATTGCAATAGCGCCATGTACAACATCAAGAAGAGCAGCTTCGCCCTTTTCGTGACCAGCCGTTCGCGGCAATCCGCGCTTCTTTGCCCAGCGGCCGTTGCCATCCATCACGATTGCAACATGCTTGGGAACGTTGGCGACTTTGGGCGGCTTAGGCGTGCTCACCGTCAGATTCTCTCAACTAATGGAAGGCTCCGAAGACCACGTTCCAGGTGCCATTGAAGGTAAGCGGCGATTAAGCCAGAGGCCTCACGGCGGTAGCGCTGTTCACTCACGCTTGCGAAATCCCATTCTCCGCTCAAGAGTTGTTGCATGAGCTCTAAAGTCTCGGAGTGTGGAGTCGCTGCGGCGCTTGGCTTGCAGTTGGCGCAGACACTTCCGCCCCCGACCAGTGAGAAATATTTGTGCGGGCCAGGCGCATCACATCTGGAGCAGTTGGTCAGTGAAGGCGCATAACCAGCAACCGCGAGTGAGCGAAGCAAGAAGGCATCCAAGATCAGCGAGGCATCATACGTTTCGTGAGCGAGCGCCTTGAGCGCGCCAACCAACAAGAGATATTGCTGCAACGCAGGCTCGTGTTCGTGCGAGACAAAACGCTCAGCGGCTTCCAAGATTGCAGAGGCAACTGTCCAACGCTGGTAATCCAAGGACAAGGTATCGCCATAGTTTTCGATACTTACCGCTTGAGTCACCGTCTCAAAGGTGCGACCGGTGTAAAGCTGAAGATCCACGTGAGAGGCAGGCTCTAGGCGTGCGCCCCACCTGGATTTGGTACGGCGCACGCCTTTAGCTACAGCTTTGATTCGCCCGTGTTCGCGAGTGAAGAGGGTGATGATGCGGTCAGCCTCGCCCAATTTCTGGGTGCGCAGAACGATCGCTTGATCGCGGTAGACCGACATAGGCCCACCGTACCCCGAACTACTGTCGCAGGCCTCGATTTACCGCTGAGATGACCGCTTTGAGGGCGGCAGTTGT
>CAITFY010000148.1 GCA_903891755.1 uncultured Actinomycetes bacterium | reverse complement strand
GGTGAGGCTTCAAAGGGAAAGACTGCTGGTCGTGGTGGCAAGGGAACACGTGCTCGTAACGTTGTTCGTGCTGGTTTCGAAGGTGGACAACTTCCTTTGGTCATGCGTCTTCCAAAGCTCCGCGGTTTCAAAAACCCAGAGCGCGTGGAGTACCAGCCAGTGAATGTTTCAACCATCAACGCGCTATATCCAAAGGGTGGCCAAGTCACCGTCGAGGATTTAGTTGCAAAGGGTGCAGCTCGCGATGGTCATCCGGTTAAGGTTCTTGGAAATGGCGACATTTCTGTGAAAGTTACCGTCGTGGCTCATGCTTTCTCCTCTTCAGCATCTGAAAAGATCGCTGCTGCAGGTGGATCGATCACAAAGCTCTAACCTAAAACCGTTTTATTAAGTCCGAAATGAGTCCTTACTCAATAGAGTAGGGACTCATTCAGAAATTAGAGGAGAAGTTAAATGCTTGCAGCGTTTGGTAAGGCCTTCAAGACGCCCGATCTTCGCGTAAAGATTTTCTTCACTTTGGGCATCATGGCTCTCTTCCGTTTCGGATCAATCATGCCTACCCCCGGCGTTTCATATAAGAACGTGCAATCTTGCTTGAATCAAAGCAAATCTGGCGGACTCTTCGGACTCATCAACTTGTTCTCTGGTGGCGCACTCTTGCACCTCTCAATCTTCGCATTGGGAATCATGCCTTACATCACCAGCTCAATCATTATTCAATTGTTAACAGTTGTTATCCCTCGCTTTGAAACTCTGAAGGCTGAAGGACAATCTGGAAACGCAAAGCTCACCCAGTACACCCGTTACCTCACCGTTGGTCTTGCAGTTCTGCAATCAACTGGTTTGATCGCCGTTGCTCGTTCAACCGGTCGACTCTTTAGCGGTTGTACTCTCGCAATCATCCCTGACTCATCATGGCCACGTATCGTGACCATGGTCTTGGTGATGACCGCTGGAACATCTGTAATCATGTGGCTTGGTGAATTGATCACTGATCGCGGTATCGGTAACGGTATGTCGATCTTGATCTTCACATCTATCGCTGCGGGATTCCCAACCCAGCTCTGGTCCATCAAGCAGCAAAAGGGTTGGTTCGCATTCTTGTTCGTTATGGCAGTCGGTATCTTGGTTGTAGCAGCAGTTGTATTCGTGGAGCAGGCTCAACGCCGTATTCCGGTGCAATATGCAAAGCGTCAGATTGGTCGCCAGTCTTACGGCGGAACTTCCACCTACATTCCAATCAAGGTAAATCAGGCTGGTGTTATCCCAGTAATTTTCGCATCATCTCTGCTCTACATCCCATCGCTGATCGTTAACTTCTCAGGCTCAACTGCGAAGTGGTCAGTCTGGATTCAGCAGAACTTGGTTAAGGGTGATCACCCTATTTACATCATCTCGTATGCTGTATTGATCATCTTCTTCACCTACTTCTATGTCGCAATTACCTTCAATCCTGATGAAGTTGCTGACAATATGAAGCAGTACGGCGGATTTATCCCAGGTATTCGCGCTGGAAAGCCAACATCTGAGTATCTCCAATATGTACTTTCACGCATCACCGCTCCAGGATCTTTGTATCTGGCCTTTGTTGCGATCATCCCAATTATTGCCCTGATCTTGTTCCAGGCTTCGCAGAACTTCCCATTTGGCGGAACTGCAATCCTGATCGTTGTTGGTGTCGGTCTTGATACCGCTAAGCAAATTGAATCTCAGTTGCAACAACGTTCATATGAGGGATTCCTGCGCTAATGCGTTTAATCCTGGTAGGTCCTCCAGGCGCCGGTAAAGGCACTCAAGCAGTTCACCTTGCTGCGCACTTTGGGATTCCACACATCTCAACTGGCGATCTCTTTCGCGCCAATATCAAAGGTGAAACGGAGCTTGGAAAGCTTGCTAAGTCCTACATGGATGCCGGCAACTTGGTTCCAGATTCTGTAACCAACGCAATGCTTGAAGACCGCTTAACTCATGCAGATACCGCACCGGGATTCTTGCTCGATGGATATCCTCGCAATGTTGGTCAAGCAGAGTTCTTAGCGGAAGTACTTGTAAAGAAATCCATCTCATTAGATGCAGTGCTCGAGCTCTCGATTCCAAATGAAGAGATCATCAAGCGTTTATCCGGTCGACGAGTTTGTCGTAACTGTGGCACAACATCTCATGTCATTTTCGATAAGCCAAAGGTTGACGGAGTCTGCGATAACTGTGGCGGCGAGTTGTATCAACGCGAAGATGATAAAGAAGAAGTTATTGCAAATCGCTTAAGCGTTTATAGCGAGCAGACAGAACCAATTGTTGCTTTCTACAAAAACCTTGGAATTCTCAAGGCAATCAGCGCGGTCGGGGAAGTTTCAGAAATCTCCGCAAACGCAATCGCAGCCCTTAAGTAGTCGCAATGGCGATTCAGATAAAGACCTTCGAACAACTGCAATTAATGCGTAAGGCCGGCCTCGTAGTTGGTCGAGCACTCGAACTCATGAAAGCCGCAATTGCACCAGGTGTAACTCCGCTTGAGTTAGATGCGATTGCTGCGGATTATCTAGAAGCAAATAACGCAACTCCATCGTTTTTGAATTATCACGGATATCCGAATGTCATCTGCGCATCGGTAAATCATGAAGTTGTTCATGGTATTCCTAATGAACGTCCGCTTGTGAGCGGTGACATCATCTCAGTTGATTTCGGTGCAATTGTTAATGGATGGCACGGAGATGCCGCATTTTCTATTGGTATTGGTGAGATAGATCCTGCAGATCAAAAGTTGATGGATACTTGCGAGGAATCAATGTGGCGAGGAATTGCTGCCGCAAAAGTTGGGGGACACCTCACCGATATTTCACACGCGATTGAAAGTTACATTCTTAGCCAAGGCAAGTATGGAATTTTGCGTGAATACGGTGGCCATGGAATTGGTACTGAGATGCACCAAGATCCACATGTGATCAACTACGGTCCCGCCGGTCTAGGACCGGAGTTAAAGACGGGGCTTGCACTTGCCATCGAACCGATGATTACTCGTGGCACCGAGAAGATGAAGACTCTTTCAGATGATTGGACCGTTATTGCGAGCGATAAGTCCAATGGCGCTCACTTCGAACATACCTTTGCCCTGCTTCCAGATGGCAAGCCTTTCGTCCTCACCGCTATTGACGGGGGAGCGGCTGATCTAGGTCGCCTCGGGGTAGAAATCTCGCCGCTTTTAGCATAAATCGGGCAGAAAATGGCTAAATAGCGGACCCGATTTCCTCTTTTTGGCCTCGCGCCTTAGGATTGCCCTCTGCTTAGAAATAGGCGGATGTCCGTAACTAGACCCCTGAATAGATAAGTAGGTACTGCTTGGCCAAGAAAGACGGAGCAATCGAAATTGAAGGCACCGTAGCTGAAGCACTCCCGAACGCCATGTTCAGAGTCGAGCTTACAAATGGGCACAAGGTTCTTGCGCACATCAGCGGCAAGATGCGACAGAACTACATTCGCATCCTTCCTGAAGATCGTGTGATTGTTGAACTTAGTCCGTACGACCTCACAAGAGGTCGAATTATCTATCGTTACAAGTAATAGGAGTTAGTCGTGAAAGTTAAGCCAAGCGTGAAGAAGATCTGCGACAAGTGCAAGGTCATTCGTCGTAATGGTCGCGTCATGGTTATTTGCGACAATCTTCGTCACAAGCAACGTCAAGGATAAGTAAAACCAAATAACGCGTGATGCGACTGAAGTGAAAACTTCAGACCCTCGGACTGGTAGGCCGAGGCTCAGTTACCCAACTGAGGTGCATTGCGAAGGACCTTCCAGATAACGAAAAGGGTAAGTGATATGGCACGTCTTGTTGGTGTCGATCTCCCGCGTGAAAAGCGCGTAGAGATTGCACTCACGTACATCTTCGGTATCGGTTTAACCCGCGCTCATGCAACACTTGCAGCGACTGGTATTAATCCAGATACACGAGTCAAAGATCTTCAAGAGCCAGAATTGGCACAGCTTCGTGAATTCATCGAAGCAAATTACAAAATCGAAGGTGACCTTCGCCGTGAAGTTGCGGGCGACATTCGTCGCAAGGTCGAAATTCAAAGCTACCAAGGTATTCGCCACCGCAAGGGACTTCCTGTTCGTGGTCAGCGCACACATACAAATGCGCGCACACGTAAGGGCCCTCGTAAGGCAATCGCTGGTAAGAAGAAGGAGACCAAGTAATGGCCGCCGCTAAGACAAAGACAGCCGCTAAAGGCGCTGCTGCTAAGGGCAAAGTCAAACTTCGCAAGAAGGAAAAGAAGAACATTGCGCTTGGACAAGCTCACATTAAGAGCACCTTCAACAACACCATCATCTCTATTACAGATCCTTCCGGCGCTGTTATCTCTTGGTCATCAGCTGGCCAAGTTGGTTTCAAGGGCTCACGTAAATCAACACCATACGCAGCACAGATGGCAGCAGAAGCAGCCGCTCGTCGCGCGCAAGAACATGGTTTGAAGAAGGTTGATGTATTCGTCAAGGGACCAGGATCTGGTCGCGAGACAGCAATTCGTTCATTACAGGCCGCTGGACTTGAAGTAGGAGCCATCTCAGATGTAACTCCTGCTCCACATAACGGTTGCCGTCCACCAAAGCCACGTCGAGTTTAAGGAAGGAAGAGAATAAATGGCTCGTTATACCGGAGCAGATTGCAAGCGCTGCCGTCGCGAAAAAGTAAAGCTCTTTCTTAAGGGCTCTAAGTGCGATGG
>CAITFY010000147.1 GCA_903891755.1 uncultured Actinomycetes bacterium | reverse complement strand
GTGCAGTGATTTCACCAGCTGTGAGGTTTCGGGTTAATCCTGCTTGGCCGGTAGCGCAGAATGGACAGTTCATGCCACATCCAGCTTGAGATGAGATACAAACAGTGGTGCGATCGCTGTAACGCATGAGAACGCTTTCGACAAGAACACCATCATGCAACTTCCACAAATCTTTGCGGGTAGTCCCGCCATCGCACTCAATGGATCGAACCAATGTGATGAGCTTTGGAGTGAATTTCTCTGCGAGCAAAGTGCGCATCTCTTTTGGAATATCGCTCCAAGTTTCAGTCTCATCGTTGTGATGAGTAAAGAAGTGGGTCGCGACTTGATTCGCCCTGAAAGCAGGGATCCCAAGTTCGAGCGCTAACTCTTTTCGCCCTGCAGGATCTAGATCAGCGAAGTGGCGAGGTGGCTTTACCCGTTGCTTCGGTTCATCGAATACTAATTTAAGTGAATTATCGTCAGCCATGAGTTCCGCCTATAACTTGAAGTGCTGTATGAGTTCGAAGACGAACCAGACCGATGGTGCCGTGAAAAGTAGTGAATCAACGCGATCGAGAATGCCACCGTGTCCAGGCAAAATCGTTCCCATATCCTTAATGTGTAAATCGCGCTTTACTGCCGATTCAATGAGATCGCCACATGTAGCCGTAATAACTCCAAGTACTCCAACGATTGCTCCAAACCACCAGCGGTCATCGAGAACATAGACAAAGACCAAACCCGCACCAATCGTGGTTGCCACAATCGCGCCCGCTAGCCCTTCCCAGGTCTTCTTAGGACTGATGTGTGGAGCCATTGGATGTTTCCCAAATAGAACCCCGGAGAAATATGCGAAGGTGTCGTTGAAACTAACAAGGACAACGAGCGTAAAGATCTTTGAAATCGGATCTTTAGAGTGGGCTAGCAATAGAACAAAACCCGCTAGAAAAGGGATATAAAAAAGGGCAAAGACCGCGGAGGATGATCTCTTGACGAAATCTTTGGGAGATTGAAATAAGAGGAAAACCACAATATTGGGAATTGCAATCGCAAGTGAAACAGAGAGGCCGTCAATACCTTTGTACCAGGTCGCAGCCAAGATTCCGGTCGCTGCAAGATAAAGTGGAATCTCTGGAAGATTAATATCACTTGATTTATATGCTCTTACGATTTCTCGAATCGCCAGGATAATCGCGGCCCAGACCAGCGCAGCAAATATATCGGGACGAATTTTCAATGAACCAAAGATGGCACCAAGCATTAAAAGTGAGACCGCAATAGATGGAATCAGCTGCCTTCCGGCGCGCTTATTAATTGCCTCGTTTATCGAATGCAGATCATCCATCGTTAATGTGAACCCATGAGGTGAATTACACCTCGAGGAGTTCGGTCTCCTTATGCTTCAAGAGTTCATCAATCTTCGCTACATGATCAGTTGTAAGTTTCTCTAAATCTTTCTCAGAGCGAGTGAGATCGTCTTTGCCAATCTCGCCATCTTTCTCGAGCTTCTCCATCGTCTCTTTTGCAGCGCGACGGATATTGCGAATGGAGACGCGGGACTCCTCCGCCTTGGTACGAGCAACCTTGATGAAATCTTTACGACGCTCTTCAGTTAATTGTGGAAAGTTGACGCGGATAACCGCGCCATCACTTGCCGGGTTTACGCCAAGGTCAGAATCGCGAATCGCCTTTTCGATAGAGGCCATTGCACCCTTATCGAATGGGGAGATGATTGCCATGCGAGCCTCAGGAGTTTGGAAGGTGGCAAGTTGTGCAAGCGGGGTGTAGGTGCCGTAGTAATCAACCATGATCTTTTGGAACATCGCTGGGTGGGCACGGCCGGTACGGATTGCACCGAAATCCTCTTTGGCAACCTCAACGGCTTTGCTCATCTTTGCGCCAGCATCAGCCAACGTCGTTGCTAGATCAGACATCTTGCTCCCTTAAAGAACCTTTAAAATCGAATAGCCGCTTAGGAGACTAGGGTACCAATTGCTTCCCCGCGAACAGCACGAGCGATATTGCCCTTGTTTTTCAGGTCAAATACGACGATTGGCAACTTATTTTCGCGGCAGAGGCTAAAAGCAGCGGCATCTGCCACGGCTAATGACTTGGCAATAACTTCATCAAAGCTGATGGATTCGTACTTAGTCGCTGCAGGATCCTTCTTCGGATCTGCGGTGTAGACACCATCGACCCCGCTCTTAGCGAGCAGAAGTGCTTCTGAACCAATCTCAAGTGCGCGCTGGGCAGCGACAGTATCTGTTGTAAAGAATGGCATTCCGGCTCCTGCGCCGAAAATTACAACGCGACCCTTTTCAAGGTGGCGAATGGAGCGACGTGGAATGTAAGGCTCTGCAACTTGGCCCATGGTGATTGCGGTTTGGACACGAGTTTCGATGCCCTCTTTTTCAAGAAAATCTTGTAGCGCGAGGCAGTTCATTACCGTGCCAAGCATGCCCATATAGTCGGCTCTAGCGCGATCCATTCCGCGTTGTTGTAACTCAGCGCCACGGAAGTAGTTACCTCCACCGACAACAATTGCGATCTGAGTTCCGCTGCGTACTACCTCGGCAATTTGTTCTGCAATATCGTGCACAACATCGGGATCTACACCGATGCCCTTTGCTCCTCCAAAAACCTCTCCAGAAAGTTTAAGGAGCACTCGCTTATAACCTGAACGGGCCATAATGAGTGCTCCTTAACTTTAAGAGGGATTTACTACTGCGAGCAGATTACTGTCCAACTCGGAAACGGTGAAACGCCGACACGGCGGTCTTTGCCTCATCCAAGATCTGTTGAACGGTCTTCTTCGCATCCTTGGCAAAAGCTTGCTCAAGAAGGCTAACTTCCTTCACGAAACCGGTTACGCGACCAGCAACAATCTTCTCAATTGCAGCCTCTGGCTTACCCTCGTTACGGGCGGTCTCTTCAGCGATGTGGCGCTCATTCTCAATCGCCTCAGCAGGAACTGATTCGCGGTTGAGGTATTGAGGTGCGAATGCTGCAATGTGCTGCGCAACATCCTTACCTGCCTCGAGAGCATCTGTTGTGAGCTGAACCAAAACTCCAAGTTGTGGAGGTAGGTCAGGATTGGTGCGGTGCAGGTAGACAGCAACTGGTGCGCCTTCAAGAACTGCAATCTTGCGAAGTTCGATCTTCTCACCAAGTGTTGCATTACCTTCATCGATGCGAGCCTGAACGGTTGCACCCGATGGAAGTGTTGAAGCCAGGAAGGAATCCAACTCAGCGATCTTCGATGCGAAGAGGTGAGCAAGAAGTTCTTCTGCCAACTCAACGAAACGCTCGCCCTTTGCTACGAAGTCGGTCTCGCAAGCGAGTTCGAGCATTACGCCGAGGGAACCCTCAGCCTTTGCAAGAACAACACCGTTTGAGGTTGTGCGACCTTCGCGCTTGGTAACTCCCTTGAGTCCCTTAACGCGGATAATCTCAACGGCCTTCTCGTAATTGCCATCAGCCTCATCAAGAGCCTTCTTGCAATCGAGCATGCCTGCTGCAGTCGCCTCGCGGAGGCGCTTTACATCTTCGGCTGTATATGAAGCCACGAATTATTCTCCCTTTACTTCTGTCGCAGGTGTCTCTGCTACAACGTCAGCTACGACTGCATCAGCTGCAGGTGTTTCAACAACTTGAGCCTCTGTTGCAGCGAGCGCTGATTCAACTTCTACAAATGTCTCATCTGCTGGAGCAACCTTGTCGGCCACTGCGGCTGCAGCTGCTGAACGAGCAGCAAGACCAGCAACAGCAGCATCTGCAATAACGCGAGTCAAGAGACCGATTGAACGGATCGCATCATCGTTACCAGGAATCTTGTAATCAACTTCATCTGGATCGCAGTTTGTATCCAAGATAGCGACAACTGGAATTCCAAGCTTCTTTGCTTCAGCAACAGCAAGGTGTTCCTTCTTAGTATCGACAACCCAGATTGCGCTAGGCAACTTGGTCATGTTGCGAATACCTTCGAGGTTCTTGGTGAGCTTCTCGCGCTCGCGACGAAGAACCAAGAGCTCCTTCTTTGTTAAGACTTGATCGTTCTTCTGCTCAAGTTGCTCAAGCTCCTTGAGGCGTTGAATACGCTTGTAAACAGTTGGGAAGTTGGTCAACATTCCACCCAACCAACGCTCGGTGACGTAAGGCATTCCTACGCGAGCGGCTTGTTCAATAATTGGTTGATGAGCTTGCTTCTTCGTTCCAACAAAGAGGATATGTCCGCCCTTTGCGACTGTGTCTTTAATGAAATCGTAAGCTGAATCGATAAGTCCAAGTGACTGTTGGATATCGATGATGTAAATACCGTTGCGCTCAGCGAAGATAAAGCGCTTCATCTTTGGATTCCAACGACGAGTCTGGTGTCCGAAGTGGACTCCGCTGTCGAGGAGTTCTC
>CAITFY010000146.1 GCA_903891755.1 uncultured Actinomycetes bacterium | reverse complement strand
TCTGGTTTCAGCAATAAACTGCGGAAATGTATCGGATGGTTCGCCTCGTGGGATGAAGCTGGGCATTGGGAGTTACCTTCGAGTTTTTCAGGTTTTCGATGTTTGGGAAAAAGAAGTGACCCCTGCTGACTAGGCGGAGGTCACCCTGTAGACATGCGACTGGTGAGAATCGAACCCACGAACCTTCCGTTAGTCAGGCGGATGCTCTATCCACTGAGCTACAGCCGCATTCGAGAAGCGTAAATATTATTGAACGATTTCATCCCCAGCATGAAAGCAAGTCTTGATAGACGAGGGCTGTGGAAATCAATTAGAATTATTGTCAGTCAGGCGGATGTAAAAAACCCCCAGTGCGTAACTGGGGGTTTTTTCTATTTTCGCAATGTGTGATTTGTGCGCTTGAAGGGATTCGAACCCCTAACCTTCTGATCCGTAGTCAGATGCTCTATCCGTTGAGCTACAAGCGCAGGCGTGCTGGTGTGGAGAGTGAATAGTACCTGCTGACCGCCCTTCGCCCAAAACCAGTGATTTTCACAATATATATAGGCATATTCCGTAGTATCCGACCGTGAGCCAGAGCGAATTAACCCGGGCACGAGTTTCGACCACCCTGGCATTTATGATGAATGGGTTTTCAGTTGGAGTGATCGTTGCCCAACTTCCAGATTACAAATCCCACCTAAAGATAAGTAACGGTGCCTTAGGCGCTGCGCTCTTCCTATTGGCTGCGGGAGTACTTACCGCACTCGGACCGAGCGGGAAATGGTCCGCCAAACATGGAAGTGCACGAATCACAATATTGGGATCTGCGGCAATCATTATTTCAATGCCTCTGGTTGGACTTTCCTTTAATTACATCTCATTCTGTTTCACCTTGTATCTCTTTGGTTTCGCAATTGCATTCCAGGATGTCGCAATGAATACCCATGCCGTGACGCTTGAACAGAGATTTAAGCGACGAGTGATGAGTACCTTCCATGCGCTCTATTCAGTCGGTGCTCTAGCTGGAAGTGCTTGCGGTGGATTGATGGCTCAATTCCACGTGAAGGCCATCGTCCAGGAGTTACTCGTTGCAGCACTATTTCTTGCCGTGCTTCTTTACATGAAAAATGGATTCTTGCCTGCATCTAGCGACCAACAAGAACCTCGGAAACATAAGCGCCCTAAGCGACCAATGATTTTCTGGGTAATGGGATTACTTGGTATGTCAGCTTCGATTGGTGAAGGTTCCGCCGGTGACTGGGGCGGAATTCTCGCGCGAGATACTTTCCACGCCTCACCATTCGTAAGAACGATTCCTTATATTGCATTCTCAATCACGATGGTTACCGGTCGCTTCTTAGGTGATCGCCTCGCTCATAAATTTGGACCAGGCAAGTTGCTCTTCTTCGGCGGACTCTTTGCAGGATTTGGATTGAGCACCGGTCTTATCATCGGTGGAATCGGTGGAGAAATCTTTGGGTGGACTTTCCTTGGAGTCGGAATGTGCATCGTTATCCCAATGATTTATAGCGAAGCGGGAACTATTGCGATTCACAAATTCCCTGGAACGATTGCGCCTTCAGAAGCAGTTGCGACCGTCTCAGGTATTTCCTACTTTGGTTTCGTTGTTGGTCCCCCGATAATGGGTTACATCTCAGAGCTCATTACATTGCGTTGGGCGATGCTGGTGCCAGCCGGTTTAGGTTTAGCTCTCGCAGCTGGCTCTCGCTACATTATTGCCCAAGAGAAATAAGTTTCTCTTTATCAACTTCCTTCAATCGAGGTTTGCCGAGCGCTTCACCTGCGGCAACTTCAGCTGTATTGATCTTTGACCACGCTACTTGATCAATAATGGTTTTATCTTGTGGAAGTACGACGGTGATATCCCCGCCATTCTTTGGTTCTGGGCTTAGATCTTCAATCAAGAGTTTTACGACATCTGAAGCATCGCTCTTGTTAGTACCAATTACCCCTGATGGACCGCGTTTAGCCCAACCGACCGTGTAAATATTTGTACCGAGAACTCGTCCATTCTCATTTTCTACCTTGCCATCGCGGAATGAGATTCCTTTGATAGGTAGGGCGTGATACCCAATTGCAGAGATAACTAGGTTGGTCTTCACGGAGTACGTCTCACCCGTATCAACTACCTTGCCATCTTTAATTTCATTTACGCCAAAGAGAATCTCTTCAACCTTGCCCTCACCCTGAATCTCCTTCGGCGTAGATAGGAATCGGAACTCCATCACCCGTTCGTGGCCGGATTGTGGGCT
>CAITFY010000145.1 GCA_903891755.1 uncultured Actinomycetes bacterium | reverse complement strand
CGCGGCGAATTGGTCGATGAACAAATGGTTATAGCCGCTGGCGCAGATGATTACATATCTAAACCAGTTGATAGCAACATTCTAAGCTCTCGCATCGTGCAACAGATACGTCGGGGTAAAAGTCAGAGATCACCTCGCGCAGACATTCTTGTGTGGGGATCAATGAAGATGGATCTTAGAAATCATGAATTTAGAGTTGCAGATAAAGAAATACACCTAACAAATACCGAATTTCAATTTCTTCAACTTCTTATGGAGAATCCGCAACGTATTTTCACGCGTAACCAAATCTTAGAGGCGATTGGAGTTATGAAGGGCGCGGGTAGCAACCAACTTGTTGATACCCACGCCAGTCGTCTTCGGAAAAAGATCCGTGAACACGGCGGACCAGAGGTAATTAATGTAATCCGAAGTGTTGGATTTCGATTAGTCGATTCTCCTCACGGAGAGCTCGATCTCCTTGAAGCAGAAATTATCTAAACCTTTATCGACCTTTACCGGGATTTAGTACGCCACTAATTGGTACGACGCTATTGGCAGGAAATCCACCACGTGCTGCGTGTTCCCGAATAGCCTCTTCAGATGATGCATCGTAAATGCAGTAAATCTTGTCTCCTGCAGCGTAACTTTCAACCCATTCGATAGCTGCACCTTCTGAGTGCATGGCATCGAGAACTCCATTACTTACCTTTGAAATATTGGCAATATCTTCTTCTCCAAGAGCTCCAGCTCCGGGAATCTCTCTTTCAATGATGTATCTCTGCATGATCGCGCCTTTCATGGTGAGGATTGGTGAGATAAGAGTCCCCGAATCCGTCGCGGGAGTAAATGGATTTTTAGTACTAACAAAAAGGTATGGTGAGTGGAATACTCCAGTTATGCGAGATCTTCTTCTGGGAGTGGGTTTGGCTTTCCTAGCCCTCTCGGCGCTCTTTCACTTCTATGTTTTCTACCTGGAAAGTGTGGCTTGGACCAAACCTAAGACCTGGAAGACTTTCAGAATCCCGTCGCAAGAGCATGCTGAGATTATTCGCCCAATGGCGCTCAACCAAGGTTTTTACAATCTATTTTTGGCTCTTGGCATCGTAATTGGTTTAGTACTACTGCCAACCCACTCAACTATTGGATACACCTTGATGATTTCAGCCGCCTCATCAATTGTGGGAGCGGGGCTCGTACTGCTGGCGAGCGTCAAAGGAAGTGCTCGCTCGGCAGCAATGCAGGCAGGACCCGCACTTCTAGGAATTCTCTTTTTGCTCGTCGGTCTTAATCAATAATTACGAGGTGGCAGTTACATCAGGTTGCAAAATTGTGAACTCAGCCCTGACTCGAATCTTAAATCCTAATTTTTCATAAAGCCTTATCGCATCAACATTGCCGGCTCCTGTATGGAGAAATGGGATTTGCCCTGAATCTTGGATTCCGGCTGCGACCGCTTTGACGAGTCTTGCTGCATAGCCGCGTCCTCGGAATTCTTCATCGGTACAGACTGCACTTATCTCTACCCAACCAGGAGGATTTAAACGGCGACCTGCCATAGCAATTAATTTTCCTTCGTGACGAATACCGAGGTAGCCACCGAGTTCTACGGTACGAGGCAGAAAGGGACCCGGTTGCGCGCGTGAGATGAGTTCCAACATTTCTGGAACATCTTCACTTTCTAAGGGGATGAGTTCAGGATCATGTGCTCCTACTACATCCTCGCCGGTCATTTGAACTCCGGGAAACTTCTCAACAATGCGCCAGCCTTTCGGCTCTTGAAGATTTGAGGTTATGGCTATTGCGACGCCAGTGTCACCCAATAAAACGCGTAGGTCATCCCAGGCATCTTGATTTGATAAGTCTGATATTGCATTGAAGGGAGATATATCAATCGGATAGCGCCGAGCTAATCCGTGCACTTCGGCGAGATGAGCGTGTGGGCCCGTAAGTGCATTCCAGCCTGCCTGATCCAATATATGTGTCACGGATTCCCCAATTCAGATATCAAAAGTTCTTTTTAAGTTTCCCAACAATCCCCCGGAAGCCTAGCCCGCCTTCATTTAGGCCACTTACCTTTACAACACACAAGGAGGTGTTCCCATGAGCCAATTCGTCCGCTTTTTATTGCTCTCTTTAACCGCACTCGGCGCATTCATCGTTGCAGATAGCTATATTTCCAACTCTGAACTCGCTGAACTGCGCCATTCACACATCGCTAAAACCTACCGCTAAAGCCATTTATTCACAGCCGGTTCCCCGAAAGCGTTCAGCCTTCGCCCATGGCGGTGGCCCATACTCTCATTTATGAAACTACAAGCAGCTCTCTTAGCAGTCGGTCTCTTTGTCAGCGTTGGTGCAGTCGGTGCCGAAATGAATCGAGCCTCCCACGTAAATTCTGGAAGTAGCGCCGTAGCAAGTTCGGTAGCGGCAACCCAAGCTTCAGTGCAGCTGCCTTCAAAAGCTTCAGCATCCACAATTACCTTAGGCGCAAAGCCTTCAATCGCCGGCGGTAGTGGCGAAGACGACTAATCCTCAAAAATTTATGAGGTGATGTCCTTCTTATTGAACTTAATCACTGCCAGTGAGATGAGTACCGAGAAGAGAATCAAACTGTAAGAAGCGCCTCTGATCATCTGAGTCCAGTCGATGGAACTCGATAGAGCGTCAAACCACGAGAATGAATAGTGGGTTGGGAGCCAGTTTCTTATGGCACCTAATCCAGATATAGCGTCCAAAATGTTGGAGAGAATGATTATTCCGATTGCTCCCCCGACCGCTCCCAATGGGACATCAGTTGAAACGCTGAGATAAAAGGCGAGACCTGCCACCGCCAAAAGAACTAGCGCGAGGTAGAAACCAATAATCACAATCCGCTGCGTGGCTTGAACATTGCCAAATGTAACTCCGAGAGGGGTTTGCATGGGAGCTGTCCCAAATGCAATCGCGCCAACCACCCATGAAGTGGTGATGAGCAAGACGATGGAAATAAATGAGAGCGTCAAACTAACTTTCAATTTTTGAATCAACAAACGAGTTCTAGGAACGGGCGCCGCAAGTAGATAACGCAAGGTAGACCACGATGCTTCTGATGCGACGGTATCTCCATTAAATATTGAGATAACTGCCACCAAGAGAAATGGCGTTGCAAAATAAAACATGGTGGAAGTGAAGTTGGCGGCACCTTTGGTGGCTAGACCAATGAGATCAGCAGTACCTGATCCAAATCGAGTAGGTCCAGAACTATTGCCTGATGTACCAAACTTAACGGCCAACGCAACAATAACTGGTAGTGAGATAACGAAGATATAAGAGAAGAGAGTGCGCTTACGCTTTATCTGCCGATAGAGTTCAAGACGATAGGGCAGAGTTTTACCTGGTGTGTACATTTACTGCTCCTTCCCGATCGTCAGATCATCACCGATGAGTTCAATGAATATCTCTTCCAAACTTCCAGCACGCTTTCCAGCCTTGGTCAGAATCTTTTTCATGGTTCCGTAAGTAATCAAATGACCACGATGCATGAGCACCACATGAGAACAGGTTTGCTCAACTTCAGCTAAGAGGTGAGATGAAACGATTACGGTGCGACCAGTCTTTGCGTAGCTCTTCAATACTTCACGCATAGCCTTGATCTGCTGTGGGTCTAAACCATTTGTTGGCTCATCGAGTACTAATAGATCCGGCATACCCAACATGGATTGTGCGATCGCTAAGCGTTGACGCATTCCTTGAGAGTACGAACGCACCTTCTTATCTAGAGCGCTACCAAGATCAGTAATCTTGATCGCCTCTTCGAAATAAGGCTCGTCGCTGCGACCAATCGATTTCCAATATAGCTCTAGGTTTTCACGGCCAGAGAGATGCGGCAAGAATCCAGAGCCTTCAACGAAGGAGCCGAGGTTTGCCAGAGTTGGTGAGCCTGGATAAATAGGTTGGCCATTGATGGCGATCTCACCCTCGGTAGGGAAGATGAGCCCCATCATCATGCGAAGTGTGGTGGTCTTGCCTGCCCCATTCGGTCCGAGCAATCCCAGAACTTGGCCGCGATTTACCTTAAATGAGAGCCCATCAACTGCTTTGTAGCCATCTTTGTAAACCTTCGTGAGGTTTGAAACCGTTACTAGAGCGTCGCTCTCTTCGACTGGCAAAGTGTTGTGGCGCGGACGTCGGAAATATGACCACGCAAACGCCAAGAGAATAAAGATGAGCGCCAGCGCTGGCCAGCCATAAAGCGAGAAGTGGCTTACCTTGGTAGTGAAATTCATCTGGGAGATCGTCAAAGGAGATTGCACGGTCAGCGCGTACTGACGACCATCTTGAGGAAGTGCATAGCCTTGATCTGTTGTCGAAACAGCTACTGCCAATTTATCTCCTGTTGCAGCATCTAAGACAACTGCAGGTAATTGCACTGTGAAATCAGTACCTGAGTTGGAGATATTGGAGAGATGAACTGGGCTGACAATTCCATTGGGTTGTTTAGTTTGTCCTGATGCAGTGCGGACAACGAGTGAGAAAAATAGCGTCGCATTCTTTGCATTTGAAGAAATCCGCAATTTTATTGAAGAAGGTCCAACAATATGAATTGGAGCGGCAAGAGCTGCAGTTTCTAAGAATCCACTTTGGCCAGGTAGGAACGCGGCTGTAGCACCACTCACACTTCCAGCAAGCGCAAGTGCCGAGCCAACTCCGGGAAGTGATGAGATTGCACCAGGTATTCCACCGATTGGTGCGATGAGCGCCGTGAAGGGAACTGGGATTTGAAGTGATTTCGTAGGAACGTCGAGGGGGAGTGATGTACTGGTCAGGAATTTAGGTATAACCGATGAATCAACGAGAGAGATTGATCCGTTGGTATCTGTAACTTGAAATTTTGAAAATGTCTTCTTTGCGCCTTTGAGATAAATATCAAACCAATCCATCTCACTCTTATGAAGTTTCGCGGACTCATCAGTTCCACCATCATGTCCCCCGCTATGCCAGATCATCGCAAGCGGCGTAGATGGATGAGCGGCATGAATTTCACTGGCATTCTTAATTGACTCAGAGAGCGGGAAGAGTGAATCTGCCTCACCTTGCATAAGAAGTGTCGGTGCCGTAATTCGATCTGTAACAGTGGAGGGCGATGAAGCGGTTAATAGTTTTTGATCAGCGGCAGTCGGCACACCATTTGCTACTGCATCCTTAAATGCCTGACACCAATCGGGTGTGAAAGTTCCACATTCACCTGCAACTGAGTTGGGAAGTGTGGCGAGCGCAAAGAAGGTGCCTGCCCAGAATTTCTTATACGGGCCAAAAGAAGGATCGTTAGCGTTCTGTGGAAATAGCGCTTGAGTCAAGCTGTTCCACGTGATGTTTGCTGCGACTGCATCAATCCGCTGGTCATACCCAGCAGCGAGTAGCGAGACTGCTCCACCGTAGGAATCGCCCGCAATACCAACTAGTGGATCACCCTTCTGTTGCTGGGTAACCTCTTTTCGCGTTGATAGGTAGTCAATTAATTTCGAGACATCTGCTACCTCACCGGTCGGTGAATCCATCGATATCTGCCCAGTTGAGTTACCAAATCCGCGTGCCGTCCACGCTAAAACCACATATCCGCGCGCAGCAAGTTCTTGCGCCTGGGGCGCAACGCTCTTCTTGTCCCCCGTGAAGCCATGCGCCAGCAAGATTGCCGGTGCTGGAGCCGACTTAGGTAGATAAATAGTCGCATCGAGGGCCACACCACCTGCTCCATTTAAGCGAAGCTCTTGAGTGGAATAATTCGCTCCTGCATAGGCGTAACTTCCTGCACCCACCGAGGTAATGAGAAGGACTGCAGCGAGCAACCTACGAGCGCGGACCATTGCGCAAAGGTAGCCATGATTTCAAAGAGCCGCCATTTAGGATCGTTATTACTATCAGGGCGTGAAGCAACGTCTGAGAAAACTAACTCTCCTGGCAATCCCCGCAGTTCTTATCGCTGCATCTATGGGTTCTAGCCCGAGCATCGCGCAAACGGCTTTAAGTGCAACTGTTTACTCAGCGCAGATGGTGAAGCCATACCTTCCTACTGCGACAAATGGTGGTACCGATGATTATCACTGTTTTTTAATCGATCCCAAGATTTCCCAAGATTCCTTAATTACTCAGGTTCAATTTGCCCCTCAACAACGCGCGATGTTGCATCACGCAATCATGTTCTTGGTTGGCAAGAAAGATCTCGCTGCAGCCCAGGCCGCCGATAATAATGGAACTGGTTGGTCCTGCTTTGGAGGAACTGGAATCGGTTCTAGCTTCTCCTCATTCTTAACATCACCGTGGCTTTCTTCGTGGGCACCAGGTCGCGATAAGGACATCATGCCTGCTGGCTATGGAACCCCTATAGCAAAGGGTGATCGAATTGTTCTGCAACTTCACTACAACTTACTGGCGACTACATCTGGAAAAATTCCTACGGATCAATCGAAGGTTCTGATTTCTGCAGTTCCTGCAAAGGGTTCAAAACTAAAAACTCTCTATACCGAACTTGTTGCGGCGCCTGTTGAACTGGCATGTCCAAAGGGAGTTACTGGTTACTTGTGTGACCGTGGTAAATCACTTATCGACTTGGCGCAACGCACCACACAATCAAGTGCTATGGAATCTGCTGGATTGAATCTGATTTGCGGACATAATCCGATCAATCCAACGCCGAGCACAACCTCTACCTGCGATAAGAAGATTACCCAGAACGAATTGGTAGTGAAGGCAACTCCGCATATGCATTTACTTGGACGTTCACTTCGAATGACACTTAATCCTGGAACTGCTGGCGAGAAGGTG
>CAITFY010000144.1 GCA_903891755.1 uncultured Actinomycetes bacterium | reverse complement strand
CAAACCATACTTTGTTAGCAATTGAAATTGTTGATTCCCACCCTATTTTGCCAGAGCGAGATGCAATTATTTTAGATGAAGCACATGAGTTTATGGATCGCACTACTCAAGCTGTCACAGAAGAGCTGACCGCTGCTCGAGTGGAACGGGCCGCAAAGATGGCAGCGAAACATATGCCATCAAAGGTGACTGGTGTATTTAATAAAGCAGCTGATGAATTCGCTGAAGCGCTTGCAGATTTCGCCTCGGATGTCCGCAACGATCCAAGTAAATCAGGTCGCCTCGCAGAGTTGCCTCGCCAATTAGAGGCACCGATTCGTAAGGTGAAGGAGGCCGCAGCGGCGGTTGTTGCTTTGATTAACGCTGACTCAGACATTATTGATCCAGATTCAATGGCACAGCGCGCACGAGTAAAAGGTGCGACAAGTGAGATTCAGACAATCGCGACCAAGATGCTTCGTCCTAACGTCAAGCAAGTTTTGTGGTTTGAGCCAACTTTCTCTGCTCTGCACTTAGCACCGCTTGAAGTTTCAGATGTCTTGCGTCGCAACCTACTGACGGAGACTCCAGTAATTGCTACTTCGGCGACGCTTACTATTGGCAAATCATTCGATGCCATTGCAAAATCCATCGGATTTGTTGTGGGTCAAGATATTGCCGAAGATGAAGATGAGAGCAAAGGTGCCGTGGACCCTGCTAATGTGCAGATGCTCGATGTCGGCTCACCATTTGATTTCGCTTCACAAGGAATGTTGTACCTACCTCGTCACCTCGCAGAGCCTGGCCGAGATGGTCCGGCGAAGGATGCGCTTACCGAACTCGGTGAATTAATTGAAGCGGCGGGTGGTCGCACACTCGCACTCTTTAGTTCATGGCGCGGAGTTGAGATGGCCGATGAACACTTACGTCGCGTGCTCGCTGAATTAAAGATGCCAATAATCACGCAACGCCGAGGCGACTCTGTTGGGCCACTAGTGGATAAGTTTGCGAAGGATCCTCGCTCAATTTTGCTTGGAACAATCTCCTTGTGGCAGGGAATCGATGTACCCGGCCCTTCATGTACTTTGGTCGCAATCGATCGCATTCCATTTCCACGCCCAGATGAACCAGTTATGAGTGCGCGTTCATCGGTTGCTGATCAAGCTGGTGGAAGTGGATTTATGCAGGTCTCACTCCCACGAGCTGCGCTCCTGTTATCACAGGGAACTGGACGTTTGATTCGCTCAATCGACGATCGGGGAGTGGTTGCAATCTTGGATTCCCGTATTGTGACCAAGCGTTATGGATCAATTTTGCTCAACTCAATGCCACCCTTTTATCGCACGAGCGATGGAACCGTCGTCAAGGAGTCACTCAAACGCTTAGATAAACAATTCTCCGAGCAAGGCCTGTAAGACCGGCCAATGGCGTTCAAAGGATGGATGCAGGGTCATCTCTGATACTTCAGCGAATGGAACCCATCTAATCTCTTGAGATTCATCATTCATCTCGTGGGCGATTAAATCTGGGCTGGCTTTGGCAATAATCGTGTCATAGCGCCATGGCCCGTGATCATCGGTGAAGGTGTGGATTGGTTCCAATAAATCGGTATTGATGCCGAGCTCCTCGTGAGCCTCGCGCTTTGCGCCTTCCAAAATACTCTCGTGGCTAT
>CAITFY010000143.1 GCA_903891755.1 uncultured Actinomycetes bacterium | reverse complement strand
GGGTGCTTCAAACGTTCGCGTGATGAGATGTACTTAAATGCCCAACGACCCTTATCGCAGTTCCACTCTTCGTTGACCGCAGGATCATCGCCAGCTAAACGACGTAACGTTTTTCCACGGCGAATGTCGGTGCGAAGATCGCAACCCGATGCGCAATGCTCGCAGGCAGAGTTAACTGAAACTAAATCAAAGGGACGAGCACGGAATCGATATGAAGCGCCAGTGAGTGCACCTACTGGGCAGATCTGGACCGTGTTGCCTGAGTAATAAGACTCGAATGGATCTTTCTCATAGATGCCAACTTGCTGAAGTGCGCCGCGCTCATTGAGAGTAATGAATGGATCGCCAGCAATCTCGTTAGAGAATCGGGTGCAACGCGCACAGAGCACGCAGCGTTCCCGGTCAAGCAGAACCTGAGATGAAATATTGATTGGTTTTTCAAAGGTACGTTTTTCGCCTTCAAAACGCGTTTCTGAACGACCAGTAGACATCGCCTGATTTTGAAGTGGGCATTCGCCACCCTTATCGCAGACCGGGCAATCAAGTGGGTGATTGATAAGCAAGAACTCCATGATTCCCTCTTGTGCCTTTGCAGCAACAGGAGAGGTCAACTGAGTCTTAACAACCATTCCATTTTCAACAGGCATGGTGCAAGAAGCTTGAGGCTTTGGAAATGCCCGCCCGTTAATCTCTACATCAACAAGGCATTGACGACATGCGCCGGCTGGAGCGAGAAGTGGGTGATCGCAGAAACGTGGAATCGCAATTCCTAGTTGCTCGGCTGCACGAATGATCAGCGTTCCCTTTGGAACAGTGACCTCAACGCCATCAATTACTGCTGAGACAGTGTCCACTGCTGCAACTGCTTGCTCGGGCGTCATTTATGCACCTGCCGTTTCAAAGAGCGTTGAAGCAACTGGATCGAATGGGCATCCACCCTCGCTCAGATGCTGGAGATATTCAGCGCGGAAATATTTAAGAGAGGAGATGATTGGGGAAACTGCGCCATCAGCCAACGCGCAGAAAGAGCGGCCCGCGATGTTGTCGCAGAGATCAAGAAGCTTCTCAAGATCTGCTTCAGTACCTTTACCGGCTTCGAGATCCTTCATGATCTGAACCAACCACCAGGTGCCTTCGCGACATGGTGTGCACTTGCCGCATGACTCATGCTTATAGAACTCAACCCAACGTAAAGTTGCGCGAACGACGCATGTGGTCTCATCAAAGATTTGAAGTGCTTTGGTTCCAAGCATTGAACCAGCAGCAGATACGCCTTCGTAATCAAGTGGAACATCAAGGTGTTCCGCGGTAAACATTGGAGTGGATGAACCGCCTGGTGTCCAGAATTTCAATTGATGGCCAGGGCGAATTCCTCCAGCGAGTTCAAGAATCTCGCGCAGAGTAATTCCGAGCGGTGCTTCAAATTGTCCTGGGTTAGCAACGTGGCCAGAGAGTGAGTACAGGGTGTAACCCTTGCTCTTCTCAGTGCCCATTGCTTGGAACCACTCAACACCATGTTCAATGATGGATGGAACAGAGGCGATCGACTCGACATTGTTAACAACTGTTGGCATCGCATACAAACCTGCGATAGCTGGGAATGGCGGACGTAAGCGAGGTTGCCCGCGGAAGCCTTCGAGTGAATCCAAGAGCGCTGTCTCTTCGCCGCAGATGTAAGCACCTGCGCCAGCATGCAAGGTGAGCTCTAGATCAAAGCCGCTTCCCAAAATATTCTTGCCGAGCAATCCAGCCGCATAAGCATCATCGATTGCTTTCTGTACGCGACGAAAGACATGCACAACTTCACCGCGGAGATAGATAAAGGAATGGTTAGCGCGAATTGCATAGGAACCGATGATGATTCCTTCAATGAGCGAATGCGGATTAGCCAAGAGCAAAGGCATATCTTTGCAAGTGCCTGGCTCAGATTCATCAGCGTTAACGACGAGGTAGTGAGCTTTGTTATCGCCTTGTGGGATAAAGCTCCACTTATTTCCAGTTGGGAATCCGGCGCCGCCACGTCCACGAAGACCAGAATCTTTGATGAGCGCGATTACTTCATCAGGAGTTGATTTCAAAGCTTTTGCAAGTGCTCCATAACCACCATGGCGCTTATATGCCGCGATCGTAAATGAATCTGGCTCATCCCAGTGAGCTGAGAGAACGGGGCTTAATGTGCTCATTTGCTGCCCTGCGACTTTGCAATATTGAGACCGAGAAGTGAAGCCTCGCCTGCCTGAAGTCCCTCTTCAGCAAGTCCATCTGAGAGTCCAGCGAGTACTGCTGAATTCTCTTTCCAGGTGCGAAGTTTTGAAGGTCCACGTGTAGGTGCTGGTGGATTTCCACTTCTTACGCCATCTAATAATTCATTGACTGAAGCCGGTGTTTGGTTGTCGTAGAACTCCCAGTTCACCATTACAACCGGTGCATAATCACACGCTGCGTTGCACTCAATGCGCTCCAAAGAGATCTTGCCATCTGAAGTTGTCTGATCCTTTTTAATTCCAAGGTTCTGACAGACCGAGTCGTAAATTGCATCTCCACCCATGATTGCACATAAGGTGTTTGTGCAAATTCCAACGTGATACTCACCGACGGGCTCACTCTTATATTGGGTGTAGAAGGATGAAACTGCGGTCACTTCAGCGGTCGATAAATCTAATTTTTCAGCGATGCATTCGATACCGCGCTCTGTGACATACCCATCAAGTGATTGCACAAAGTGAAGAAGCGGCATTACTGCAGAACGCTTCTTAGGATAACGAGCGATGATGGAATCCATCACGGCTAGCTCTTCATGTGTAAAGGACATTAGCGGTCAACCCCACCCATCACTGGATCAATTGAAGCAACAGCTGCAACTACGTCGGCGATCATGCTGCCCTCGCACATTGCAGATAAAGATTGAAGATTGTTGAAAGATGGTTCGCGGAAGTGCAGGCGGTATGGATGTGTTCCACCATCAGAGACTAAGTGCACGCCAACCTCACCCTTAGGAGATTCGATGGCTTGGTAAACCTGACCAGCTGGAACGCGGAAGCCTTCTGTTGAAATCTTGAAGTGATGGATAAGTGCTTCCATCGATTGACCCATGATGTGGGCGATGTGCTCTTCAGAGTTACCCATTCCATCTGGACCCACTTTGAGATCCGCAGGAGAACCAATCTTCTTATCATCAAGAACTACTGGAGCGCCTTCTAGCTTCTCCAATTTAACGACACATTGTTCGATGATGCGAAGTGATTGCTCAAGCTCTTCCATCTTGATAAGGAAGCGACCATAAACATCGCAACCATCATTGGTGATTACATCAAAGTCATAATCTTCATAGCCGCAATATGGATCAGACTTACGAAGGTCCCAAGGTAGGCCAGTTGCGCGCAAGATAGGACCGGTGATGCCGAGGGTAATGCAGCCGGCGAGATCGAGATAGCCGACGCCTTGCGTACGCTTCAACCAGATCGAGTTTCCAATTAATAGCTTTGCATTGTCCTTAAAGTTATGGCGCAACTCTTTAACAGTTTCGCGAATCTTCTCCAAGGCACCTTCTGGAAGATCTTGCGCAACTCCACCAGGGCGGATGTAGGCCATGTTCATGCGCAAACCAGAGGCCATCTCAAAGATATCAAGTACCTTCTCGCGCTCACGGAATGCAAAGAGCATCGGCGTTAGTGCTCCAAGTTCAAGTGCACCTGTACCAAGAGCAACCATGTGAGAAGAGATGCGGTTGAACTCCATCATCAAAACGCGAATGACTGTTGCGCGCTCAGGAATATCGTTTGTGACGCCGAGCAACTTCTCTACGCCAAGGCAGTAGGCGGTCTCGTTGAAAATTGGTGAGAGGTAATCCATGCGAGTTACAAATGTTGTTCCTTGAGTCCACGTGCGGTACTCGGCGTTCTTCTCAATGCCGGTGTGGAGATAACCGATACCAGCGCGAGCTTCAGTAACTGTCTCGCCCTCAAGTTCCAAGATCAGACGGAGCACACCATGAGTTGATGGGTGCTGTGGTCCCATATTGACGACAACGCGCTCTTCTTTAGTTGCACCAATCTCAGTAACAAGTGAATCCCAGTCATTACCCGTAACTGAATAAACGCGACCTTCTGTGGTTTCGCGCGAAGATGCGTATGGATCTGTCTGTGTCATCGGTAAGACCTGCGCTCTGATGGAGGTGGGACGGTTGCGCCTTTATATTCAACTGGAATCCCACCGAGTGGATAATCCTTGCGTTGCGGATGTCCGATCCAATCATCTGGCATCAAGATGCGTGTGAGTCCAGGATGGCCATCAAAGATAATTCCAAACATGTCGAAAGTTTCGCGCTCATGCCAGTTATTTCCAGCCCAAAGTTCAACAAGTGATGGAACATGTGGATTGGAATCTGGAACGCTTACCTCAAGTCGAACCCGACGATTGTGCGTAAGTGAGAGCAGCGGATAGACGCAATGCAATTCGCGATCTGTATCAGCCAAATAGTGAACTCCATTTACTCCCAAACACATCTCAAAGCGAAGGGCTGGATTATCACGAAGTACTTGCGCCACATGAAATAGGCGATCGGCTTTTACATGCAATGTAAGTTCACCGCGGTCTAGAACAACTCTTTCGATATCGTCATTGAACTCGGGATATGCGCGCTCAAGTTCATCAACCATCTCATCAAAATATCCGCCATATGGGCGTTCTGCAGAGAGTTCGTTATGGCTCTTGCGAACTAATCCGCCGTAACCAGATGTATCTCCAGTGCCCTTTGCTCCGAATAAACCGTGCTCAGTACTCATGATTTGAGCAACCCTTGGATTTGGAATGTTGGCTTGGAAGCGAGCGCAGCTGCCTCGACTTCACGAATGATTGCCTCGCGGTTTACGCCGAGCTTGGTATCGCTGATCTGCTCGTGCAATTTAATGATTGCATCCATCAACATCTCTGGGCGTGGGGGGCAACCTGGAAGGTAAATATCAACGGGAACAATGTGATCAACACCTTGAACAATCGCGTAATTGTTAAACATTCCGCCAGACGAGGCGCAAGCGCCCATCGATAAGACCCACTTAGGACCAGGCATTTGATCGTAAATCTGGCGAACGACTGGTGCCATCTTCTGCGAGACACGACCAGCAACAATCATTAAATCTGCCTGGCGAGGAGATGGTCTAAAGACTTCCATTCCAAAACGAGCGAGGTCATAACGTCCACCGCCAGCTGCCATCATCTCAATTGCGCAACAAGCGAGACCAAAGGTGACCGGCCAGAGCGAACTCTTACGCATATAACCGGCAAGGCCCTCAACAGTTGTGAGCGCGATTCCCGCGGGTAATTGCTCTTCTAGACCCATGGTTAATCCCATTCCAATCCGCCACGGCGCCATACATATGCATAGGCGACGAAGACTGTAAGTATGAATATCACCATTTCAACTAATCCAAAGAGACCAAGTTGATTGAACGAGACCGCCCATGGATAAAGGAAGACGATTTCAATATCAAAGACGATGAAGAGCATTGCGGTGAGGAAGTACTTCACTGGGAAGCGTCCGCCACCTGCAGCTACTGGAGAGGGTTGAATTCCGCACTCATAGGCTGCTGCTTTTGATCGGTTAAAGCGTTTTGGCCCGGTAATCGCCGCGGCAACGACAGAAATAGCGGCGAATCCAAATCCAATCCCGCCAATGGCAAGAATCGGGACGTAAGGATTCATGCTGTGAGCATACGGCTGGTTAGGCCGTAAGAATAGGAGGTGTGGTAACCGTCACAAATAGGCATAGTTCTAGTGGAGAAGCTCTGCGACCTTAGAACCCAGGGTAAATGGGTCAATCGGATGGGAGATGACGGCTTCGGCACCTGACCATTTTGCGAGCCAACTATCTTGAGCCCTTTGAATGATGACCATGATCGGTGGGCATTCCACCAATTCGTCCTTGAGAGCGTGGGCAAGACCCATACCCCCCTCTGGAACGGCTTCGCCATCGAGAATAAAGAGGTCTACTTTCCGCTTCTCACCCAGGTACTGGCGCAGGGCATCGGCGGTGGCGAAGTCCACGACCTTGTGCTCGCGGCTCTCCCCTGGCAACTTCTTGCCCAAGGCTGCTGAGATGGCTCCGCGAACGCTCTGATCATCCGAGTAAACGACGATTACTGGAGCGAGTGTCGACCCCTGTAAGGCAGGGTCGCCGTAAACGGGAGCTGCGTTGACTGAATCGTAAACACTTACTTCCATATTTATGAGTGTAGTACCAACCGCGGGCCTTTTGAAGGCAACTTCGGTAAACACTTCGTTACCGGTTCTAACTTCGAGCTAAAGAATCAATGAGAGATTTGAACTCCAGGAGCGTTGAAGTTGGCTTATCACGCACCTTTGCGAGGTCATCCCAGAGACGAACACGTACCGCATCTTCTGCACCCTCTCGAGAGATGAACTCAATTACCTCATCTTGATTGAGTGGTCCCCCTTGCATATAGAGGGTTTGTACGCTGGCGTGAGAGAGTTTTGAAAGGTAGTCATGATTAGTAGTCACTAAATATCTCTTTGCTGCAACGTGCAATCGAACCGGTTCACTCACGGTCGAAGGAAATCTCTCTTCAAGCCATCTCGCTCCAACAGCGTCATGATGCATATCGATTCCAGAATCCTGCGCTCCAACTGCATCATCAACCAAGAGATGGCCGATATCGTGCAAGAGCGATGCGACAACCAAATAATCTGGAGCTCCTGCTTCTTTTGCCAAATCGCCGCATTGCAGCATATGTTCAACCAGCTTCACATCTTCACCGAGATACTCCTCAGAGATCCCTGTGGTGAAAATTTTTTCAATCTCTTGAAATACCTGGCTCATATGACATTCCTACTCTGTTTCCTAAGCCACAAGAACCTATTTCGATCATCAGAGGTTCCAGCCATGTTAGCTAGATCAAATCTTCCTTCACGTCGCTGCCAATCATTTGCCGAAAGGATTCGTGAAATTCCGGCAAGATTCACTGGACTATCAAGGTTTGAAATTGCTTCATCAAGCGAGAGTGGGCTTTGATGGTCGATGAGAGTAGTTGAGATTGCAATATGACTCTCGTTCTCAAATATTTCAACCAATCGCCCCTGTTGTGGCCAATCAATAAGTGAACTGGTCATGATGTGCCAGAAACCAAATCCATCTTCATCGCCAATGAATCGAATCTCGTTTTCATGATTATGACCTGCAAGCCAAGCAATGATGCGATCATGCTTCAACAACTCTGTGCTTAACTCATCGACGCAAACTCTGCGATCCATATTCTGAGGCGTGTAATCATTGTAAAGAGTATGGAGCGGATGGTGCGAGAGAAGCAAGAAGTACTTTGGAGCCACATCGCTCAATGTTCTCTTCAACCAATGAAATTGTGATTCGTCGAGAGAACCCTGCCAGCCACCGTGAATATTTACGGTGTCGAGTGAGATTAAGCGAGTATCACCAATATCTTTAAACCAGTATTTTGTGCCATGTAGAGCGTTCTCCGGCGTGAGCCCATGCCCATCGTGTTGGCAACTTAAATGAATTTTCGCCCAATCACTTGCCTGATTAAATCGGCGACGTGGATCTGACTCGATGGGACGTGTCGCAGCGCCATCAAGTGGTGGGTACGCCGCAGGTCCAACCTCACTCCATTTAGAGACAAACTCTTGCAAATCCAAATCAGGTGAGAGCTCAATTATTTTCTTATCTCCGGTTGCAACCGACAATAGAACTTCATCACTTGGAACTGTTCCCTGTAGGAGCGCATCATGATTACCATGAGTTGCGAGCCAACTATGTTTTGTTCCAGTTGCGACGAATGGTTTGCGAACCGCATCTGTTAAACCTTTTACCGCTGGAAATCCGTAGAGCGCACGCGGATAATCATCTTCACAACCTTCAGGGGTGCCTTCCGGATTCCAGTAAGAACGGTCGTAGGTGGCGGGGTCAGTCTGCGCGACACCCTCCCATTTGCTTTGATCTCCTGAATCAGGAATCAATTCTCCTCCATCAAGGAGAGTCATATACCAATCAAGTTCGTTTGCTTGCGCGTTATCAGTAACATCACCTGTAATTACAACCGCATCGATGGGGCGATCAGAGAAGAGCCCAGTGTCAATTACGTTTGTTGTCTGAACCATTGATTCAAGAGTTTGTGCGGTGAGAATTTCTTGCGCGCGATAGGAACCAACGAGTCCAATCATCTCTGAGATTGGATTGTGTGGATCAGCAAAGCGATCAACGTTCTCAGCTCTCGCTGGTGACTGAGCGTCGCAAATATGGAGATCACTTAAATGAATGAGGGAGAGAATCGGAGTAAAGTTCTCATCGACATGCTCGCCACGATGCTCTTCGCCCTCTTCAACTTCTAGCGAACGCCAACCTAGATTATTTGCTTCGCCTCGGATGATTTTCTGCCACGAGGTAAAAACATCAGACACTTTCAACCATGACCATTTCTGTTGTAATAGAAATTTTGACGTGGTCGCCAGTATCGAATTTCTTCGCCTCTTTGCTCGACATTTCTGCGTAAATCAATTCAGCTAAACCAGCATCCACTCCCACCCTTGTCATGGGTCCTAAGAACGATTTAGTAATGATCTTTGCGCCATGGGAAGCTTTCTCAACATGAATAGATTCCGGACGTACCAAGGCGCGAACTTCTTCGCCCTTCTTCACAACGCTCGAATGCTCTGAAATCTCTAGAACCTGGCCAAGTACCTGTACTTCATTCTTGGAGTCAGCGACGGAAGGAATGTAGTTGGTGATGCCAACGAAACCGGCCACGAAAGTGGTTTCAGGCTTGTTGTATAAAGTATTGGGTGTATCAATCTGCTCGAGGCGACCATGTTGCATGACACCTACGCGGTCAGAAATAGCCATCGCTTCTTCTTGATCGTGAGTAACAAAAAGTGTGGTGGTACCGCTCTCTATTTGAATTCGACGAATTTCGTCGCGAATCTGGGTGCGGACTTGAGCATCGAGTGCTGACAGAGGTTCATCTAAAAGTAGAACTCGAGGCTCAATGGCGAGTGCGCGAGCTAAGGCAACTCGTTGCTGCTGACCACCTGAGAGCTGATGCGGGAAACTGTTCATCTTGCTTTGCAGTGAAACCAGTTCCAACATTTCTGCAACGCGCTTATTGATTTGCTCCTTAGATTTCTTCCTAACGCGCAACCCATAAGCAATGTTCTCTGCAACGGTCATGTTTGGGAAAAGTGAGTAAGACTGGAAAACCATTCCAATGTCCCGTTGATTCGCATCTTTCGCGAGTAAATCTTCTCCATCAATCATGACAGTTCCGGCATCAGATTTTTCAAGTCCAGCCACTATGCGCAAGGCCGTCGTCTTGCCGCAACCAGATGGACCTAGTAGGCATACCAACTCGCCCGGAGCAATCGTCAATGAGAAACGATCTAACGCTTGAACAGCACCAAAAGCGCGACTGATTCCTGAAATAACCAATTCGCTACCGCTTGTTACACGTTTACTCATGATGTCTCCCCAAGTTCTTTCTGCTTCTTTTTACGGTTAGATGAAACCAGTGCGATGGTCACTAAGAGTGCGATGGCGAATAGGAAAGAGAATGTGGACAAGGCGATACTGCCGAGCACATTTTGCTGCGAAATATCAACTGTCCACGTTGTGAATGTATCCCAGTGAAGCAATGAAGTTATCGTGTATTCACCGATGCCTAATGCAAACGAGAGGAAGAATGCGGAGGAAATCCCGCCTTTAGCGGCCGGCACGATTACGCGCATAATGGTTGCTGGCCAGGAAGCTCCAAGACTACGACTTGCTTCGACTAGCGTTTTTAGTGGGATCGCGGAGAGCGCGCTATCGAGTACTCTGAAGGTGAAAGGTAAAGCCAAAATCACGAAGAAGAAAACTAGTTCCATCTGAGAATTCTGCAAGAAACTAGGCATTGCATATTCCGCGCCTACTGCCAGCGAGACAACCGGAATCATCAACGGCAAAATGCAGATGAAGTCAACAAGCGACTTGTAACGCTGCAAACTCAGATGCAGAAAAGTTGCGGTCGGGACCATAAGAACCAAATTGAGAAGGCCAGCAAGAAGTCCCAATTCAAGGGATAAAGAGAGGTGACTCAAAAAACCTTCTTGATGAAAAATCCAGAGGTAATTTGTTAAATCATGGCCTTTGCCAAATTTACCGCGAAGACTGTATTCCAGCGAAGCAGAGTATGGAATCACGAAAATAATAAGAGATAAAAGGGAAACCAAACCAATGGTCGAGTACTTGCTTAAATTAATTTTCATTAGCGCCGCCATTGTGAAGACTTGCGCTGTGCCCAGACGTAGCCCGACATCGCCACCGCGGCGATAGCAATTGCGCCTATGGCGAGCGATGCGCCCAAATGAGTTTTATCGGAAATTACATTTCCATTGATGAGATCCCCGATGATGAGTGGGATTAGTGGAACATTTCCAACGGTGAGCGCACGAGCTGTGGCATAAGCTGAAAACCCACCAGCAAAAAGAAGGAGAAATGAACCGATAAAAGATGGGAAGAGAATAGGAATTGCAACTCGTCGAATGTAAGTCCAGGGAGATCCGCCAAGGCTAGTGTTTGCTTCTTTCCACTCTTTACGCAATCCAGAAAGCGCTGGCTTGAAAACTAGAACCATGAGCGGAGCTTGGAAGAAGATGTAAACCGCGCAGATGCCAGTAAAAGAGAATATTGAGAAACCCTCAGCGTAAAGATCCCAACCTAAACTTTTAAGTAATTTGATTAAACCAGCATTAGCTCCGAATGAGGCCAAGAAGGTAAAAGCGAGTGGTACGCCGCCTGAATTAGCAAATACTGCGGCAATTGAATCCAATATAGAGGTGAGTCGAGGTCCGGCATAAGCATCGATTACGTAAGCAAAGAGAGCGCCAATAAGGGCGCCAAGTAATGCAGTAACTACTCCAATACGAATACTCGTTACAAAGGCGTGGAAATAGATTCCATGAAAAAGCGGAGTGTAATTGCTGAAGGTCCAACTCTCGTTGTTACTCTTGAGTGAAGCAATCAGAACTTTAGAAAGTGGCCAGACTAAGAAGAAGCCGACAAAGAGAAAGAAGGGAAGTAGGGGGAAAGGGAATTGAAATTTCCTCCGAGAATTACCGAGTTCCCGAGTCTTTTCAGACTCGGGAACGGTATTTGTGAGACTCATTAATTTATTAACCAGTGAATTTCTTAACTAGTTAATTAGTTGCCGAGAATTGTTGGCCACTGAGTGGTCAGAAGTGCCTTAGCGGCAGTCTGCTCATCAGGTGTTGGGGTAACTGTCTTGCCTGGTGCTGTAAGGATGTACTTTGAAGGAGGATTGTTCAATACTCCCTTAGCTGACATCGCAGCAGCTTCTGTTACAGCAGCTCCACCTGAAACCCAGATGTTCTGTCCGCCCATAAGCGACTTGAAGATAACTGAACCGGTCTTGCCCTTTGTTGAAGGCAAAGTAGCTGTTAAGTATCCCTTGTTGTTCTGAGAATAAAGCAACTCTTCCCAGAGACGTGCTGCAGCAGGGTGTGGAGCGGTCTTAGGAATCGCAGCAACATATGGTGTTCCAACCAGTTGAGCATCAGAAGGAACTGCACATTGCATGCTTACACCAGAAGCCTTGAAGGTTTCGATGTTTCCTGGGCAGTTAAAGCTCCAGTTGAACAGGATCTTGTAAGCGCCAGCAGCGAAGTTCGCAGCATTGCCTTGAACTGTTACAAAGTTTCCGCTTGCCTTCATTGTTGAGAACCAGTTGATTCCCTTTGTGATATCTGCAGGTGTTCCACCAGCAGCTTGGTTAACAGCAAAGACTGACATCAAAGACTGTTGTGCAGATGTTGGGTTTCCAGCAAGTGCAACCATTCCCTTGAAAGCAGGGTCTGAAAGACCTGCGATTGATGTAGGGATCTTTGGAAGGTTTGTTGGATACATAAGTACGATTTCACCAGCATAGTTTGAAGCCCAAAGTCCATCTGGGTTCTTGTATGTAGCTGGGATATCTTTGAATGTTGCAACCTTGTAGTCGGTGAAGAGACCTTCGTTGCCAGTTGCAAATGTGATTCCACCGTCGTACATATCTGGCTTCTTAGAAGCTGGAGCGGTCTTGATGGCGTTGATCTCATCAGCAGATGATCCATCTGGATTTGTTGAGTTGATCTTGATACCAAATGCCTTGGTGTAAAGGTCAATCAATTCACCGTAATTAGCCCAATCGCGTGGGACGGTATCGATATTGAGAGTTCCTTCTTTTTGTGCTGCTTTGACAAGTGCATCCATGCCACCGCATGAAGCCAAGTCAACGCACTTTGAATAATCAATTTTTGCCGCGGTTGCTGCTGAAGAAGTCTCAGCTGCTACGACAGGAAGCATTGCTGCAGCGATTGCAACAACGGTTCCCAAAATGAATTGCTTACGCATTAGTCCCCCTTAAGGATTTGTAGCGCTAGCAAACTTGGTCTTGTTAACGAGAAAGGGATATTTAGAGGAGCAATGAATGTACGAAAAGTTAATAATCGACTTCGCTTCTTAGACGAGCGTGAGCAAGGTGAGGACAGTTGGTGAAACTTCTGTCGCGCCCGTTGCGCGAAGTTCCTCTGCAGTGTGTGCACCGCTTGTCACGCCGAGAATAATCGGAACACCTGCGGAGTATCCCGCCTTCATATCTGACTCGGTATCACCGGCGACAGCAACCTCTTCAGCTTTAACTTCCAAGCCTTTTGCCTTGTTGTAGAGCTCGATTGAGCGAAAGATCATGTCTGGAGCAGGCCGGCCGGCGTTTACCTCTGATGCCGCAACCGAAGTATCAATAAGTTCGCTCCAGCCGAGTTCAAAGATAATGGGATCGAGAATTTCGCGTGGGAATCCAGTGGTGATGCCAATTCCAATTCCACGTGTACGAAGTTCACGGAAGAAATCACTCACTCCGTCAAATTCTTTGAGCAGGCCTTCTGCGACAAGGTCTGTATAGGACGTAACAAATCGCTCATGTGCTTCGAATGCAGCGTGCGCGTCACCCTTACAAAGATGAGTGAAAACATCAATCTTGCGCTGACCCATAGTCGCTAGGACATACTCGGTCATCTCATTGAGTTCAGCATCAGATGGATTAGTAGGTTCCATCGCGATTTGAAATGCCTCTACGACTAAACCATCATCTTGCGCTGTTGTTCCAGCTACATCGAGTACAACAAACTTTATCTCGGCCATGAGTTGATGGTCTCCTCTGCGATTGCTGGTGAAATTGTGTTTCCGCGTCCGCCGCCGCCTGTTACGACTACGGCGCCGGGAGCAAGCTCTTTGCGGAAGTAGAGATCAGTGCTTGTTATCTGCGAATAATTTCCGGACCATCTACGTGCGATGGTTGGAGCTGGAGCACCGAAGATATTTGAAATCACTTTACGCAGGTGGTCATAAGGAGCTTCTAAAATTTCATGGGAGAAGGGCTCCTGATATTCATGAGTATCACCAATTGTGAATGAACGATCAAGGCGCGGAACGAGGAGGAGTTGCATCTTGTATTGCGCAGCAATCTCTTCCTGGGGAGGCATAGTGTCTAGAGCTAAATCTTTAAAGGCTGGGTAGTAGCGCATGGAATCGGCATCTGCGATGGAATGACCGAGAGTTGCTCCAAATGGCACGGTCGCGCCCATTTGAAGATGGACGCGTCGCAAGGGAGCATCCGCTAGGAACTCCGCCAAGAATCCCTGGTGTGCAGAACCAGGACAGATGACGAGCAAGTCACTCGATATCTTGCTTCCCTCAATATCAGTTACATGGTTTCCATGTTCATCATGATAGAAATCAACCACTTCGAAATTTGGCTTCCAGGTGTAATTCGGATGTTTTGCCAAATAATCACGGAGTCCGCCCAGAAGCAGGCTAGGTTCAACCGCCCCATCCTGCGTGCATTGCAGCGCTCCTACAAACTTTCCTTGTAAGACCGGCTCAAGGGTTTGAACTTGATTGCGATCTAGCAACCTAAAACCGCGCTCGTGAGCGTCATCCATGGCTGCGGCAGCAACCATGACCTCAAATTCAGCCTCATTTTGCGCGATTGTTAGTGAAGCTTGCGGCCTGAAGCCAATCTGAGCCTTAGCGCCAATCTCTTCCCAGAGTTGGCGAGCGCGAAGTGCGATCGCGAGTTCGCCACCGGCAGCTCGACCGCTTACCCAGACCAATCCAAAGTTTCTGACTGAGGCGGAGAGGGGTCTGGAATCACGTTCTATGTGAACTACTTCATGGCCAGCCTCTACCGCGAGCAGCGCGTGCATCGTGCCGATAATTCCCCCACCAACCACGACTGCTTTCATCCACCCATCAGAACATATGTGAAGGTCATAAAAGCGGCTTTTAGGTTGCGCAAAGGTGAATTTTTCTCCAGCGCGGGGGAGAATGGTCGTCGTGCCAACCTCTCGCAGTGCTCACACCTTTGAAACTGATCCGAACATTGATCCGACCGCTAAGACCTCGGTCGCCCAAGCCAGAAATCTGATTCATACCTCAGACACTTTGAGGAGTAGGAGCGATCGAGCCAACCGCAAGCGCTTTGCGAGATTGTTTAAGGATCCTGAAGCTATTGAAGTCACCATCACCCTTACCGACGAAGTGATGCGTATTCATTCAACTAAACAAGCGGTCACTATATTTTCTCGTGCTGCGAAGAAGGCTTCCATCAAAGGGTTCGGAATCTTTAACGCAGTTGGCTTGAAGTTCCTCCGCGCTATTTCGAGAACAACTCCAAGCATTGTTATTGCCTTGGTTCACCAACGTGTTCGCGCGCTCTCGAAGGGATTAATTCTGCCCTATGAGGTTGCCAGCCTCACCAAGATTTTGCGACGTCGCACCAAGCAGGGAATTCGACTTAACATTAACGTGTTGGGGGAAGCCGTCCTTGGGCAACAAGAAGCAGATACCCGCCTCAAGCAGATTCTGGAAATGATCGCAAGACCAGATGTTGATTACATCTCTGTAAAACTTTCTGCGGTTGTCGCTCAAATGGTGACAATTGATCACGCAGGTTCTTTGGAGAAAGTTTCAGAGAGATTGCGCCTGCTCTATCGCGCCGCTCAAGAAGATAAGACCTTTATCAATCTTGATATGGAGGAGTACCGCGACTTAGCGTTGACGGTTGCAGCTTTTAAAAAGGTATTGATGGAGCCAGAGTTCGGAAGCTTGAGTGCAGGAATTGTTCTGCAGGCATACCTTCCAGAGTCACACTCTGCATTCCATGATTTAGCCACATGGGCTAAGGAGCGTCATGAGACATTTGGCGGAACAATCAAGATTCGCCTCGTCAAAGGTGCGAATTTAGCTATGGAGAGCGCAGAGGGTCAGTTCAATGGTTGGACTTCAGCTCCCTACCCAACAAAGTCCGATGTGGATGCGAGCTACTCCCGCCTGATAGATGTTGCCCTGCGACCAGAGATCGCTGATTGTGTACGTATTGGTATTGCTAGCCACAACTTATTCCACCTCACATGGGCCATCGAAGTTGCTAGAAAGCGCAAGGTGCTCAAGCAAATTGATATTGAGATGCTCGAAGGTATGGCAAATGCAGAGGCGCTTGCTGTTACTCAATCTGGACATCAAGTCCTTCTCTATGCACCTGTAACTCGCACTGATGATTTTGCCTCAGCTGTTGCTTACTTGGTGCGACGGTTGGATGAGAACACCTCTGATGAGAACTATCTCAAGGCTGCATTTGATATTGGAAAGAACGTTTCGAAGTTTGAGGAGCAGAAGGCACGATTTGAACGCTCTATCGAAGAGCGTCACACACTTTCAACATCATCTCGTCGCCATCTCATTAAGCCCGTGCATAGCGAGGGATTCTTCAACGAACCATCGGGTGACCCAACAGAACCTGGCTTCATTCACTCAGTGACAACTGATATTGCAAAGGTATTAACTGACCACTACCCACTTATCCCGGTAGTAGTCGCTGGAAAAGAGTACGAATCGTCAACGACAGGAATTGGAACTGATCCAAGTTCTGAAGGCGAACAGTGGTACTCATACTCAGTCGTTGACAAGAAACTCATTGATAAAGCGGTCTCGGTCGCTGAGAATTCTAGCTGGAGCTCTAAGAGTGCGGACGAACGTAGAGCAATTCTTGAAAAAGTTGCTGAACACATGTCCACGCAACGTGCCCGCAGCATTGCGGTTATGACCCGTGATGCAGGTAAAACCGTTGCAGAAGCTGATCCAGAAGTGAGCGAGGCGATTGATTTTGCCCGCTTCTATGCCTCGACAATCGATGATGAGAAGAGCACACCTATTGGAACAGTTCTTGTTGTTCCACCGTGGAACTTCCCATATGCAATTCCAGCTGGTGGACTCTTTGCTGCGCTAGCTGCTGGCAATCCAGTTCTCTTTAAACCAGCGCCGGAAACTGTGGCAACAGCTTGGGAGCTTGCACAGCAAATGTGGGATGCCGGAGTTCCATATGACGCGCTGCAATTCGTGCCAAGCCTTGACGATGAAAATGGCCGATATTTAATTACACATCCAGATATCAAAGCTCTGATCCTCACGGGTGCTTTTGATACCGCCAATATGTTTGTGCAGTGGCGCAATGACCTTAACCTCTTGGCCGAAACAAGTGGAAAGAACGCACTGGTTATCACAGCCTGCGCTGATATCGATGCCGCGGTTAAAGATTTAGTGCAATCCGCGTTCGGCCACGCCGGTCAGAAATGTTCCGCCGCCAGCCTTGGAATCATTGTGGAGAGCATCTACAAAGATCCAGCTTTTATCCGCCAACTTATCGATGATGTGACGAGCCTTAAGGTTGGTGCGGGCTATCACTTCAATACAACAGTAGGTCCAATTATTCGAACCCCAGAGGGCAACCTGTCACGAGCTCTGCATCATCTCGATGCTGGCGAGAGTTGGTTAGTTGAACCGGTTCAGTTGGATCACACCGGCCACTTATGGCGTCCTGGAATCAAAGTGGGCGTAAAGCCTGGCTCATGGAGCCATCGCAACGAATGGTTCGGTCCCGTACTTGCACTCATGGTTGCTCCTAATTTAAAGGCAGCAGTTGCGTGGCAGAACGCGACCGACTTTGGTCTCACCGCCGGCATTCACTCTCTTGATCCAGTCGAACTTGATTACTGGATGGAGAATGTCGAAGCGGGAAATCTCTACATCAATCGCGGAATCACTGGTGCGATAGTAAATCGCCAACCATTTGGTGGATGGAAGCGAAGCAGCGTTGGAGCAACATCTAAAGCGGGTGGACATCACTATGTTGATTCACTTCGAAACTGGGCACCAATTCAGCACTTAGATCTTGCAAAGCGCAGCGCAGCAAAGTGGTGGGCAGAAGTTGGTTCACAAGCGATTGATCACACCGGACTTAAAGTTGAACGAAATTATCATCGCTACCGCAGACCACTCACGCCAATCATTGTTCGCTTTGATGATCAAGGCGCGAGAGACGAAACAGCTTTTGCAAAGTACATCTCTGATCTCACCGGTGCACGCGTGGAATTTAGTAGCAGCAGAGAAGAGAGTGTGGAAGAGCTTGTCGCTCGAGCCGAAGGAAAAGTTCGTTGGCTCTCTCATGAGACACCACCTCGTGCGGCGCTATTGGCGAAGGGTGTCAGCCTTGATGCTCGCCCAATCGCACAACGCGGAGATATTGAAGCCCCGCGTTGGCTCTTGGAGCAAAGCGTTTGTATTACTTACCACCGTTACGGAAACGTCAACGGTGGCCCAAAGCCGGAATGTCCAGGGCTTAATTAACCCTGGTAAGCGGCCATCTCGCGCTCAAATGGATCAAGTCCCATTGGGCCGATTTTGAGTGCGTAGTTGTGCCAAGCCTTAATATCGAACTTATCGCCAAGGCGCTTCTTCGCATCTTCGCGGGCTCGAACCCAGACGCGCTCTCCCACCTTGTATGAGATTGCCTGTCCTGGCCAGCCGAGATAACGATCAACCTCTGACTTGGCAAAATCGGGAGCGAGGAGCGCGCGATTAACCATCAGATCAAAAGCAGATTGCGCGTTCCACACATTTCCATCGAAGTCCTCGTAACCACAGTGCATTCCGATATCGACGATGATACGAGCGGCGCGCATTGCTTGGCCTGAGAGATAACCGAGTTCATAAGCTGGATCCTCAAATGCACCGAGCTCATCCATGAAGCGCTCTGCGTAAAGCGCCCAGCCTTCTCCGTATCCGCTGATCCATGCCTCTGTGCGTTGGAAGCGAGTGAGGCGATCCTTCTCAATGGTGGCTGTTGCACATTGCAAGTGATGACCTGGAACTGCCTCGTGATACCACGTGGAAGCGATATGCCAGAAGTTAAAGCGGGTGTGGCCGAGGGTTGGATACCAGGTAGTTCCAGGGCGTGAGAGGTCTTCGCTTGGTGGCATGTAATACGGGGCTGCAGCCGAACCCTCAGGAGCGATACGTGCATCGCAGAATTTAATGCGTGGATCGATATCGAAGTAAACACCATCGAGTTTTGCAACTGCTTCTTCTGTGAACACAATCAGCTTTGCCAAGAGATTTTCTTCTCCGTCGATGCGGTGAAGTTCTGCATCTTCACAATATTCCGCAACTTCTTTGAGGCTCTTTCCTGAAAGGCCAAGCTTGTCGGCGGCGTGATACATGCGTGCGTTGATCTGATTCAAATCTTCAACTGCCCACTCATATGTTGCGCGAAGATCAAGATCGGCACCGGTGAAATAGCGAGCCCATGGTGCGTAACGTTCTGCGCCCACTCCATCTACATCAAGTGAACGCGGCGCATGAACATCTTTCATCCATGCCGCCATCGATAAACATGCGGCTTGGGCGCTGAGCGCTGCTGAATGCAATTCTGGATACTTTCCTTCACCATCAATTGACTTCGCCATATCGGCATAGCCACCAGAACCATGAACGGTAAGTTGGTCAGCAACTCCAAGCACTTGGCGACGAGATGTTCCCTTGCCGAGTGAATTCATATCTTCAAGAGCAGATTTCCACGATTCAAGTGCAACTCCCATTGCATTGAGGCGCGAGGTGATATTTGCAATCGCTTCGTCGCCCTCGGTTGGCATCAGGGTGAAGATGGAGCGAATTCCTGAAACTGGGTTAGCAATTGGTCCATATGTAATAAAGGACTCTTTTGAATCAAACAACTTAAGTGATGCCTCAACGCGTTCGATCAGAACCTCTTTAGCAATTCGATCTATCTCATCGATTGGTTCCATCGCTTTGATTCGATTGAGTACATCGCGACGATAGTCAGCCGCTTTTGTTTCGGCAGCGACAGAGAGATCATCAAGCAGATGGTCATACCCGGGGATTCCAAGGGCGGTGGCGTTCATCGGACTCATTCGACCTAAGGTGTCGATATATTCGTCGGAGATAGCAAAGATTTCAGAGCGGTGTGTTGTCATGTTCAGAGCATAATCCAGACCTAAAAAAAGAGAATATGCCGTAGGGAAATCGCCTAATATCCGTAGATGGTTGCAAGAAGCGGTACAAGCGCCCGAAATGCCCTTTGGTTCCTCTTCTTTCTTATGGGAATTGTCTCTATGGCGTGGGTTCCACGTATCCCAGAGATGAAACATCACTTTGGTTTGAATGATGCTGGCCTGGGCTTTGTGCTGCTCGGAAGCACGTGCGGAGCCTTAATCGGTTCGCAAGTAAGCGGCCGCCTCACTCACACCTTTGGGTCGCAGCGCATCGCGGCCGTTGGCGCAACACTTATGACTACCGGTCTTTTCCTCATGGGAGAGGCGCACCAGATTCTGCAATTGTTTATCGGCTTATTTGTAATGGGTTTTGGTTACGTGATGCTAGATATCACCGTCAATACTCAAGCAGTTGCTGTTGAGAAGATTTTAAATAAGCGATGGATGTCGACCTTCCACGGAACGTGGAGCGTGGGATCTTTTGTGGTGACCGTGACTGGAGGATTGGTCGCACACCTCATCACTCCGCAGGCTGAACTAATGGTTGTTGCGCCTATCGCTTTCATTCTCTTTATTCCCGGGGTCTACTTCTTGCTTAACGGTTCAGAAGATGGACACAGAGGTGATGATGGACAGTCAGAAGGAAAGTTGTCTTTCTTCACCAAGCGATCACTCCCACTGTGGGCAATCGGTTTTGGTTTATTAGGTTGCTTACTTCCAGAGGGAGCAGCAAGCGATTGGGGTGGGGTCCTTCTCCACGACCATATGGGAATCGGTAAGGGTGCTGATGCAATCGCCTTTGCTACCTTCGCACTTGCAATGATTACAAGTAGATTCTTAGGCGACAATTGGCTTACTAAATACGGTCCGCGTCGTACCGTAAAAGTTGGCGGCTACTTTGCTGGAATTACCTTTGGTCTTGCAATCGCAATCGCGGTTCCATTATCAGCTCACGCCAAGATTCCCGCTGTCATCATTATCTGTATCGGTTTTGCCGCTGCAGGACTTGGAATCGGACCAATGGTTCCCGCATTTATGAATGCCGCCGCTCGCGTCCCAGGCATTGCTCCCTCTGTCGCGCTAGCCCGCGTTAACATCATCGGATTAGCTGCCTTCTTTATTGGACCAACCCTTACTGGTGGAGTTTCCCAATTAACATCACTCCCGATTGCGCTCTACATCTCAGTCTCGCTCTTGATCTTTACCGGCTTCCAATCCCGAGTAATTAGTTCGACTGGGGATTAAATTTGCTAGAAGTGATGTCTCGTAAAGACATGTAAACCTAAGCAAAAGAAATTTGTTATAGTGGGCGCCTCGGTGCTGGTCAGGCATTCAAAGAGCTCAAACTATGTTTGAGCTCTTTGTTTTTTTCCACAGAGTTGAGTTCTACACCTCACCCATGCACTACTGAGTCGAAGCGACCTGCAGCAACCCATAATTCAGCCAGGCGGTGATGGTGTAAAGCAGCATGCGACGCATGACCAGCACCGAGGTGCGGGTTCAAGCCCCGTTCACCGCTCATCAATTAGCAGCGTTCTTTTCGGGGTCAGTTGGTCGCGATCATCAAGATCTGAGCGCTGTTAATAATTAACAATTTATGGAGCCCCCCGTCAGGATTGAACTGACGACCTTCCGCTTACAAGGCGGATGCTCTACCACTGAGCTAGGGAGGCGGACCGCCATCGGCGGATCAACTGCGAGGGGCAATTATGACACGAGAAAATGGCATAAGCGAACTCGCCCCGTACGGGGTAGGTTTCGCACGTGCGCCTCGGAGTCCTTGATGTCGGTTCAAATACGATCCATTTACAGGTTGTCGACACCCATCCTGGAGCCCGGCCAAATCCCACTTTTAACTACAAAGAAGAGCTGCGGCTCACAGAGTTCTTAAATGAGAAGAATGAGATTAATGACGAGGGTATCGACCACCTTCGCAGGTCGATTGGAAATGCAGTTCTGCAAGCCCGAACTGTCCAGGTAAAAGAATTTCTACCTTTTGCAACATCTGCTCTCCGCGAAGCAGCAAATGGCGAGAAGATTATCGCCAACATAAATAAGGAATTCGATATTGATCTTCAAGTTCTGGGCGGAGATGAAGAAGCAAAACTCACCTTCTTAGCCGCTAGGCGCTGGTTCGGCTGGTCGAGTGGTCGTCTGCTTGTTATTGATATTGGCGGGGGTTCACTTGAGATTGCCGTTGGCGTGGATGAATCTCCAGAAGTTGCAACATCACTCCCCCTCGGTGCATCCAGGCTTACTCAGAAATTCTTAAGCGGCAATCCATATTCGCAAAAAGGTATTACCGCGATGCGCGATCACATTGAATCACAGTTGGAGGCGGTCCTACCCGCACTTGTTAAACACCAAGATTCTGATCGTTCGATTGCTACTAGCAAGACTCTAAGAACTCTGGCTCGCTTGAGTGGTGATTGGTTTGATACCAACGGCAACAACATTAAGTTTGATGTAATTCGCAAGATCGCTACACGCCTTGCAGATATGACTCACGAAGAGCGAACTAAGTTGCCCGGGGTTTCTTCCAACCGTGCAAAACAGATTGTTGCTGGTGCCTTTGTCACTGAGAGCGTGATGCGTAATTTAGATCTCCGTGAACTTGAGATTTGCCCATGGGCACTTCGCGAGGGAATTGTTTTGAAATATATGGATTGGATGGAGAAGGGTTAAACAGTAGGAGCCGAAAGTCGATCTATTTGCACAACCTCTTTTTTATTATGGAAGAGAACCCACGCTTCGCCCGGCATCAATTTATTATCCGGATAATCAAAATCTATCTTCTTCGTTAACTTCTCCATCATGCGAGGAAGTACGGGATTGTGGCTACAAAGCACTATCTGCTTATTCTTCTTAATCAATTCTTTGGCGTAATCAATCGCCTTATCCTTATTCTTTTTGTAGGTGTATTCACTAACTGCGTTGGTAATAACTGGGGTGAGCTCTAATACCTTGGCCATTTGGGCGACTGTGTCTAAGCAGCGAACAGCATCAGAGGTATGAATCTCCTCTAAACCAAAGACTTGATATAAAGAGTGCATGCGCTTTGCTTGCAATTGACCGACGAGTTGAAGTGGGCGGTCCTCGTCTTCACCTTGCCACTCGGTGCGCTCTAACGCTTTAGCATGGCGCAACATGACCAGAGCGGAGGTTTCATAAGGAGTTACTCCGAAGCGTTCCAAAATGTGACGATCGCTATCTCGAGTTGCACGAAAAGCTGCTGACTCCAGATCGAGCCAAAGAATCTGATCTACCTCTTCATTGGGATGAAAGGTGCTCTTATCTTCAGTGAGTGATGCGCTCCAATAAGAAACTTGCTTGAGCCCATCTGGAACGAAATACTCGACGGAACCCACATATGGACCAAGCTTGATGCTTAAGCCAGTCTCTTCCAAAATCTCTCGGTATGCACAGGAGATGAGTGCTTCGCCATCCTCAACTTTGCCCTTTGGAAGCGACCAATCGTCATAGCGCGGGCGGTGAACGAGCAAGACCTCAATCTCGCCCTCCATATCTCTACGCCAAACTACTCCGCCGGCGGCAACGATTGAAGGCGTCATCCGCGAGCTCGATACCACTCGATAGCCGAGGTGTGGAAGTCTTTTAGTCGCGCACCTTCTGAGTCATTCTTAACTTCAAGCCAATTTCCATCAGCGAGAAGTTCCCAACGAACAAATTCATCGGAGAGATAACTATCAATCGCACCAATAAGGAAACGTTTGTGATCACTTTGAGTTATTTGAACCAAACTCTCAACGCGGCGATCAAGATTGCGATGCATTAAATCAGCACTGCCGATGAAGAGATCATCATTTCCATCATTGGCAAAGTGGAAGATGCGTGAATGCTCGAGGAAGCGCCCGACTATTGAGCGCACCCTGATGTTCTCAGAGAGCCCTGGAACTCCTGCGCGGATTGCACAGATTCCACGAACGACCAGATCGACTTTAACTCCAGCAATCGATGCCTTGTAGAGCGCCTCTACGAATTCCTCATCCAAGATGGAGTTGAGTTTCATACGGATAAAGGCGGTCTTACCTGCGTGATGGTTCTCAATCTCGCGATCAATGCGCTCGAGCAGGCCAGAGCGCATGGTGCGAGGAGCGACCAAGAGGCGCGTAAAAGCGGTCTGTGGGGCGAAACCAGAGAGCTGATTGAAGAGCTTATTTACATCTTCGCCAAGAACTGGGTCTGCGGAGAGTAGGCCGAAATCCTCATATAAACGCGCGGTCTTGGGGTTGTAGTTACCCGTACCAATGTGAACGTAGCGCCGAATTCCATGAGCCTCTTGGCGAACTACTAGAGATAACTTCGCGTGGGTCTTGTAACCAATAAGTCCATAGACAACGTGGACGCCGGCATCTTCCAGCTTTCTCGCCCAACGCACATTTGCAAGCTCATCGAAGCGTGCACGAATTTCAATAACTGCAAGAACTTGCTTGCCAGCTTCTGCCGCTTCGATCAGTGCCTGCACAATTGGTGAGTCTCCGGAGGTGCGGTAGAGAGTCTGCTTAATCGCAAGAACATGCGGATCAGATGCGGCCGACTCTAGGAAGCGAACCACGCTCGAGGTGAATGATTCATAGGGGTGGTGAAGGATTACTTCACGGCGGCGAATCGCATCGAAGAAACTATCTGTGGAATCAGGATCGGTCTCGCGCAAATCTGGAGCTACCTGATTTCTAAAAGGAGGGAAACGTAATTCCGGTAGATCGATATCAGCAATCTGATTTAAGCCGGTGAGATCTAGAGGCTCCTTGTATCGACTAATGTCCTCTTCGTTGATGTTGAGCTCATCCATCAGTGTCTTGAGAAGCTCCGGTTGAATATCGCGATCTACTTCAAGGCGCACTGGAGGCCCAAACTTGCGGCGTAATAGTTCTTGCTCCATCGAGGCAAGCAGATCTTCAGATTCTTCCTCTTCGAGTTCTAGGTCAGCATTTCGTGTAAGACGGAATGTGTAATGATCCTTAACTTCCATTCCTTGGAAGAGTTCGTGCAAATTAGCGATTATCACTTCTTCCAGTGGAACGAAGCGACGGAGTCCGGGCTTACCCGTCTCCACAAAACGTGGCAGGTTTGATGGAACTTTAACGCGAGCGAAGAGATCCTCTTCAGAATCTGGCTTCTTCACAACAACTGCAAGATTGAGTGAGAGTCCTGAGATGTACGGAAATGGGTGTGATGGATCGACAGCCAGTGGTGTGAGTACTGGAAATATCTTGGTATGAAAAACCTTGTTTACTGCGGTGCGTTCAGCTTCATCGAGCGAACTCCAAGCCGCAAGTTCAATTCCATATTTGCCGAGTTCTGGCAGAACCACTTTGTGAAAGGCGTGAGATTGGCGTTGCAACAACTCCTGCGTTCTCTGTGCAATCTGGCTCATGAGTTCGGTTGGAGCGTAACCTGCTGTATTAATTTTTGTAACGCCGGTTTCAATCTTGCGCTTCAGTGTTGCAACGCGAATCATGTAGAAGTCATCGAGATTAGAGGAGAAGATTGCGAGGAAACGACAACGCTCCAGGAGTGGAATTTGTGGATCTTCAGCGAGCTCGAGAACCCGCTCATTGAAAGCAAGCCACGAGAGCTCGCGATCGATCAAACGGCCACGGGGATCATCAATGATTCGGTGGGACATGTTGCTAGTTTGCCTTATTTAGATGAACGGAAGGTGACTAAAGGGTTGAGGCTTGCCGGTTGGCTGCAATTTGGTGGAGCACGATTGCAGTTGCCACGCTGGCGTTGAGAGATTCCACATCAGATTGCATGGGAATCGAGAGAATCAAGTCGCAGGTTTCGCGAACCAGACGAGAGAGACCCTTGCCTTCGCTTCCAACAATTACATAGACCGACTCCAACGAGAGTGAGAACTTGGGAAGTGATTCATCGCCCTCGGCATCTAAGCCAACAACGAAATATCCAGCCTTCTTGGCATCCTCAAGTGAGCGAACCAAATTTGTAACTTGGGAGATTGGCAGACGAGCAGCAGCTCCTGCCGAAGATTTCCAAGCAGAACCCGTCATGGCCGCAGTGCGACGCTCAGGAATTACGACCCCATCCGCTCCAAAGGCTGCAGCGCTTCGCACAATTGCACCTAAATTATGAGGATCAGTAACTCCATCAAGCCCAATTAAGAGTCCAGGCTTCTTAGCCTTCCTGAGTAGTTCTTCAAAATTCGCATATTGGAACGGCTTAATAACAAGGGCAATCCCCTGGTGCATCGTCGTGCCCGTGATGCCATCTAAGACGCCGCGTGAAACTTCCTTAATCATCAAATTCTGATTCTTAGCCAAACGCATCGCTTCTTGCATACGCTCATCAATCTCAGCGCGCTCTGCAACGAGCAACTCCTTTGCTGGAACCTTGGCGCGAAGCGCCTCAACTACTGGGTTACGTCCAGCAACCGCATCAGATGATGGTTTGGTCTCGCGACGATGTTCGGGTCTACGGGTCTGCTCACGTTTTGGAGCACCTTCGCTCTCACGGCGTTTTTTACCTGGGCGCATTAGCTAATACTCCATCTCGTACCAGAAGCGGTATCTTCAATAACCACTCCAAGCGCTGCTAGTTGATCACGAATTGCATCAGATGCTGCAAAGTCTTTTCGAGCACGCGCTGCCTGGCGTTGTTCCAGCGCCAATGAAATTAATCCATCCAAAGTTTCTGCAGAGGATGAAGAATCAGTTGCAAATATTGGGTCAAAGGGATCGCAACCGAGGATGGAAAGCGCACCGCGAATCTCCGAAGCTGCTCGCTTAACCTCATCAAGATCATTTGCTGCAAGTGCAGTGTTTCCTGATTTCAAGATCTCTGAAATTACTGCAAGGGCTGTTGGTACTGCTAAATCTTCATTCATCGCCTCTGTAAATCCAGCAGAGATGATTCCTTCTGGAGTAGCACCGAGGAGATCTGTAGCGCGTTTTAAGAAACCTTCAATGCGGCGGAAGTTAACTGACGACTCTTCCAAAGCATCAAATGAGAATTCCAACATAGAGCGATAGTGAGCGCCTCCGAGATACCAGCGAAGTTCAATTCCGCGAACCTTCTTTAAAATCTCATGTACTTGAAGAGAGTTACCGAGTGATTTAGACATCTTCTCGCCAGATGCGGTTACCCAGGCATTGTGCATCCAGATATTTGCAAAACTCCAACCAGCTGATTGTGATTGCGCAATCTCATTTTCGTGGTGCGGGAAGATTAAATCTAAACCACCACCATGAACATCAAATGATTCTCCGAGATAAGCATGTGCCATTGCGGAGCATTCAAGGTGCCAACCAGGGCGACCGGCACCCCACGGAGTTGGCCACGATGGATCTCCAGGCTTTGCAGCTTTCCAGAGCGCGAAATCGCGAGGATCTTTCTTATATGTTAAATCTGCATCTTCCGCAGATTGCAGATCATCTAACTTCTGATTGGAAAGGGTGAGATAACTCTTGAGTTTGCGAACTTCAAGATAGACATCACCATTTCCAGGCGCATATGCGCTGCCATTATCAATAAGGCGCTGCATCAATTCGACCATCTGAGTCATATGACCAGTTGCGCGAGGTTCATAGGTTGGGGGCAAGACGTTAAGAGCCTTGTACGCATCTGAGAATGCACGCTCATATTTCGCAGCAACTGCCCACCAAGGAATCTCTTCGTGTACAGCCTTGTGCAAGATCTTGTCATCAATATCAGTGACGTTGCGAATAAAAGTTACGTCATAACCAGTTGCTGTTAACCAGCGGCGCAAAATATCGAAATTCAATCCGCTGCGAATATGGCCGATGTGAGGAGCGGCCTGAACGGTTGCACCACAGAGATAGATTCCGACCTTATTTGCTACCAAAGGTTTGAAATCTGCGACCTCACGGGTCGCAGTGTTGTACAAGCGTAATTGTGCGGACATTAGGGAATTCTATCGTGGGTTATGAATAAGCAGCGCAGTGGCAATAGCAGATAAGCCCAAACCTGCGCCCGTGAAACCAAGGCCATCTGTGGTTGTTGCGCTCACCGATACCGATACCCCACCGAGTGACTTTGAGAGTGCTGCAATAGCTTCGGCTCGACGCGGCCCAATCTTGGGACGATTTCCAACAATTTGAACTGAGACATTATTGATTGAATAACCAGCAGCTGTAACTCGGCTTAGCGTTTCGCTCAATAGTTGCGAACCACTTGCACCGGCATACTTTGGATCACTTGTTCCAAAGTTAGAACCGAGATCACCAAGAGATGCCGCGCTGAGTAGGGCATCACAAATTGCATGCGCTGCGACATCACCATCGGAGTGTCCATCTACTCCAACTTCATCTCTCCAATACAGACCTGCGAGCCATAGCGCGCGGTTTGAATCTTGCGAGAATGCATGCGCATCAGTTCCGATCCCAACGCGAATTTGCTTATCTGCTCCAGGAATTAACCAGTTGTGCGCAATTGCTAAATCGTTCATGGTTGTGATTTTCATGGCGCGCTCTTCACCGAGAATCACTTTGACATCCACACCACGCTCTTCGACAAGTGCAGCATCATCCGTTGCATCATCAGGCGAAGTATGAACCTTCATCAATAATTTGCGGGTAAAGCCTTGCGGGGTCTGAATAGAACGCAATTTAGATCTCGTCGGAGTTTTCGTTACATAGTTGTCGCCATCAACGCGCTTGATGGTGTCACTCACTGGCATGCCAGGGATTACTGCTTTCTCACCGGCGCGAAGTGAATCAATTACTCGCATTGCTAAATCAGTACTAGCAAGAGATCTGGCAGCATCATGAACCAGGATGTACTCATTCTCTTTCTCGACCAGAGCGAGCGCTTTCTTCACACTCAGAGTTCTGGTGAGTCCACCTGTTACGACGGTGACTTCGCTACTAAGGAGATCTTTAAATTGTTCTTCGAATCCTGCGGGGGCAGCAACAATGATTTGATTTGCGATCGGTGCCATATTGGCAACCGCGTGTTCAATAAGAGTCTTACCTGCTAATTGGACGAGCGCCTTGGGAATTTTCGCCCCGAGGCGTTCACCACTGCCGCCAGCAGGAATGATGACGGCAACTAAATCAGTCACGTGGCTAGCTTTAGGAAGCTAGAACCTCATCGAGGATTACGCCGG
>CAITFY010000142.1 GCA_903891755.1 uncultured Actinomycetes bacterium | reverse complement strand
TGTTTTGGTGCTCTTTGGAGCAACTGGAGATCTAGCGAAGAAGAAGTTATTTCCAGCGCTTTACAGCATGTCCCTCAACGGTTCACTGCAATGCCCTGTCGTGGGTGTGGCATCAACCAAGTGGGATCACGAGCAATTTGCAGCACATGCCTTTGGTGCAATCAACGCCGCCTACCCAAATCCAGATCCCGAAATTTTGGCACGTCTTGATGAAGAACTCTCACTCGTCGTTGGAAACTATGAAGATGAGAAGTTGTACGAAGACTTGGCTGAAGTACTTAAAGATAAGCAAAGCCCGGTTATCTACCTCGCAATTCCTCCGGCCTTCTTTGGAAATGTCACACAAGGTTTGGCCAAGGTTGGTCTTACCGAGCGCGCACGCCTCGTTGTTGAAAAACCATTTGGACGCGATCTGCACTCTGCGATTGCCCTTCAAGATGTACTTGAGGAAGTTCTACCTGAAGATCGCATCTATCGCATCGACCACTACCTCGGTAAAGAGTCAGTCGAAGATATCTTGATCTTCCGATTTGCTAACTCCATCTGGGAACCGCTCTGGAACCACCGTTACATCAACAGTATTCAGATCACGATGGCAGAGGATTTCGGGGTTGAAGGCCGCGGTGCTTTCTATGATGGCGTCGGTGCAATTCGCGACGTCCTTCAAAATCACTTGCTTCAAGTTCTTGCATTGATTGCGATGGAGCCACCTTCAGATCTCACCTCAAGCACGATGGAAGCGGAGAAGCTCAAGGTATTTCGCGCTATAGCTGCGCTCAAGCCAGACAACGTGATTCGCGGTCAATATGTCGGGTACCTCGATGAGGCTGGAGTAGCAAAGGGTTCAACAACTGAAACTTATGCTGCTGCCACTATGTACGTTGATAACTGGCGTTGGTCGGGAGTTCCTTTCTATCTTCGCACCGGAAAGAACCTCCAAGAGACCACTCTTGAAGTAATCATTGAATTCAAGCAACCACCACGTCTCTTGTTTGCAGAGACTCAAGAGGGTTCAGCCAACTTGCTCCGTTTCCGCCTCGGAAAGAATGATGGCGTGGATATCGAGCTTCAGGCTAAATCTCCTGGAGATCATCTTGAGACCGAGCCAGTGAAGTTGACCGTTAACTTCTCTGCAGCTCTTGGTGAGCGCCAAGAGGCGTATGAGCGTCTACTACGCGCCGCTATGGCCGGAGATCACATGCGCTTTACCCATATTGATTCCGTACTTGAGACCTGGAGAATTGTTGAGGGCATCATTAATAATGAGCCGCATCTCTCTCCATACTTCAAGGGAACATGGGGACCTGAGCGCGCAGATGAACTGCCACACCATGGTTGGTTAGAGCTCTAAAAGCTTTTAGATCAACTCGCTGCTAAGAGTGAAGGCAGCGTAAGCAATACCATCAATAGCGACCACGAATGACTCTGGGCTCGATTGTGTTGCTGCTGCAATCGATGGGCAAAATGGAGTGGTTGCGCGTGAGATTGCTTCAACTGGTCCAATCAATACAGTGCGGGTGATTGCACCATCAACAACGCGCGCGCTAAATCCACGATCAGCGGTAAATGAGTATGAATTAATCGGAAGAACATTTGCTCCACGCTCTTGGAAGAACTCTTGCGCCGCAATATCTGCGGGTGAGGTCGCTTCGGATAGAACTGAGAGAATCATCGAATTAATGGTGGCGTGGGAGAGTTCGGTGTTCTTTCCACCAACTACTGGGTTGGACTCAATGGCAAAACCAGAGACCGAAAATACTTCAACGGGAGTCCGCTCTACCTCAACCTCAGGCGTTGCAACCTTGTGAACCTTCTTCTTTCCAAACCAGAGAAACCTCATGCGTTGAGCGCCGTCAAAAAGTCATTGTGAAGCAGACCGTTGCTGGAAACTCCGTTGCCACCATGAGCGCCAGGCTTGCCATCAAGATTGGTAAATGAGCCACCAGCTTCGCGAACGACGATATCGAGCGCTGCCATATCCCAGAGCGCGAGTACTGGCTCGACTGCAATATCAACTGCGCCTTCAGCGACCAACATATGTGACCAGAAATCGCCTAAGCCGCGGCTGCGCCATATCTTCTCTTGCAGAGTAATCATCGCCATCTTCCGAGTTCCCCAACCAACAAGATCGGAGTAGGAGAGTGAGGCATCCTTGAGTTCACGGACCTGGGAAACTCGAATCTGCTTTGGTGTTCCGCCGTTTTCGCTGACAAAGGCTCCGCCACCAGAGTGCGCGAACCAGCGGCGATAGAGAGCTGGAGCGCTTACAACTCCGACGACGACTTCGCCTGCAGGATTGCAAAGTCCGATGAGGGTTGCCCAGGTAGGAATGCCACGCAAGAAATTCTTGGTTCCATCAATCGGATCAATCACCCAGTAGTAGTTGTCAGCGGTAAGGGCTGGAGTACCGAACTCTTCACCAACGACCAAATCATCGGGGCGGTTTGCAGCAATCACTTCGCGCAGCTTCGCCTCCACACTCTTATCGGCATCTGTAACCGGAGTGAGATCGGGCTTCGTCTCAATCACCAAGTCAAGGGATTGGTAGCGATCACGAGTGATGACATCTGCAATATCTGCAAGTTGTTGAGCGAGGGCTAGGTCTTGGGCGAGATCTCTCATGAGTTCAGTTTACCTTCACGAAGTAGTCCGCGGAGATTAGCAAGGCGAGCTAATGAACCGGGATCGGTAATCATGCTGTTGAGTGCGCAATCAACCTCGTCATGTGAACAATTACGCGGACAATGCTCGATGGCATCGGCAAACTCTCTAAAAGCTCCAATCACGCGGTCGCGTTGTACGTGAGCCAAACCAAATGAACGCACTCCCGGAGTATCAATAATCCATCCAGATTTATCATCGAGTTCAAGTGCTATTGCACTCGATGAGGTATGGCGTCCCCGGCCGGTCACATCATTAACATCACCTGTCGCACGGTGTGCGCCCTCAACCAAAGCGTTGACCAAAGTTGATTTGCCTACACCTGAATGTCCAAGAAGTACGGTGCGCTTACCTGCTAATTCCTGGCGCAACTCAGTGAGATCAGCCCCGCGCTGTAAGCAGATTGCATCAACATCAAGATCTTTATATGGCGCAAGGAATTCGGCGGGATCAGCTAAATCGCATTTGGTCATCAAGATGATGGGTTTAATGCGTTGATCAAATGCCACCACAAGTGCGCGATCCACAAAACCGTGGCGTGGCTCAGGGCTCGCTGCAGCCAAGACGATTCCAATCTGATCCACGTTGGCAACAATCATCCGCTCCATGCCGGCATCATCTTCGACAGTTCTGGTGAGTTCGTTGATCCGTGGTTCAACTGCGACGATACGAGCCAAGGTATCGACCTTGCCGGAGATATCTCCAACGATGCGCACGATGTCACCTACAACAACTGATTTCTTACCCAGTTCACGCGCCTTCATGGCGGTAACGATGACCCCAGTATTTTCAATGAGGGCTGCGCTGCGTCCGCGATCTACCGCAATGATGCGGGCTAGCTCTGCGGAGGAGTAATCAGGACGATCTTTGGTACGCGGGCGAGAGGATCTCTTTGGACGAATGCGAACATCATCCTCATCGAGTTCGCGAGCGGTCATTGATTTCCGTTCAACAACTCAACCCATGCTCCAGGAAAATCAGGGAGGGTTTTACGAGTTGTCTCAATGTTCTCAACTTCAATTCCAGGGATGCGTAGTCCGATCATTGCGCCAGCTGTAGCCAAGCGATGATCATCGTAGGTATGGAAAACACCGGCATGAAGTGGCTTTGGAATGATACGAAGTGCAGAAGGCTCCTCGATAACCTCTCCGCCTAAATTATTGATCTCAGTTGCGAGCGCGGTTAGGCGATCTGTTTCATGAGTACGCAAGTGGGCAATTCCGCGAAGGTAGGAAGGTGAATCGGCGAAGACACAGAGGGCAGCGATGGATGGAGTTAACTCCCCAACATCATGGAGGTCGATATCAATTCCATGAATCTGATCTCCTGTAATTGCAAGATCGTTGCCGCGAAATTCAAGGTGTGCGCCCATCTCTGTGAAGATTGAACGAAGTTCATCTCCAGGTTGAGTCGTTGAATGCGGCCAGTCGCGAATAACAACTGTTCCTCCACTTATCATCGCGGCTCCCATAAATGGAGCGGCGTTAGAGAGGTCAGGTTCAATTACTAGGTCTGCGCCATGCATCACCGCAGGCTTAACAATCCATTCGTTTTCTCCCACGATTACCTCGACGCCTTTTTCGCGAAGCATCGCGATTGTCATCTCGATGTGCGGAAGTGAGGGGAGTGAGCTACCTACATGCTTAACGGTGATTCCCTCGATGGTTGCGGGTGCAACAAGGAGAAGAGCTGAAATAAATTGGCTGGAAAGCGTGGCATCAACTTCAACAACTCCACCCTTGAGTTGGCCATTTGCATTGATGGTCATGGGAAGTGAGTAACGCGAACCGTGCTCGATGCTGACGCCGAGAGATTCCAAGGCCTTGATGACAGGACCAAGTGGACGCTCATGGGATCTGGCATCGCCATCAAAATGGATGATCCCCTTTGCCATCGCGGCAACTGGAGGCAGAAAGCGCATCACCGTTCCGGCATTGCCCACATCTACGCCGGCAGGTCCATAGAGCTGCCCCGGAGTAATGGTGAGGTCGCCGTTCTCGGCAGTCTCAATCCCAACCCCGATCGCCTTTAGCCCGGCGATCATCAACGCGGAATCTCTAGAGTGCAGCGGGCGACGCAATATTGATGGGGAGTCACAGAGCGCGGCCAAGATGAGAGCGCGATTTGTGACTGACTTTGAACCAGGAATTGTGAGGGTCGCTGAAACTAGAGTGTTGCCCCGATGGGGCGCCGCCCACAAATTCGTCATGCGGCAAGCCTACCTGAGATACCTTTACGCTCATGTGCGGTAGATATGCCTTAAACGCCAGCCAGGATGAGCTGATGGATGCATTTGAGGTGTCTACTGATTACGCAGGACCAATTCTTCCCGCTGATTGGAACATCACTCCTACCCGCGATATTTACATCGTTCGAGATAACCGAGAAGGCAAGCGCGAATTAACAACCCTCTCGTGGGGATTGATTGCCCCGTGGTCTGAAAATCCGCACGATGCTCTGCGTTCGCAATCGCAGGCAATCAACGCGCGCACTGAGACGGTGCATGAGAAGCCAACTTTCAGAAGCGCCTTTATCTCCAGGCGCTGTTTGATCCCGGCGAGTGGTTACTACGAGTGGGCGACAGAGATGGGGCCATACGCACCGAAGCAACCTTTCTATATTCATGGTGATGGCTTAATTGCATTTGCTGGCATTTGGGATCGTTGGCGCGCACCTGATGGAACATACAAAGAGAGCGCAGCACTTATCACTCGCCCCGCAGTTGAATTCTTAGCGACCGTTCACCATCGCATGCCAACATTTCTGCCACGAGATCGTTGGGACGCTTGGCTCTCTCCGCAATTAAATAAGGTCGATGAGATTCGCGGACTACTCAATCTCAGCGCTCCTGCGAGCGGTTTGCAGGCTCATCCAGTCTCTTCCCGCGTGAACTCCACCAGCAACAATGGGCCAGATCTCATCAAAGAGATTGAGCTAGGGGAGCCGCAAACCCTCTTCTAGTACGACTGCCTACTCACTGCGGGAATAAACCAATCGCACAGGCGGTTCTCACCCTGTGGGAGTAGCCTTTGCGGTCATGGACACCGACAATTTAGAGGTAGCGGTCGTAGATCGCGCCACTGAAAGTGTTGCCCAAAAGAAGGCGCGCTTTGAGCGCGATGCCCTGCAATTTACAAACCAGCTTTATGCCGCGGCTCTTCGCTACACCAAGGACCCGCACGATGCCCAGGACCTGGTTCAAGATACTTATGCCAAGGCGTTCGTCTCCTTCCATCAATTCGAACCCGGCACCAATCTCAAGGCCTGGCTCTATCGCATCCTCTCCACAACTTTTATCAACACCTATCGCAAGGATCAACGTCGCCCTCAAATTAGCGATGGCGAGTTAGAGGATTGGCAGATTTATGACGCTGCTAGTCACACCAGCGATCAAGGTCGTTCAGCTGAAGATGTCGCACTTGATGGCATCGTCGATGTAGATGTTCGCGCAGCACTGGAAGCAATGCCAGAAGAGTTTCGAATGGCGGTATACCTGGCTGATGTCGAGGGCTTCTCCTATAAAGAGATAGCTGACATCGTCGGGGTTCCCGCGGGTACCGTAATGTCACGGTTGCATCGCGGCCGTAAGTTATTGCGCTCTTCTCTAGCGCAATATGCAAAAGATCGCGGCTTCAACCGAGAGAAATCGGGAGGCAGCGATGAGTAACGCACACCAGCTTCCTTGCGATCAGATCTTGCAGACTCTAGTTCTCTATATCGACCACGAATTACCTTCTGAGCAGGAGTACCAGATCTACCAGATTCACTTCCAAGAGTGCCCTCCTTGCAATGAGATGATGGTGTACGAGAGTCAGGCGCTCGCCTTTATGCAGAACCTGCTTCGCAATACCTGCAATGAAGAGGCCCCCGAAGACCTACACCAACGCATCCGCCAGCAAACTGAGGCCTTAGCCGGACAAACTCAAGTTGGTTTCTTCTCCTCATCAACGACCATCACAAACTTCACATTTGATGGGACAACATCGATTCAATTCACTCAAGAGATTACCCACGAGATCCGCCACGACTTTACCGAGGGTCTCTAACTCCAACATTTCACGCTTACATCCATTAAGTTTTAGGCATGCAAGCAGAAGAACTCCTTGGCTCAGTAGGGATGGCATCCCTGACTGTCAGGCCCCTTGATACTGGGGTGGCGCAGGGGATTAATGATCTTCCCGTCCTTGCCGCAAACTCTGCTCTTAATGTAATTGAATCCGCCTGTAGCGCTGCGATCGCTGAGTTCTTAGGAACTGGCGAAACATCTTTCACTATCGGTGCTGCAATCCAGATGCGCGGGGCCGTCTCTATCGGTGGGGAAGTACGCGCCTTGGTTAAGGCGACTGAGTACGGCGAAAATATCTTGACCTTTGAATGCGAAATTCATCAAGACCAAAGAACAATCGCCGTGGCACAAGTGCAACGGCGATTGGTAGATCGAGTTTCTTTTATGGCGCGTAGCGCAGCAGAGAATCTGCCGCGCGCAAACGCCGCAAGTTAATTAAGCCTTCTTTGTAGCCCAGAAGATCTCTGCGATCTCATCAATCTTTGCAAGCAACTTATCTGCAACTGCTACATCGACAGAACCCTTAGTTCCACCAGCGCCAGCGAGCTTTGTTGCCTCGTTGAACAAGGTGTTGAGTTGTGGGTATGCCTCGAAGTGAGGAGCCTTGAAGTAATCAGTCCAGAGAACCCAGAGGTGGTGCTTAACGAGCTCTGAACGTTCTTCCTTCACTGCAATTGCGCGAGCTTGGAAGACAGGATCTGTGCTTGCGTTGTACTTCTCGATTGAAGCCTTAACAGATTGTGCCTCGAGCTTTGCCTGTGCTGGATCGTAGATACCGCAAGGTAGATCGCAGTGTGCGTATCCAACGAGTGTTGGCTTGAACATGTGTGCTCCTTCTTGAAATAAAAGTCGGTTGGTCCTATGTGTCAGACTACTACTCCCATGGCACGCCTTCCATTTAGAAGTATCGCTGTAAGCGGTAACTCGATGAACCCCACCTATAAAGATGGCGATTGGCTGCTCTTTAAGCAGGTCAAAGTGGGTGCAAGTAATTTGCAAGGATTGGTCGGGAAGATAGTTGTGATTGAACGCGAAAGTTATCCCGGAATTCACTTCATCAAGCGAGTCATGAGAGCTGATCAATCGGGAGTCTGGGTCGAAGGCGACAACAAAGAATCTAGTACTGACTCTAGGCAGTGGGGAGCGATAACCCCAACTGAGATAGTGGGGGTAGTGCTCGTGCGCTATCGCAGAGGGTAATTGTTACTTATCCACACCCTGCAAGAAATTTTCATTCAAACTCTTCATACTTCAAGAGTCGGTATTGAACTTCTAATTTAGGGACTTTAATGAAGAGCGGAATTTCAGTTCTTTTGATCTTCGTTTTGATTTCAATGCCGCTAGCAAGATCTGCCGCAATTCCTCAGGGTTCACCGTTAGGTCAGTCTCAATCAACCACCGGAAAGCTGAATGGCACCACTAGCAAGAAAGCATCATTTGGAATTAATTGTGACGGGCGAACTGATTTACCTCACGTCTCAACTCATTATCCAAATACAGTGAATGTAACCGCAGTAACCGAATGTCCGAACCAAGAGGTTTACGTAACAACTTCTATTTCAAGGCATGGGTGGTGGATATTTCCCGATACTAAATCAGTTTCAAAGAAGGGTTTTCAGAAAGTGACAGTCAATGTATCGCTACCCTGTAAATGGAAAAAGGGAGACCCTCCAATTCTCTACGTGGTAAAGTCATCACATCGAGACGCTACAGGCGCGTCTGTTCCGACAGGTAGAAGCGAAAAGTTATATTGCTAAAACATTGGAGTGGAAATGAAGTTCAAAGGTTGGGACGACCCTCCTTCTGACTTTCAGTGCGAATTTAATTTCCACAAGGGTCCCAAGTGGCTCCTGTTGCTTTCTCACATCCCATACTTTGAAAGATATGCATATCCGAAAGCAATTGAACTTGGTCTTGCAGAAGCTTGGCCGCGAGAAGTTGGAATTAAGCTACAACAGTCATTTGATTCTAAAGGATGGATAATTCACGAAGCCCCTAAGGATGATCTTGAAAGATGGATTGAAGGTTCGTTGGCTTTTCTGACTCAAAAGAAAAAGTACTCTCTGACGAGATTTCTTTTGATGCAGAGGACTTTTCACATCACAAATAATCTAGTGATCTTCTGGCACGTTTTGCCAAGATTTTCATTTACTCGCTACGGCACTCATCTAAAATTCCAGAGAGATATCCATCGCCTGAACGGTACTTACAAAGACTATAAGCGAGCCCTCCGTGGGGAGCGTTTCGACTTTAGCGAGTAAATGCTTCTGTAATCAACGCGTGCTGCTCTTCCTCATGCAAGTGATGTGAACCAGTTGCAGGGCTAGCAGTAGCGCGACGAGAGACGCGACGCAAGGTGCGACCTTCCAAAGCCTCAAGAGTGTTGAGAGCTACAAATGGATATGGACCTTGGTTCGCTGGCTCATCTTGGACCCAGAGTAAGTTCGCGTTTGGATGCGCGTTTGCAACGCGCGTGAAGTCTGCGAGTGGGAATGGATAGAGCTGTTCGATGCGAACAATTGCCGTACCTGTCTCCCCAAGCTTCGCGCGCTCTGCAACGAGATCCCAATAGATCTTTCCTGAGCAGAAGATGACGCGTGAAGCGTTGGTAACTGTGGTGTCATCAATCAGTGGTTGGAATGTTCCTGATGTGAAATCAGCAAGTCCAGATGCAGCAGCCTTCAAACGCAGCATCGACTTTGGTTCAAAGACAATGAGCGGACGACGAGCAGCATTCTTCATATGCCAGCGAAGTAAATGGAAATATGAAGCCGGATTGCTTGGTTGTGCAACCGTCATGTTCTGCTCTGCGCAGAGTGCAAGATAACGCTCGATACGAGCAGAGGAGTGATCTGGGCCTTGACCTTCATAGCCATGAGGCAAGAGGAGAACTACAGAAGAACGCTCGCCCCACTTTTGAAGTGCACTTGAGACGAACTCATCAACGATGGATTGTGCACCGTTAGCGAAATCTCCGAACTGGGCTTCCCAGAGAACGAGAGCATTCTCGCGCTCCACGGAATATCCATATTCAAATCCCATCGCTGCATACTCAGAGAGCAATGAGTCAAAGACGAAGAATTGGTTGTCATCATTGATGAGTCCACGAAGTGGGAACCAGTCGCCACCTGTGTTCTGATCAACGATAACTGCGTGACGATTTGAGAAGGTACCGCGGCGAACATCTTGTCCCGCCAAACGAATTGGGTGACCTTCCAGGAGCAGTGAACCGAAAGCGAGCATCTCACCTGTAGACCAGTCGGCAGTTCCCTCATCTAACATCTCTGTGCGCTTTGCGAGTTGTGGTGCAAGACGTGGGTGAACTACAAATCCTTCTGGAGTTGCGATCTGAGTTGCAGCAATCTTACGAAGAGTTGCTTCATCGACGCCGGTATTAACTTGCTCTGGAGGAGTGACTTCTGGAGCGCGGTTGCGAGATGGTTCTGGTTCCACGTTGTGAACCGCGGCATACACTGCATCGAGTTGTGCCTGGTAGTCGCGTAATACTTCTTCAGCTTCTTCGACGGTGATATCACCGCGACCGATAAGTGCTTCGGTGTAGAGCTTACGAGTGCTGCGCTTGGCTTCAATCAACTTGTACATCATTGGTTGAGTGAAGCTTGGCTCATCGCCCTCATTGTGACCACGACGGCGGTAGCAGACCATATCGATCACTACATCTTTGTTGAACTCTTGGCGATACTCAAAGGCGAGACGAGCTACGCGTACTACTGACTCAGGGTCATCTCCATTGACATGGAAGACTGGTGCTTGAATCATCTTTGCGATATCGGTGGAGTATGTAGATGAACGTGCTGCGTGAGGAGAAGTTGTAAATCCAACTTGGTTATTAACTACGATGTGGATTGTTCCACCGGTGCGATAGCCCTTAAGTTGGGAGAGGTTGAGAGTCTCTGAAACAACGCCTTGACCTGCAAATGCTGCATCTCCGTGAACCAAGATTGGAAGCACGGTGTATGACTCATGCACTCCATTGATATCTTGCTTGGCGCGAACAATTCCCTCAAGTACTGGGTTAACAGCTTCCAGGTGTGATGGGTTTGCAGCGAGATAAATCTTGGTGGTCTCACCAGAATCTGCTTTAAAGACTCCAGCAGTTCCGAGGTGGTACTTCACATCTCCAGTGCCTTGTACTGAGTTCTCGGCGTAGTGACCTTCAAACTCTTGGAAGATCTGGCCATATGACTTGCCGCCGATATTTGCCAGCACATTAAGGCGACCGCGGTGCGGCATTCCAATGCAGACTTCCTCAAGTCCTTGCTTTGCAGAGCTATCAAGGATGGCATCGAGAAGTGGGATGAGTGATTCTCCGCCTTCAAGTGAGAAGCGCTTTTGACCAACGTATTTGGTCTGCAAGAAAGATTCGAAGGCTTCAGCAGAGTTCAGTTTGCGCAAGATACGAAGTTGCTCTTCGCGAGGTGTGCGCGGTGCACCAACTTCAACATGCTCTTGCATCCACTTACGTTCGGCAGGATTCTCCATATACATGTACTCAACGCCCACACTGCGGCAATATGAGTCACGCAAGATTCCAAGGATGCGACGCAACTTCATGAAGGACTTGCCACCAAATCCGCCGGTTGCGAATTCGCGATCAAGATCCCAAAGTGAAAGTCCGTGTGTTACGACATCAAGATCTGGATGGCTACGTTGGCGGTAGCGAAGCGGATCGGTATCTGCCATCAAATGACCGAAGGTGCGATAGGACTCGATTAACTGCTGAACGCGAGCGGTCTTGCTGATCTGATCATCTTTAGAGAATTGGAAGTCAACGGCCCAACGAATTGGCTCGTAAGGGATGCGAAGTGCGGCAAAAATCTCATCGTAGAAGTTCTCGGCGCCAAGCATGATTTCGTGGATGCGGCGCAGGAAGTCACCTGATTGCGCGCCTTGAATTACGCGGTGATCGTAGGTGCTTGTAAGGGTAATGACCTTAGAGATTGCTAGGTTGGTGAGGGTCTCTTCACTCGCACCTTGGAACTCTGCTGGGTAATCCATCGCTCCAACGCCAAGGATTAAACCTTGTCCTTCGACCAAGCGTGGAACAGAATGAACTGTTCCAAGGGTTCCTGGGTTGGTGAGTGAAACTGTGGTGCCTGCATAATCTTCAACGGTTAACTTGCCGCCACGAGCTTTGCGGACCGTGTCTTCGTACGATGCCCAGAATTGAGCGAAGTCCAACTCTTCGCAACCCTTAATAGAAGGTACGAGAAGTTGGCGAGTTCCATCTGGCTTAGCTAAATC
>CAITFY010000141.1 GCA_903891755.1 uncultured Actinomycetes bacterium | reverse complement strand
GGAAGAACATAATCGTATTTTGACCGACCATGCTTCTGATCTTTTACTAGCACCAACTCCAATTGCGATGACACATTTGGCAGCCGAAGGGCTGGCGAAGAAGGCCATAATGGTTGGCGATGTGATGACAGATGTTTGCCTCAATACACTGGCCAAAATCAAGAACGAGCCAGCTATTTTTCCAACAGAATTTGGGGCGCTTGGACTTACGCGCGAAGCGCTGATGAGAGATAGTTATTTTGTTGCAACTATTCACCGTGCAGATAACACCGACGAGCCAGCTCGGCTACGAGAAATTGTCACGGCGTTGCAAAAACTGCCCCTTCCTGTTGTCCTAATGACGCATCCACGTTTAGCTGCGAAATGTAACGATCTTGGCATTGAACTCAATCTTGGTTCTGTTAAGTCCGTTAAGTCCGTCTCTTATCCAGTGATGATTGATCTGATAAGTAACGCACGCGGGGTTATTACCGACTCAGGCGGATTACAAAAAGAGGCGTACATAGTTCAAACCCCTTGTACAACCATCAGAACAGAAACCGAATGGCCAGAAACTTTGCATGATTCCTGGAATGTGATCTCCCCCCAGGTTTCAGAACTCGAATCAAATGCGATGCGAGCTCGCCCTCAAACACCTACTGGCAATCCGTACGGAGATGGAAAAGCAGCCTACGAGGTTGTATTGGCACTCAAGAACTTTGCATAAAATTCTTTGAAGTTCATAGTCTTCGGCTTGCTTTGCGGTTCATCAACTTTGAATACTGATGGAGTTGAGGCTTCGCCATGGAGTCCAGTTAATCGCTCATAGAGCGGAACTAGACGCTCGCATTGCGCTTCCCAGCTACGCTCCTGGAGAAAATCCGCCTTATAGGCAGAGATGTATTTGGCTTTCTCGGCGGTTACCTTTAGCACGGCTTCGACAAAGCTAACGACATCTTCCGAGATAAAGACTTCACCCATACCAATTCGACGAGTTTCGGCTGCTAGGTACTTCACATCACTCACAACAATAGGAATATTCGCATGTGCATACTCGCTAAATTTCGTAGGAGTTGAGAGCTCGTGATTTACGTGGTGAGTATTCATGATGAGGCCAATATCTGCGCTCTTGAGGTAGGAGGTTACTTCAGCATTCGATACAAATGGAAGCACATGCACGCGATCTTTGACGTTAAGTTCATCGGCTTTTGCAAGAAGCTGCAAAAGGTGGGCGTTTTCGCCTGGAGCCATGATGGCTAAGTGGTGGCCGGGAAGTTGGGGCAAAGACTTCACCGCAACCATAATTCCGCGTTGTGGAGCGATACCGCCGCTGTAAACCATGAGTGGAATTTCAGGTGCAAGTCCTAAATCTTTGCGGATATCGCTCGGGTGAATTCGTGATGCTGCCAATACTGGGTCGTTCTGTACGACAATCGGCAATGCATCCAAATTATGATTCTGCTGCAGCATCTCGGCAATTTTGGGACTGACAGTCACCACCGCGTGAAATTGCTTTATAACTGCGCGTTCCATCGCCACGAGCGATCGCCTAATTGCCCGCTTGATGTTGGCCTGTCCCGGTAGAAACTCATGAGCGTCGTAAATCATCGGAGGCTTTGCGCCACCGCGGCCTACTATCTTGCGAGACGCAGATAGAGCAACGGGTAAGGCTGAGAAATCTTGAGCGTGAATGAGATCTGGTTCAAAATCAGCGATTGCATCGGTCATGGCGATTTTCGCCAATCCGATTGGCCTCAAAATTTCAGAACTCGGTCCGGGGATAATTTGTCCGATGCTCATGATCCAAGCTTGTCGAGCACGATTTCGCAGCTTATTGAAATCTCGCCGCGCGATACGAACAATCCGATTTCCATCGCTTCGGTTTGCAGGCCTTGGAATTCGTACGATATCTGCGCGCCCGACATCTAGGTGCTCTACATCTGATTTTGGAGCCCAACCGAAAATGACTACATCCCAGCCTTTGTCGGCCATATACCAAGCGCCTTTCAGGACGCGAGAGTCATTAGTCACTTGATTTAGGACGATCATTGCTGCACGCGGACGACGATTCATTTCAGAATTGTAACCAATAAAGAGATGCTTTTAATTAAGCTCCGCGTGACTAATTGATCAGGTCTCCCTGACCGATAACGCGGAAAGCTACTCCTTCAAAATTGGAAGGGGAGAGAATCCGCCGACCATCGACCACGGCTTTTACATTAGGGAAATCGGCTTTCGACAATGACTTGTACTCAACATGGTCAGCCTGAAGAATCAATCCATCGGTTGATATTCCAATCGCACAGGGTGTGAAGCCTAAAGCGATGATCTCAGAATCTGTGTACATAGGATCTTGCACGAGGACTTTCGCTCCTCGGGCTGTAAGTGCTGTCACGGTTCCAAATACTCCTGAGAATGCAGACTCTTTAACTCCTCCACGGTAGGAGACACCAAGAACCACAACCGTTTTATCTTTTAAATCTCCCAGAGAGTCGGCGAGTATTTTTACAGCATGAGCAGGCATAGCTGCATTTGCTTCTCTCGCAGACCTAACGACGGTAGCCATTGGATCGTTCCAAAGGTAGAAGCGAGGATAAATAGGAATGCAGTGGCCTCCCACGGCAATTCCAGGTTGATGAATATGGCTGTATGGCTGTGAATTTGAAGCAGAGATCACCTTTGCAATATCGATATTTGCACCTTCTGCAAATATCGCAAATTGATTTGCCAGGGCGATATTAACGTCGCGATATGTTGTCTCAGCGAGCTTTGCCATCTCACTTGCCTCTGAAGTGCCAAGATTCCATACACCATTCTTATCAACGAGATCTGGACGATCATCAAAATCTAGAACAGCTTCATAAAACTTTATCCCAGCTTCAGTGCTCTCATTATTAATTCCACCGACCAGCTTCGGATACTTTCGAAGATCCGCAAAGACACGACCAGTGAGAACGCGCTCAGGAGAGAATACGAGATGGAAGTCGCTGCCAGCCTTGAGGCCCGAGCCCTTTTCAAGAGCTGGGGCAAATCGATTGCGAGTAGTTCCGACTGGGAGAGTGGTCTCGTAAGAAACGAGGGTTCCTGGCTTCAAGCCCTTTGCGATATTTTCCGTAGCTGCGTCCATCCAACCGAAGTCAGGTACTCCTTCTTCATCAACAAAGAGAGGAACCACAATCACAACGGCATCTGCCTGACTGACTGCTTTAGTTGTGTCAGTGGTTGCAGTTAATTGCTTCCTTGTGACCACATCGAGCAGGTACTCGTCTAGATGAGCTTCACCCGGAAAGGGAACTTTGCCTTCGCTGACAAGGTCAACGGTTCCTTGGTTAACATCGCAACCAATTACTTCATGGCCCTTCAT
>CAITFY010000140.1 GCA_903891755.1 uncultured Actinomycetes bacterium | reverse complement strand
GCACTCACATTGTCTAGTAGTTCTTGCCAGGCATCGGCAAATTTCTTTACTCCATCTCTCTCCAAGAAAGAGACAACATCTTCGAAATCAATTCCAGCGGAGTTAAGCGCTGCGAAGTGGGCATGTGATGCTTCAAAGTTCGAGGTTATGGTGTCGCCACGCACCACGCCATGTTCGCGAACTTCATTCAAAGTACCTTCAGGCATTGTGTTTACGCAATGCGGTGCAATCAATTCAATGACATAACGCGTTGAGTCATATTTCTTATCTTTAACGCCGGTTGAAGCCCAGAGTGGTCGCTGCCCTGCAGCGCCCTGAGAAGCAAGTGACTTCCAGCGCTCCGATCCAAAAACCTTGAGGTAAGCCTCATATGCCAAGACCGCGTTAGCGATTGCAGACTTTCCGCGAAGTGGAGAATCAGGGCTGATTGCATCAAGACGCTTATCAATTTCGGTATCGATGCGAGAGACGAAGAAAGATGCAACGGAGTGGATGCCAGCGAGGGGGAGACCCGCAGCGAGACGATCTTCAAGTCCAGCGAGGTAAGCCTCCATCACCATCTCATAGCGCGCAACGGAGAAGATTAAAGTGACATTAACGCTGATTCCCGCTGCTGTGAGTTCACGAATTGCAGGGAGTCCCTCCAAAGTTGCTGGAACTTTTATGAGCACATTTGGTCGGGCAATCTGGTTCCAGAGAGATTTTCCTTGCTCCAGAGTCTTCTCAGTTTCGTGAGCGAAAAATGGATCAACTTCAATACTCACTCTGCCCTCTACGCCATTGGTGCTCTTGTAAATATCGGTGAAGAGATCGCATGCTGAAGTTACATCCGAAGTTGTGAGCACGTTGACGATTGAGGCTGTATTCGCGCCTTTAGCTTTGAGGGCCAGGACATCTTCTTTGTAGAGAGCCGATCCTTTGATTGCGGCGGAGAAAATACTTGGATTGGTTGTCACTCCAACAACGTTGGAATCAGCGATTAACTTCGCCAAGCTTCCGCTCTGCAAGCGATCACGTGATAGATCATCGAGCCAGATTGAGACTCCTGCATCGCTGACTGCCTGGAGATTTGTTGACATTACGCTCTCGCCTTCTCGATGGAAGCCTTTGCAGCTGCAACTACTGCCTCTGGTGTAAACCCAAACTCTTTGAAAAGTATTCCTGCGGATGCAGATGCGCCAAAGTGGTTGAGTCCAATTGATACTCCTGCATCTCCAACGTATTCACGCCATCCGGCAGTTACACCAGCTTCAATGCTTACGCGAGCCTTGACGGCTGCAGGAAGAACCGATGCTTGGTACTCCGAAGGCGTTTCTGCAAACCATTCAAGGCAGGGGGCGCTTACAACGCTCGCCTTAATTCCATCAGCTTCGAGAAGCTCTGCCGCCTTAATTGCAAGGGCAACCTCGGAACCAGTTGCAATCAAGATAACGTCTGCTTGACCCTCAACCTTATTGAGAACATATGCTCCCTTTGAAACGCCTTCGGCGCTGGCAAAAATTGCACGATCAATCACTGGAAGGTTCTGACGGGAAAGGGCAAAACCTGCAGGCTTAGCGCGGGTAATTACTTCGCGCCATGCGATTGCGGTTTCATTTGCATCAGATGGACGGATCACCGCAAGGTTTGGAATTAATCGCAACGATGCAACGTGTTCCACAGGTTGGTGTGTTGGACCATCTTCGCCAAGTCCAATGGAATCGTGAGTCCATACAAATGTGACTGGCAGATTCATAAGCGCTGAAAGTCGAACCGCCCCACGCATGTAATCAGAGAAGACGAGGAAAGTTCCACCAAATGGCTTCGTCAATCCATGCAGGGCAATTCCATTCAGAATTCCACCCATGGCATGTTCGCGAATTCCGAAGTGAATGAGGCGACCATATGGATCGGCACCTTCCATTGCGCTAGATGTCGGAAGGAAGGATTTGCTGCCTGCAATAGTTGTGTTGTTGCTGCCGGCGAGATCTGCAGATCCGCCCCAGAACTCAGGAAGAACTGTTGCAATCGCTGAGATAATTTTTCCTGATGCAGCGCGAGTAGCAACATCTTTTCCGGCAGGAAATTCAGGAAGCGCCTTCTCCCAGCCTGCTGGAAGTTCGTGGTTGCGAAGCCGCTCTAGAAGTGCCGCGCGATCTGGGTTTGTGGCTTTCCATGATTCAAATTCACTCTTCCACGCCGCGTGCAGCGCTGCGCCGCGATCGGCAACTTTGCGAGCATGAGCCAGAACTTCATCAGGAACGATGAAACTCTCCTCGGGGTTTAATCAAAGTAGAACCTTTGTTGCAGCAATCTCATCTGCGCCGAGAGCTGAACCATGTGATTCTTCGGTGCCCTTCGCGTTTGGAGCCGGCCATGCAATTGTGCTGTGCATGCGAATAAGGGTCGGACGATCCTGAGTATTTTCCGCCTCAATCATCGCGCGCTCTAGGCCTTCGCGATCAATGTTTCCATCTGCAAGAGTGGCCACGGTAATCACGTGCCATCCATACGCAACATATCGTGCAGCAACATCTTCGGTGAATGCGACGTGTGTATCGCCTTCAATCGAGATTCGGTTGTCGTCATAAATCATCTTCAGGTTTCCAAGAGCTTGTGTTCCCGCAAGTGAGGAGGCTTCGCCACTGATTCCCTCTTCCAGATCGCCATCAGAGCAGATAACCCAGACATTGTGATCGAAGAGAGTGGTCGTGCCAGATGGATCAAGAAGTCCCTTCTCAAAGCGAGCAGCCATCGCCATGCCAACTGCATTTGATACACCAGCGCCAAGAGGGCCGGTAGTTGTTTCTACACCGTTGGTGTGGCCGTACTCCGGGTGCCCTGGAGTGAGGGAGTTGTGGGTACGAAATGACTTGAGGTCATCGAGCGAAAGTCCGTATCCGGAGAGAAATAGTTGGATGTAAAGAGTGAGAGATGAATGTCCGCAAGAGAGCACGAAACGGTCGCGTCCAAGCCAAGCGGAATCATTTGGATCATGCTTTAAGAAACGTTGGAAGAGGGTGTACGCAACTGGAGCCAATGACATGGCAGTTCCAGGGTGGCCATTTCCAACCTTCTGCACGCTATCCATTGCAAGTGCTCGTGCGATTGTTACGGCCGAATCGTCTTGTGAACTCCAGGTAGTGCGTTCCATTGCTCGTTATCTCCCTATATGTATAGCGTCCATTGTTGACCAACTAAAAGCTTCAAACCACCCTTGAACATCATTGTTCGATGAAGACTCTATGTACTTTTGACTAATTACTTTCGAGTAAAGACATTGGCTTTAAAGCCGATATTCCACATTGTTAACCAGAGCAAACCCGCTCCTAGTAAGTGCGCAGCCACGAGCGCCTCCGGGAGGTGAGTGAAATATTGAATATAACCGATGGCCCCTTGGGCGAGACATATTGCAAGGAAGAGCAGAACTTTCTTGCCGATAAATGAACGCACATCGAGAGGTTCAGAGACTTTAATGACGAGGTACAACGCGATGGTTAGGCCGAAGAGGGCGATCACCGTATCTGCATGTAGCCACGAGATCAGACGTGGATCGATGTGATAGCGCTTGGCCTGCGCATCTCCAGCGTGGGGACCGCTGCCAGTAACAACAGTTCCAAGAGTTATGACAATCACGCTAAGGACTGTCACCAGACGAATCAGCAATTTGGTAGTAGGAAGAACCTGGGTGCGAGCCTTGGCGAAGATTCGCTCGCGAAGGGAGAGTGTTGTTGGGATCAAAACTATTGAAAGCAAGAAGTGGGCTGAGACGGTGAAGGGATTGAGTTTGGTGAGAACTGTGATTCCACCTAGAACAATCTGCGCCACAATTCCGAATACCTGAGTCCACGCAAGCAGGCGGATCATCTTCCAGTCGCTACGTCCCTTGCCCCAGCGATAGGCGCCAATAACAGAGGCAATAATCACAATTACTAATACGACTGTGAGTAGTCGGTTGCCAAACTCGATCCACGAGTGCAAGGTCCCTTGAGCTTGATGCTTAACCGGGGAGATTGAACCAGAAACACATTGCGGCCAGGTTGGGCAGCCAAGGCCAGAACCAGTCAGTCGGACTGCGCCGCCTGTGACGATGATTCCTACTTGGAGGACTACAAGAGCCGTGTAGATCAGGCTGGCTAGATTCACGTGGCTAGCCTATTGCCTAGCGATGGGGTTGCCGGGTCTGGGGGAGCGTGCCAGAGGTTGGTTGCTGGTCACATTTCCGATTGGCGAAAAAGGGGGAATTACGCAACACTATTGTTGTGAAAAAGGGCGAGGATAAGACCAGGGATTTAGTTGCCCGTACCATCCTTGAAAACGGCCCTCAGAGCGCTGCCGAACTGGCCGAGCGGTTGAATCTAACCCCCGCGGGAATCCGGCGCCATTTGGATCGCCTCATCGAAATAGGCGTTTTAGAGTCGAGAGAACCCCATAGAGCCGCAGCGTCTCTGCGCGGACGCGGACGACCTTCAAAGGTCTTTGTTATTACCGACCTAGGACGCGAAAAATTTGAACATTCCTACGATGATCTTGCCGTTTCAGCCCTGCGCTTTATGGCCAATCTTTCAGAACGCGATCTAGTCTCTGAGTTTGCCGCCAGTCGCGCCGCCGATATTGAACGTCGGGTTGGAAAAGCTATTAGTGGGGCGAAAACAAGCGAGAAGAAAGTTGCTGCGCTCGCTGATTTTCTTACCGTTGAAGGTTATGCAGCCGAGAGCAAGGGGAGCGGCGGCGGAATCCAACTCTGCCAACACCATTGTCCGGTCGCGCATGTAGCATCTGAATTTCCGCAACTCTGCGAAGCCGAGACTGAGGCATTCTCCAGAGTGCTTGGAACTCACGTACAACGTCTCGCAACCATTGCTCACGGCGATGGAATCTGCACAACTTTTATCCCAGCACTTTCAAGTTCAACATCTAACCTCAAGGGAGCACGCGCATGAGTGATACAACACTCCATCCTGAACTCGATGGAATCGGCACATATGAGTATGGATGGTCCGACTCTGATGTTGCAGGTACAAATGTTAAGCGTGGTCTCGATGAGGATGTTGTGCGTGACATCTCCTCAAAGAAATCAGAGCCACAATGGATGCTCGATTTAAGACTCAAGGGTCTTTCTCTCTTTGAGAAGAAGCCAATGCCGACGTGGGGCTCAGACCTCACAGGTATCTTCTTCGACACTATTAAGTACTTCGTCCGCTCAACAGAGAAACAAGCCACTTCATGGGAAGAACTTCCCGCCGATATTCGCAATACCTATGATCGTCTTGGCATTCCTGATGCAGAGAAGAATCGTCTCGTTGCTGGTGTCGCGGCCCAATATGAATCAGAAGTTGTTTATCACTCGATCCGTGAGGATCTTGAGAAGCTCGGCGTCATATTTGTTGATACCGATTCAGGACTCCGCGAACATGAAGAGTTGTTTAGAGAGTACTTCGGAACTGTAATTCCAGTTGGAGATAATAAGTTCGCTGCGCTCAACACTTCGGTCTGGTCTGGTGGTTCATTCATCTATGTACCAAAGGGTGTTCAGGTTGATATCCCACTTCAGGCTTACTTCCGCATTAATACAGAAAACATGGGTCAGTTCGAACGCACTCTCATTATCGCCGACGAGGGTTCATACGTTCACTATGTAGAGGGTTGCACCGCGCCGATTTACTCATCTGACTCACTGCACTCTGCAGTCGTTGAAATCATCGTTAAGAAGAATGCCCGCGTGCGTTATACAACTATTCAGAACTGGTCCAACAACGTCTACAACCTTGTTACAAAGCGTGCCACCTGTGCAGAAGGCGCAACTATGGAGTGGATTGATGGAAATATCGGTTCAAAGGTAACTATGAAATATCCAGCAGTTTTCCTTATGGGTGAGCATGCAAAGGGTGAGACTCTCTCCATCGCATTTGCTGGAGAAGGTCAGCATCAAGATGCTGGTGCGAAGATGGTTCACGCAGCGCCATACACATCTTCCACAATCATCTCAAAGTCTGTAGCGCGTGGAGGCGGAAGAACTTCTTATCGGGGTCTCGTGCAGGTACAAGCAGGAGCTCACCACTCCAAATCGACCGTGAAATGCGATGCACTTTTGGTTGACACTATTTCGCGTTCTGATACTTATCCTTACGTAGATATCCGTGAAGATGATGTCTCGATGGGTCATGAGGCGACAGTTTCAAAGATCAGCGATGACCAACTCTTCTACCTCATGTCACGTGGTCTTTCTGAAGATGAAGCTATGG
>CAITFY010000139.1 GCA_903891755.1 uncultured Actinomycetes bacterium | reverse complement strand
CATCACCCTCGCCGGAGTATTTGATCCAAAGAACGATCGCTATGGCGAGGCGGGCGAATTTAGATCTGTGTATGAGACCGATCCAGATGCCAAGAAGATTGTAGATACCGCACGCGGTCTTGAAGGTTTGAAGCGTCAATGGGGAGTGCACGCCGCTGGCGTTATTCTCTCTAAAGAACCCCTTCTAGAAGTTATACCAATTCATCGCCGTGAATCAGATGGCGCGATCATCACTCAATTCGATATGGGTGCATGTGAAGCTACCGGTCTTTTGAAGATGGACTTCCTTGGCCTGCGAAATCTCTCTGTCTTGGATGATTGCCTACTGAATATCAAACGAAATCAGGGTTTGGATGTTGATTTATCAACGCTGACCTTGGACGACCCTAAAACCTTTGAATTACTTGGTAAGGGTGAAACGCTCGGCGTCTTCCAACTTGATGGCGGTCCAATGCGGGCGTTGCTTCGCCAGATGGCCCCAGATTCATTTGAAGATATTTCTGCTGTTATTGCTCTCTATCGCCCAGGTCCTATGGGTGTAAATGCGCATACTGATTACGCGGATCGCAAGAATCATCGCAAAGCTGTTGAGCCAATTCACGAGGAGCTCTCTGAGCCGTTGGCTGAAATCTTGGGGGATACATACGGCCTGATTGTTTATCAGGAACAAGTAATGGCGATTGCTCAGAAGGTTGCAGGCTTCTCGCTTGGTCGCGCAGATCTCTTACGTAAGGCGATGGGTAAGAAGAATAAAGAGATCCTTGATAAAGAGTATGTGAACTTTGAAGCGGGAATGGTTGCCGGCGGATTTGGTAAAGCTGCAATTAAGAAACTCTGGGATACCTTGATTCCATTCTCGGATTACGCCTTCAACCGTGCGCACTCCGCAGGTTATGGTCTCGTTTCGTACTGGACTGGATACTTAAAGGCCAATTACCCAACTGAATATATGGCTGCACTCTTAACCAGTGTGCGTGATGATAAAGATAAGAGCGCGCTCTATCTCAACGAATGTCGTCGCATGGGAATCAAAGTTTTGCCTCCTGATGTCAACGAATCTGCTTCGGATTACACCCCCATCGGAAGCGATATTCGCTTTGGTCTAACTGCCATTCGAAATGTGGGAGAGAACGTGGTTGCGTCGATTGTTGCCAACCGACTGAGCAAGGGACGCTTCACCTCATTTGGCGATTTCTTAAGTAAGGTAGATCAACAAGTCTGCAACAAGAAGACTATTGAATCGTTGATTAAAGCTGGAGCTTTTGATTCTCTCGGGGCAACCAGGCGCGGATTGATGATGGTTTATTTAGAAGCCATTGATTCAGTCAATGAAGCGAAGCGTGCTGAAGCAATTGGACAGTTCGATCTCTTTGGAGCTGGATTTGGCGAAGAGACAACCGCTGTGACAGGTGTGGAGCTAGATATTCCCGGTGGTGAGTGGGAGAAGAATTTATTGCTCAGCTATGAGCGAGAGATGCTTGGGCTATATGTATCTGATCACCCATTGCTTGGTATCGAGCATGTTCTGCGCGCTGCAGTAGATATGCCGCTCTCTCAAATTGCAGATGATTCAATCGCGCATGAGCAGGTTGTAAATATCGGTGGATTGATCACTCAAATTCAACGCAAGGTTTCTAAGCAGGGCAATTCATGGGCCATCGTCTCGATTGAGGATCTTGAAGGAGCGGTAGACGTTCTCTTCTTCGCGGGGACGTATCAGACCCACGCATTGAATCTGATTGAAGATCGAGTAATTGTTGTCAGAGGTCGCATAGATAAACGCGAGGAAGCTCCTCGCATCACCGCACTCGACATGACGATTCCGGATGTGACAGGCGCTCCAACAGGTCCGCTCGTGATCACGATGGATGCCAAGAGCGTCACAGCTCCACTTGTAGACCGGATGAAAGAGATTCTTCGCTCCCACCCAGGTCCACGAGAGGTCCACCTCAAACTGGATGATGGCAATAAGGGTCTGATGATGAAGATTGATGATGACCTTCGGGTAACGGCCTCACCGAGCCTGAGCGCAGATTTGAAATCTGTCCTAGGTCCTGACTGCCTCGTCCTCTGACCTGTAATTCAGGTTCGGGCGGAGCGCGGCACGCTTTAGAATGGGCAGGTGAATCCCGGCCTTGCGATCCCTGTTATCGACCTTCGCGGCCGTACCCTCACTAGAGCCGAATACAAGGTGGCGATTCCGCGCGCCAAGCTCGATGTCGCGCATGCAGTTATTGCGATCGAACCAGTTCTAGAAGCGGTTCGCACCGGAAACGAAGAGACCCTTAAAGATTTAGCGGAGAAGTTCGATGGAGTCCGCCCCTCTCAGATTCGCGTTCCAGCTGAGGCCATCAACGATGCCTTAGCGAATTTGGATCCAGCAATTCGCACAGCTCTTGAAATTTCAATCGGCCGAGTCCGACTCGTCCACGAGGAACAAGCACGCAAGACTCAAGTAACCGAAGTTGTCCCTGGCGCAACCGTTTCACAGAAATGGATTCCAGTTGATCGAGTTGGGCTGTATGTGCCGGGCGGTAAGGCGGTTTATCCCAGCTCAGTAATGATGAATGTCGTGCCTGCACAGATTGCGCGAGTGCCGAGCATTGCAGTTGCCTCACCACCACAGAGCACATTTGGGGGATTGCCTCACCCAACCATTTTGGCTACCTGCGCGCTACTAGGAATTTACGAGGTATACGCAGTGGGCGGTGCGCAAGCCGTCGCCATGTTTGCATATGGCGTTCCGGGGCTATGTGATCCGGTTGATCTCGTTACCGGACCTGGAAATATTTATGTAGCAGCGGCAAAGCGCGCGCTGCGCGGATTAATTGCAATTGACTCAGAAGCTGGACCAACTGAAATTGGAATCTTGGCCGATGAGAGTGCGATCGCAAGTGATATCGCCGCAGATCTCATTAGCCAAGCAGAACATGATGTCAGCGCCGCCGCAGTCCTTGTAACGCCATCTCTCGAACTTGCAGATGCTGTCAAAGTTGAACTGGCAAAGCGCGCAGCAATTACGCGTCACTCAGAGAGAATTACCTCAGCACTCACTGGCATTCAATCCGCGATTGTTCTGGTTGATAATTTGAAGCAAGGCGTTGAGGTTGTTAATGGATACGCTGCAGAGCATTTGGAATTGCATGTTAAAGATGTAGAAGCCGTCGCTTCAGAGATTCGCAACGCTGGAGCAGTCTTTATGGGTCGTTTCGCGCCAGTCTCCTTAGGTGATTACTCCGCTGGTTCAAATCACGTTCTTCCAACTGGGGGATGCGCCTGTCACTCAAGCGGCTTATCAGTGCAGACCTTTCTTAAGGGTGTCAACTTCATTGAATATGACGAAGCCTCTTTCAATGAGATTGCTCAAACTGTAATTACCTTGGCAAATGCCGAAGACCTTCCTGCACATGGTGAAGCCATGAGCGCCAGATTTGAGGAGAAGAAGTAATGGTTCAATCGCAATGGCCTTATTGGTTGCCGCTGCGCGCTGATCTGCGCAACATCTCGCCGTATGGCGCACCCCAGATTCAGGATGTAGTCGCACTTAACACCAATGAGAATCCATTCTCACTTCCTGCAGAGGTAGTTGAGGCGATGACCGCGCGCCTTGGTAGCGTGATTGCCAATCTCAATAGATATCCAGATCGCGACGCAGTAAACCTTCGCAAGAAGCTCGCTCATTACATCACACAGAGCACAGGCGTTGAAGTAACGGATGAAAATATCTGGGCCGCAAATGGTTCTAATGAAATTTTGCAGACCTTGTTCTTAGCGTGTGGGGGAGCAGATCATCTCGCCCTCGGTTTCACACCCTCTTACTCCGTGCATCCCCTCATTGCGCAGATTACAAAGACTCCGTGGTTTGCTGGAAGTAGAGATGAAGACTTCGGAATTGAAATTGCAAAGGCAAAGAAGTTGATTAGGGATAAATCCCCACATCTCGTCTTTGTTACAACCCCAAATAATCCCTCTGGTAGCTCAACACCGATCGCTGATCTCAAAGAGTTGGCGGAAGCTTCGGGCTCAGTTGGGGCGCTTTTGATTGTGGATGAGGCATACGCTGAATTTTCCGAGGAGCTCTCCGCCCTGACTCTTCTTGCTGATTTCCCGCATGTTGTGGTGGTTCGGACAATGAGTAAGGCCTTCGCCTTCGCCGGAGCTCGCACCGGTTACTTAGTTGCAAAGCCCGCTGTGATTAACGCGGCCCTAATAGCGCGCCTTCCTTATCACTTGAGCTCACTCACTCAAGCGGCAGCTGAAACCGCACTTGAATTTACCCCCGCAATGCAGGCTGAGATCGAAGTACTCGTCACCGAGCGAGAGCGCGTTGCGGCAGCCCTCGCGGAAGTTGGATATCGAGTTGTACCCAGCGCCGCTAACTTCTTGCTCTTCGCTGGATTTAAGGGAGAGCCAAGCGCAGTGTGGCAGGCGTTTCTCGATCGAGGAATTTTGATTCGAGATATTGGTTTACGCGGTTTCTTGCGAGTATCCATCGGAACACCGGCCGAGAATGATCAATTTATCGCAGCGTTGCGTGAAATTGCGGAATAATTCCCTACCTAACAAAGGAAT
>CAITFY010000138.1 GCA_903891755.1 uncultured Actinomycetes bacterium | reverse complement strand
TCAAGATGGGCATCATCTGTTCCGCGAAATTCAATGGTCGTTCCTTTTACCTTCAAAGTTGCTCGCTGGTGATTGAGATCTTTCCAACCACGCACGGTCAGGCCACTACGTAGATCTTCTACTGGAAGTAAATCTCCCAAGATTCGCTTTCCATGGTCGCGTAATAGATAGGTAAATGGATTCTTGGGCTTAGGTGCGTAATAGTCATTGGAACCAAAGACGAATAGACCTGGAAGATTGAGCAAGTCATCTAGGGCATCGAGTACTACGGGCACTACCTCTTTATCCGCTAAGAAATCACCCGTGCTGATAACCAGGTCAGGCTTAAGTTCGACAAAGCTCTTGATATCTCGAAGCTCAGTTGCGCGTTTAGGGGTGAGATGGAGATCTGAAAAATGCAGCACACGAATTGGCTCGTGACCCGCAGGAAGCACTGGAAGCGAAGCTTCCCGTAGTCGATAACTCATAGGCATGAGAAGATACCCCTATGGGACTCAAAGAGATACTGCAGCACGATCTCACAGAGGCGATTCGTTCTCGTGATGAACTTAAATCCGGAACTATCCGCATGGTTTTAACTGCAATCACCAATGAAGAGGTCTCAGGTAAAGAGGCTCGCACTCTTACAGAACCAGAGTTAATTACGGTTCTCTCTCGCGAAGCGAAGAAGCGTCGCGAAGCGGCTGAGGCTTTCTCTGAAGGTGGACGTGCAGATCGCGCAGAGCGCGAGAAACTCGAAGGCGAATTCATCATCACTTATCTGCCTGCACAACTATCAGAAGCAGAGATTAAAGAATTGATAAGCGCCGCTATCGCCGAGACGGGCGCAACCGGTCCTGCAGGTATGGGACAGGTTATGAAGATTATTTCTCCAAAGATTGCTGGCAAGGCCGATGGTGGCACCGTTTCTGCGCTGGTGAAAGCCGCGCTCTCAGGAGGTAACTAATGACAAAGTTTGAATATGTGACTGTTCCATTGTTGACCCACGCAACTAAGCAGATCCTGGATAACTGGGGTTCTGAAGGGTGGGAGCTAGTACAAGTCATTCCTGCGCCAGGTGGCGGAGATAATTTGGTTGCATACATGAAGAGGGCGGTCGCATAAATGGATGTTCGTGCAAAACTCGCAGAACTCAATCTGACACTACCCGTAGCGGCACTCCCCGTTGCTGCATATGTGCCAGCGGTCCGTACCGGAAATCTTGTCTTTACCGCCGGCCAACTTCCACTCGTTGATGGAAAGATTCCATACACCGGAAAAGTTGGCGGACCGGTCACACCAGAGCAGGCGAAGGAGATGGCCCAGATCTGCATTCTTAATGCGCTCGCGGCCGTTGAGCTAGTGGCTCCAGTTGATTCCATTGTGAAGGTTGTTCGGGTTGTTGGATATGTAAATGGAGTTACAGGATTTATCGCAGCGCCGGGCGTCGTAAATGGAGCCTCAGAAGTTCTCATCCACATCTTTGGAGATACCAACGGCAAGCATGCTCGCAGCGCAATCGGCGTGGCCGAACTGCCTCTGGATGCTCCGGTCGAGATCGAATTGACGGTCGAAGTAGCATAAAGAGAGCCTAAAGAGAGGCTCAATAGCACTAATTATCTAGTCCTGGTTAAACTGCCGCTATGAATTTGCGCCGTAGCTCACTTGTCGCCGTCCTCGCACTCTCCCTTCTCACCTCGGTTGTTGCCTCTACCCAGGCTGATAATCGATCAGCAGGTGAGGAGAATGGCGGCCACGGAAAAATCGAATTTCCTCTTGAAGGTGGAGCTGCCGCTGGTTTGGTCGGCCACAGCTCATTTAATGACAATGCGGTCCGAAATGCTGGTACTGCGACAGTTGGTCAGTACGGTATTCAGTATCACAACGGGCCTATTTTGAATGCTACGGCCGGGGTCAATGTTTATGTCATTTGGTATGGCAACTGGGGTGCAGATACCGCGAAAACAATTCTTCCAACATTTATTTCGGGCCTCAGCAACTCACCTTACTTTGCGATTAACAGCACTTATTCCAATGCCGCTGGTGTCGCCCCGACGGCACAGGTAAATCTCGCCGGTCAATACTCATATGCGACGACAACTTTAGGTACAAAACTTACGGACGTGAACATTCTTTCATTGGCTAAAGGGAGCATGGGCCTCGGAACTATTCCAAGCACTGTAGATCCAAACGCTTTGTATTTCGTCCTCACTGCCACGGGAATTAGCGAGAGCTCTGGCTTCCTCACAAAATATTGCGGATGGCATTCTTCCGAAACAATGGATTACCTCAATACGGTTCCAACACCTGCAGTCGCACCTGCTACAGATATGAAATATTCCTTTGTTGGTGATCCAGGAACAAACAAGGCCTGCATCGGACAAACCCAAACAACATATTCACCAAATTCAAACGTCGGTGCAGATGCGATGACTTCCGTAATCGCTCACGAACTTGAAGAGACTGTCACCGATCCAGATGGAACAGCATGGTGGAACTCCACCACCGGTGCGGAAAATGGCGACCAATGCGCGTGGAATTTCGGAACAACTTCTACCCTTACTTCAACAACAACTTTAAGTGGTTCGGTTACTGCAGTGAGCAATAACAGCGCAACGAATACCGCAACTGTGACTGCTGCGACAAACAATGGAATTGTGAGCGCTACTTTGAGCAAGATCGCCTCAAATGCCACCGGAAATATAGCTACCTTCACAACGACTGCCTCTTCTGGTTTTGTGGTGGGCGACAAAGTAACTCTTCCTGCCAACCTTCCTGCCCCATTTACCGCCCTGAGTGGCACCGTTCAAAACATCACTGCGGTTTCTACTGCAAATAAAACGTATACATTTGCAATAAGCGTCACTCCATCTGTGAGCGCAAATGCTTCCGTCAATTTCTCTGGAGCGGTGATTGTTAACCGGGTGGGCACGAGTATTACATTTACGAACTCCGGAACTAACTCCTTTGCGGTGGGCGACAAGGTCTCCGTAGCAGCCCCAGCGCCATATTCAGTTACCGGTGCCTCCATAACTGCTCGAACCACGACCACATTTACTGTGAGCGCTTCGGTTCCAGCTAACACTGCAACAGTTACCGGACTTAATCTCGTCGCGACCGCCACTCGAGCATCTACAACTGCCACTTATACCTATACCCCTGCTGGAGCAGCATTTATCGTTGGCGACAAGGTTTCTGTAGCTCCATCAGTCAGCGCTTACACCTTGAACAATGTTGCAATTACTGCAGCCACTGCTACCAGTTTTACTGTAAGTCTGGTTCTTCCAGCTGGAACCGCTGGTGGAACGCTGGCAAGTACAACGGCGACAGTGTCACGCACCGCATCATCGCTCTACAACATGACCTTGGGCGGATTGAAGTTCTTGGTTCAGCAGAACTGGGCTAACCGTTCACCGAGTGGAGTATGTGCACTCTCCTAAGAGTGCATGCTAATCCCTAGCGACCGCGCTTTGTAATTCGTTCTACATCTGTAACGAGAACAGCGCGCGGTTCAAGCTTTACCCAACCGCGAGCAGCGAAGTCGGCAAGCGCCTTGTTCACTGTCTCACGAGATGCGCCAACGAGTTGTGCTAATTCTTCTTGGGTGAGATCGTGATTGACGTGAAGTCCATCATCCTTCTGCACACCGAAACGTTCCCCGAGATCCATGATTGCCTTAGCGACACGGCCAGGAACATCTGCAAATACGAGATCTGCCAATATTTCATTGGACTTACGCAGGCGTTGTGCCAAGCGACGAAGAAGTTCGAGCGAAGTCTGTGGGTTTGAAGTAACTAAACCAATGACGGCTTCGTGCGCCAGTGAAACTAATTTTGCATCGCTAACCGCTGTCGCTGTTGAAGTGCGAGGTTCTGGATCAAAGAGCGATAGCTCACCGAACATCTCTCCGGGTCCGAGAATTGAAAGTAAATTTTCGCGGCCATCAGCACTTGTTGTTCCGAGTTTGATCTTGCCGTGAACGACTACGTAAAGGCGATCTCCATCTTGTCCCTCTTTAAAGAGGACCTGTCCCTTATTGAGTTTGAGCGCAACCATTGATTGGCGCAGTTCGTGCGCAGCTTCATCGTCAAGGGCGCTAAAAAGTGGGGCTTTGCGGATGATGAGATCGTCATCTTTTTGGGTCACAAGGCAGACCCTACAACCTCAAATGCCAAGGCTCCAACCCACTGAACTTTCACTTTCCCGTAGGCTTTAGAGGTGCGCGAAACCTTGGATGAAGAGCGCCGTCAGGCACGCGCCATCTATCGCGCCTTAACCAAGCGATATCCAGATGTGAAATGCGAATTAGATTTTAAGACGCCATTTCAACTCCTCGTCGCCACAGTTCTATCGGCGCAGTGCACCGATAAACGAGTCAATCAGGTAACTCCAATTCTCTTTAAGAGATACGGAACGCCGAAAAAGATGGCAGGCGCAGCTCAATTGGAATTAGAAGAGATTATCCATCCACTCGGCTTCTTCAGAACGAAATCTGCAAATATCAAGGCGCTGAGTGAACGATTAGTAACCGAGTATGGCTCGGATGTTCCTGCCGAACTTGATGAGCTGGTAACCCTCCCCGGTGTTGGACGCAAAACCGCAAATGTTGTTCTCGGTCACGCCTTCGGAATTCCTGGCATCACAGTCGATACTCATTTTGGAAGATTGAGTCGTCGATTTGGCTGGAGTGAATCAGAAGATCCTGTCTTGGTTGAGAGAGAAGTTGGTGAATTAATTCCTGAAAAAGAGTGGACCAATCTCTCTCAGAGAATGATCTGGCATGGTCGTCGGATTTGTCACTCGCGCAAACCTGCATGCGGAGCATGTCCATTAGCCACGCTCTGCCCCTCTTATGGGATTGGTGAAATGGATAAGATTAAGGCTCTGCAATTAGTTAAGGGGGATGAGGATTTCAGATGAAGCGAAACCTTCCACTCATCTTTATTACTCTGCTTTCCATTCTCTCTCCTAGCGTCGCACATGCATCTGCGGGCACGGTCGCCAGTTGCTCCTCGATCTCCAGAAATAATTCAATAGTTAAAGGGATTTTGCTGCCCTGCTTGGATAACAAGTCAAAGGTGCTTTACCAGAGCATTAAGGGGCCTGTTGTGGTCAATGTCTTTGGCTCATGGTGCGAACCTTGTAATCAAGAGATCCCACACTTCCTTGAACTCCAGGCGCTTCATAAGGTTGCGATAGTTGGAATAGATGTGGAAGAACGAAATATGCAGGCAGGTAGAGATTTCGTTTTGAAGAAAAAAATGACCTGGCCAATTCTCTTTGATGTAACGAGTGTGACCCGAGGAATCTTCGGGTTGGGAGTTCCAGTTACGTGGTTTATTGATGCCAAGGGAAAAGTTGTTTACAAGCAGATTGGCGTAATCACCTCTACGGCCCAGTTGAAATCTGAGGTCACAAAGTATCTCAAGGTGAAGCTTTGAAGAATTGGGTTGATGTAGTTTTTGTAGTCATAGCCCTTCTCGGTTTCATAAAAGGATATAAAGCAGGCTTTCTCGCAACGATATTTAGCGTTGTCGGCTATATCGGCGGCGGACTTGCTGGCTTGGCTCTTGGTTTGCATTATTTTCACTCTCACGGAGTTTCAAAATTCTTCTATCTCTTCTTCGCTGTCACCATCGCCTCTGCCATTGGTGAAGCGCTCCTCGGAAGCATCGGAAAGTTATTCCACTCCAAGATTCTCTTTGGCCCATTTAGATGGTTGGACTCACTTCTTGGCGCCGCTTTCTCAGTGGTGCGCGCCCTCGTCGGTCTTCTGATTTTCGCCCACCTCCTACTGATAACTCCTTGGGGCTGGGCGCACTCCAATATTCCTAAGAGCGAGATTTATCAGAAGTTAAATGAGGCGGCTCCCTCGATCATTACCGACCTTACAAAGCGCGCTGCGCAACAGATACGCTGATTTTCTAGATTCTGCACTTTCTCTCAGGTTTGAGTCAGATAGTTCCCAGTCTCAGACCATACGATTCTCGTATGAAAAGAAAAGCCCTTGCCAGTGTCGTCACGGTTCTTCTGATTTCTGCAATCTCCGGGACGGGTGCGCAAGCAGCAACAAAAGTGATAGCTGGCGGGCTATGTACCAAGGCGGCTTCAACTACAAAAATCTCTGGCAAGTCTTACACCTGCACGAAGGTATTAAGCGGCAAGTTGGTCTGGGTAGCCACGACCGCTACGGGTGCAAAGCCACAAGTTACTGGCAGCACACGCGGTGAGGGTGCCGGTGATGACGGTGGCAGAATCAAAACTCCACGCACCTCAAAATCTGGAAAAACCGTTGCACCATCCCATGAGGCAGAGGGCGCAGACAATTAATCTTCCGGAAGATTATTAACTAATCTTCCGATTTGCCGCTCTGCAATCCTTCACCAATTAACTTCATAACATTTGGATCGGCGAGAGTTGTTGAATCTCCCACGGCACGATTCTCTGCAACATCGCGTAACAAACGACGCATAATCTTTCCGCTGCGAGTTTTCGGCAATTCATTAACCACAAGAATTTGTTTAGGCCTAGCAATAGCACCAATCTCCTTGGTGACATGTGCCTTCAATTCTTTAATTAACTCTTCACCGCTCTCACTTGGAATTCCTCCACGCAAAATTACAAAGGCCACGATAGCTTGACCCGTCATTGCATCATTAGCTCCGACAACTGCGGCTTCGGCAACGTTGTGGTGGGAGACGAGAGATGACTCAACTTCAGTGGTAGAGATGCGGTGTCCTGAAACATTCATCACATCATCTACGCGACCAAGCAACCAAATTGCTCCGTCATCATCAAGCTTCGCGCCATCACCCGCAAAATACTTTCCAGGAAAACGTGACCAGTAGGTCTCTTGGTAACGCTCGGGTTCTCCCCATACTCCGCGCAACATGGAAGGCCATGGTTCTGTGAGAACCAAATATCCGCCTTGCCCATTTGCAACTTCATTTCCCTCATCATCTAAAACCTTGGCACTAATTCCAGGAAGAGCGGCCATCGCAGATCCAGGCTTCGTTGCTGTAACTCCCGGTAGCGGTGAAATCATTAGGCCGCCGGTCTCTGTCTGCCACCAGGTATCAACAATCGGACATTGATCTCCACCAATGACTTCGCGGTACCACATCCATGCCTCTGGATTAATTGGTTCTCCAACCGATCCGAGAAGGCGAAGTGAGGTTAAATCACTATCCGCAGGGAACTCCTCCCCCCATTTCATCCAGGTGCGAATGAGGGTTGGAGCTGTGTAGAGAATCGAAACTTTATATTTTTCAATGAGTTGAAAGAGGCGATGCTTAGTAGGAGAGTCAGGAGTTCCTTCGTACATAACTTGGGTTGCGCCATTGATCATCGGACCGTAGACAACATAGGAGTGTCCGGTGATCCAACCGATGTCGGCGGTACACCAATAGACATCGCTCTCTGCCTTTAAATCAAAGACGGCGCGATGAGTGTAAGAAGTTTGTGTGAGGTATCCACCAGTTGTGTGGAAAATTCCCTTTGGCTTTGCAGTTGTTCCAGATGTGTACAAGATAAAGAGAACATGCTCTGAATCAAAACTTTCTGCAACATGGTCAGGCTTCTGGCGATCAACAATCTCATGCCACCAAATATCGCGACCTTGGCTCCACTGTGTCTCTTGACCGGTACGTTTTACAACGAGCACGTTCTTTACGTTGTGATTCCCAGCAGCGAGCGCCTCATCGACAACTGGCTTGAGAGGAAATGCTGCGCCTTTACGGAATCCACCATCAGAGGTAATGACTAAAGTCGCATCTGCATCTTGAATCCGACTTATAAGTGCATCTGCGCTAAATCCCCCAAAGACAACAGAGTGAGCGGCGCCGATTCGGGCGCATGCCAACATTGCGACCGCTGCTTCAGGAATCATCGGCAGGTAAATCGCGACGCGATCTCCAGCTTTAACTCCGAGTTCTAAGAGTGCGTTGGCAGCCTTCTTAACATCATGAAACATCTGAGCGTAAGTGATGGTGCGAGTGTCACCTGGTTCACCCTCAAAGTGGAAAGCGACTCGATCCCCACGGCCCTCTAGGACATGTCGATCGAGGCAGTTGTAAGAGGCATTTATCTTTCCGCCGAGGAACCATTTGGCGTTAGGAGCTTCCCACTCCAGAACCTGATCCCACTTCTTATCCCAATGTAAGTAGTCGGCTTGTCTACTCCAGAAGGCGAGGCGATCTTGAGCAGCCTCGTCGTATAGATCCGCCAAGGCGTTGGCTTGAGCTACAAACTCTGGGCTTGGGGGAAATGTCCGATTTTCATGCGAGAGATTCTCAAGTGAACTCATGAGCGTGAGGCTACGCGAGCGCTCCCGCCTAAACAAGGGATGAGTTATCCCCAGAGCGACACCCTCCACCAACTCCCGGCAGGTGCCCGTTTCAGACCTCGCCTCTCTCATACCTTTGCCGACCTACACCCGCAAATCTCCTTGATATGCGGGGGAGTCAATAAGGGGGCACTGTGTTTGCAATATTTAATACTGTTTTTCGGGTTATTACCCATGTTCATGCCTTGGAGGTGGCTGGCCGCTGGCTCTGGAAGGGGGGTCAGGCTCTGATGCACTCCAATTTCGGGCTCTTGGGCATCGACCGCCTGCTGAGTCATCTCGGCATTAATTAGCCACCCACAGACAGGTTTTCCAATCCGCCCCAAAATGTGGTGGGATTAGCCGTAAGCACGACAGCCTGACCCAGCGTTGAGCCACCGGCGTCCACTTACAGCCGACTACCACCTCAATTTGGGAGAACATCACTCATGCCAATCGCAACCCCGGAAATTTATGCACAAATGTTGGACCGCGCTAAGGCAGGTGCCTTCGCATACCCAGCGATCAACGTCTCTTCATCACAGACTCTGATTGGTGCCATTCGTGGATTTGCTGAGGCCGAGTCAGATGGAATCATCCAGATTTCATGGGGCGGGGCGGAATACCTCTCTGGTTCAACTGTAAAGAACATGGTCGATGGAGCCGTTGCTCTCGCCGAGTTCGCACATATCGTTGCAAAGAATTACAAAGTAAATATCGGAATTCATACTGATCACTGCCCAGCAGAGAAGCTCGATGGCTTCATGCGTCCACTCCTTGCATTCGGTGCAGATCGCGTGAAGTCAGGCAAGGCTCCACTCTTCAACTCACATATGTGGGATGGATCAGCAGTATCAATGCCAGAGAACATGAGCATTGCCGCTGAGTTGTTGGAGAAGTCAAAGGCCGCCGGAACAATTCTTGAAATTGAAATCGGTGTTGTAGGCGGAGAAGAAGATGGAATTGAAGCGAAGCACGATGCGAAGCTCTATTCAACTCCTGAAGATGCGCTCCTAACAATTGAAACACTTGGTAACGATCCACAAGCTCGTTACATGGTCGCTGCAACATTTGGAAACGTTCACGGCGTTTACAAGCCAGGAAACGTTGTCCTGCAACCAAAGATCTTGCAGACACTTCAAGATGCAGTTGCTGCAAAGCTCGGTCTTCCTGCAGGTTCAAAGCCAATGGATCTCGTCTTCCACGGTGGTTCAGGTTCACTTCTCTCTGAGATCCGCGAGTCACTTGATTACGGTGTTGTGAAGATGAATATCGATACCGATACTCAATATGCATTCACCCGCCCAATCGTTGATCACGTCTTTAAGAACTATGACGGCGTCCTGAAGATCGATGGCGAAGTCGGAAATAAGAAGGCATACGATCCACGTGCATGGGGTAAGGCTGCTGAAGCTGGTCTTGCAAAGCGCGTCGTTGAAGCCTGTGAAGATCTCCGTTCAACGGGAACTTCGCTCTCTAAGTAATTTTTGAAACGTTATCTCCCACTGGATTCTTACGAATAAAGAAGGTTAGGAAAAAATGCCTGCTCTAGTACTGCTCGGCGCTCAATGGGGCGATGAAGGTAAGGGTAAGGCGACCGATATCTTGGGAGATCGCGTCGACTATGTAGTTCGTTATCAAGGTGGCAACAACGCTGGTCACACCGTGGTTATCGGTGATCAGAAGTATGCGTTACACCTGCTTCCATCTGGAATCTTGAGTCCCAACGTCGTTCCCGTTATCGGTAACGGCGTTGTGATTGATCCTTCAGTTTTGCTCGAGGAGATTCGCGGACTCAATGAGCGCGGAATTGATACCTCAAAGCTCAAGATCAGCACTAACGCTCACCTCATCACGCCTTATCACCGCACCATCGACAAGGTTTCAGAGCGTTTCTTGGGTAACTCCAAGATTGGAACAACTGGTCGCGGAATCGGTCCTGCATATGCAGACAAGATCAACCGCATCGGTATTCGCGTACAAGACCTCTTCGATCCATCAATTCTGCGTCAGAAGATTGAAGGCGCGCTTCGCGATAAGAATCAAATCTTGATTAAAGTTTTCAATCGCAAGGGTATTGAAGTCGAAGATGTTCTCAATGAATATCTGGGTTATGCAGAAATCTTGCGTCCATATGTAACTGACACAGTTCTACTCTTGGATGAAGCTCTTAAAGCTGGCAAGAATGTTCTGCTCGAAGGCTCACAAGGAACTCTGCTCGACGTTGATCACGGTACATATCCATTTGTAACTTCATCTAATCCAACTGCTGGTGGTGCATGTACTGGTTCCGGAATCGGACCAACCAAGATCACTCGCGTCATTGGAATTGTTAAGGCTTACACAACTCGTGTTGGTTCAGGTCCATTCCCAACAGAGCTCTTCGATGAAGATGGCGAGAAACTTCGCACCATCGGTGGCGAGGTTGGTGTGACCACCGGTCGCGCTCGACGTTGCGGTTGGTATGACGCACCGATTGCTCGTTATGCAGTTCGCGTCAACGGCCTTACCGATTTCTTCTTAACAAAACTCGATGTGCTCACTGGATGGGAGCAGATTCCAGTCTGCGTTGCATATGAGATTGATGGCAAGCGCGTTGAAGAACTCCCCTCATCACAATCTGATTTCCATCACGCGAAACCAATTTATGAATACCTCCCTGGGTGGAGCGAAGATATTTCTAAGGCTCGCAAAATTGAAGAGTTGCCGGCAAATGCCCGCGCATACATTAAGTTCTTGGAAGATATCTCTGGCGCGCCAATGAGCGCTATCGGCGTTGGACCTGGACGCGATGAGACCATCGTCGTGAAGGAATTCATTTGAAAGTTCTT
>CAITFY010000137.1 GCA_903891755.1 uncultured Actinomycetes bacterium | reverse complement strand
CTACTACCTCGGGATATCTCCACAGCACCAAAACTCGGGCAACGGACGCGCGCTTGTTGAAGCTGCCGAGAATTGGCTAATCTCCCGTGGTGCCCCAAAGGCGATGCTGATGGTCCGTAACTCTAATGCTCACGTCATTGGGTTCTACGAAAAACTTGGATACAGCGTCGAGGATACATCCGTATTAGGCAAGAGATTCTGAGAGGTTTGTGATGTCAGAGTATGTAGAGATGACTCAAGAGGAGCAGATTGAGCTCCTGAAGGAGTTTGCACAAGATGTTCTGGTGCAATACGGAATTACAGGCAGCGACTTTGAGTGCGTCAATCATGCCTACAACTCAACGTTTAAGTTCAACGGTAGCGATGGCAAGCAATATGCGATGCGAATCAGCACCGCCTCTCGTAAGTGGCCAGAGCACATCTGGGCAGAAGTCCAGTGGTTACTTGAACTGAAGCGTGAAGGTTCCATTACTGCTCCAGTTCCAATCAACAATCTGCAGGGTGAGCCTTTCACTAATCACTACTTCTTCTATCAAGGTGGAAATCTAGATGTAGTTATCTACCCATGGCTTGAAGGAGAAGTTGTCGAAGAGAATCCAACAGACGAGCAACTCTTCGAGCTCGGTCGCCAGATGGCAACGATGCACATCCTGAGCAAGAATTGGAAACCAGAAGGGTATGCAAATTTCATGCCCGTTGATAGACCACTCATGGTTAGACAGGACAATCTCTTTACGTATGAGCTCGAGATCATAACTCCATCTCAATATGAAGTTTTTCGCGAGATTAGCAATCGCACTGAAGCGCTCTTTGAGAAATTGAGATCTCAATCAGATCCTCAACTCATCCACGCAGATCTTCACTTTGGAAATATCATCTGGCACGAAGAGAAGATGACGATCCTGGATTTTGATGACGCCGGAATTGGATTTCCCCTACAAGATTTAGCTATCTCCTTCTTCTATCTTCGCGAAAATAGAGAACGAGAGTTAAAGGTTCTAGAAGGGTATAAATCTGTCGCCCCACTTCCTGAATTCACGGCCGAAGAACTTGAACTGCTCATTGCTAACCGTTGTATCGTTCTCGTGAACTACCTCTTGGGTGCAACAACAGCGGATGACATCGCAATGCTGCCAAGCTACCTCGAAAAGACTGAGCGCCGCCTGCGCCACTACCTAGAGACGGGTCAGTTCGCGCTTCTCGACTAAATCAAAAATTCATAGACGAACTTTCTGGGCGGTGCTACTTTCATGGCATGCTAAAAATCGGGTACATCGTCATTGACTGCAAGGAACCAGCAACAATCGCTAAGTTCTGGGAAGAAGTAATAGGTGGCAAAGTCACTTTCTCTGATGAAACTGGCGCGATGCTGGAGAATCCGGTAAATCTAGAGAATGGCGAGAAATTCCCTCCAATTCTTTTCTATAAGAATCCCGATGAGAAAGTCGTGAAGAATCGCCTTCACTTTGATCTCACGCCGGATGATCAAGCAACTGAAGTAGCTCGCATTGAAGCGCTCGGTGGAAAACGAATTGAGATTGGTCAATCTGCTGACCCAGCAACAACGTGGGTCGTAATGGCAGATATCGAAGGGAACGAGTTCTGCGTCCTCAAGAACAAATAGGTTTATTCTGCTCGCATGGAACTTATCACTTGCCTTTGGTTTGATGGACGGGCTCGCGAGGCGGCAAATTTTTACACGAGCATTTTTCCCGAGAGCGAAATAGCCGATAACTGGATTGCGCCTACAGACACTCCGGGCAATGTTAAAGGCGAAGAAGTTGTCGTCAATTTCAAGATTTTCAATCGCGAGTTCATCGCTTTAAATGGGGGTCCCCAATTTCCGCATTCAGAAGCAATCTCTTTCCAAATTCCTTGCAAAGATCAAGCCGAGATTGATAAATATTGGGAGCTACTCACACATGATGGCGGTCAAGAAAGTCAGTGTGGTTGGCTGAAAGATAAGTTTGGAATTTCTTGGCAGGTATCTTCCCCAGAAATGAATACCTATCTTGGTGGGACGGACCCAGAAGGCGCGGCTCGAGCCACCAAAGTAATGTTGGGAATGAAGAAAATTGACCTTGCTCAAATGAAGCGGGCATACGAAGGAAGTTAAGGTTCTAGTTTCATGACGTTGACCAGCGTTGAATTGGCGCACGCTTTGAAATCCACAGATCAATCTGTTCGATTAAAAGTAGCGCTCATGGCTGGCACTTATCCTTCAAGTGACTTTATTGAAACATTGGTATTGCGTTGCGAAATTGAGCCAGATTTCTTTGTGAGAGACATGCTTACCTGGGCTCTCATTCGAAACGATGTTCCATTAGTAATCGAGCGGCTAACTTTGGAGTTGCTCTCCCCCATCCCGCAAGCTCGCAGCCAGGCTTTACACACTCTCACGAAAATAGGCGATGTTTCAACCTATCCTTTGGTGAGCGGGAACCTGTTATTCGATGCCGACGATAAAGTCGCCATGACTGCTTGGCGCGCTGCCTCGGTTCTTGTCCCTCAGGATCAAATTCCAAAATTGATTCCAGCGTTAATTACTCAACTCGGTCGAGGCTCTTTTGAAATTCAATTCGCCTTAAGCCGTGCTTTCTGTGTACTGGGTGACGCAATCATTGAGCCACTAAAGCCTCTCGCTCGCTCCAAAAAACCAGAGATTCGAGAGCATGTGGCTTTCACGTTGCGGCTGCTGAAGAATCCATTTCAGGAGCGAAAATTGGCAACTGACTTTGCCGAGAAGATCAAGAACTTGGAAGGCGTTTCCGAGATTGAGGAATAAGGCACATACTTTTTCAGAGTGGGCAGTGAGGGTTTCGAACCCCCGACATCTTCGGTGTAAACGAAGCGCTCTACCGCTGAGCTAACCGCCCGGTATTGAGTGCCCCACTGTACCTGAGGAAGTGGGGCACACCAAAAAAGAGTTGGAAATACGGCTAATTTCTAGAGGGCAGCGAGCGCATCCTTGTAATCAGCGATATTTCGAGCATCTCCCATGCCGTTTACAACCTGCCAACGCAAGATTCCCTCTTTATCAATGATGTATGAGCCACGGAACGCACAGCCAGCCTCTTCGTTGAATACGCCGTATGCCTTAGCAACTTCACCATGTGGCCAGAAGTCCGAGAGAACTGGGAACTCGTAGCGCTCTTGGGTTGCGAATACCTTTTGTGTGAATGGTGAATCGCAAGAGATAGCGAGAAGTTGAACTCCATCGTTTTGGAAAGCTGATAGATCATCGCGCAGCGCGCACAATTCGCCGGTGCATGTTCCGGTGAATGCGAATGGATAGAAAGTGATTACAACGTTCTTTTGACCCTTGAATGAAGAGAGAGTTACTTTCTCTCCGAATTGATTTTTGAGTGTGAAATCTGGGGCAGCTTGGCCGATTGTTAAAGACATCTCTTCTACTTTCTTATCGTTTGGCACTCTTTCGAGCGACGAGTTTTGTCGCAGTCCAATTTTGGGAGATCAAAAATGAGACCGTCTGAGTCAGGCCAGCTGTTGGAGCGGAATCCTGGATCTCGCTCGCTTCAACATGTCCTTCAATGCCAACTTTAGGGGTTAATAACCATATCGGCCCATTTTCGCTCAGGTAGGTGAGGGCATCGACCAGGTCATCTACGAGATCCCCATCACCGTCACGCCACCACAAGATGACGGCATCAACGACTTCATCAAGTTCGCCACTTTGAAGCTTTCCATCAATCTTCGCCTCAATCGTTTGGCGCAGGGCATCGTCGCAATCGCCGTCGTAACCAACCTCAAGTATCAATTCACCTTTAACCAGCCCAAGGCGATCCACACTCATAGCCAACCCCTGTGGGGAGTTCACCAGACCCTCCTGCCTCTACAAGACCTTCGTGCCGGCCCCGCCCCGCCCCGTACGGGCGAGTAGGAGTAGTCCACTCAACTTCTTGCGTGAGCGCAAGCCTTTTGATGTGAATAAACTGACCCAATGAGCGAAGCGAGCGGATTCAACCAATTCATCGATACCCCGAATAACCTGATCGACCAGCTGGTTGATCTGGATCCTTCAGAGACTGCTGAATGGAAAGCATCGCTGGATTCACTCCTTCAAGCCGCAGGTCCAACCCGCGCCCGCTACATCATGCTCTCGCTTCTACAACATGCTCAAGAGAAGAAGCTCGGAGTTGGTGCACTTCGCACAACTGATTACATCAACACCATTCCAAGTAATCGCGAACCAGAGTTCCCAGGTGATGAGGCGCTAGAGCGTCGCATCCGTGCAATCGTTCGTTGGAACGCAGCAATCATGGTGCACCGCGCGCAGCGTCCAGGTATCGGCGTAGGCGGTCACATCTCAACATTCGCTTCATCTGCATCTTTATATGAAGTTGGTTTCAACCATTTCTTCCGTGGACAAGAGCATGCCGGTGGCGGAGATCAGATCTTCTTCCAAGGCCATGCCAGCCCTGGAATGTATGCCCGTGCTTTCGTCGAAGGTCGCCTCACCGAACATCAGATGGATGGATTCCGTCAGGAACTTTCGCATTCTGGTGGCGGACTTTCTTCATATCCTCACCCACGGTTGATGCCAGATTTCTGGCAGTTCCCAACAGTGTCCATGGGCCTTGGTCCTATCAACGCAATTTATCAAGCTCGCTATAACCGCTACCTACATGGTCGTGGCATCAAAGACACCTCAGACCAGAATGTCTGGGCCTTCTTGGGTGATGGCGAGTGCGATGAGCCAGAGACCTTAGGTGCAATCAGCCTTGCTGCTCGCGAAGGACTCGATAACCTCAACTTTGTAATTAACTGCAACCTGCAACGCCTCGATGGTCCGGTTCGCGGAAATGGAAAGATCATTCAAGAACTTGAATCAATCTTCCGTGGCGCAGGATGGAATGTCATCAAGGTCGTATGGGGTCGCGAGTGGGATGAACTTCTTGCGAACGATCGCGATGGCGCACTTGTTGATTTGATGAACCGCACCACCGATGGCGATTACCAGACCTTTAAGGCTGAGAGCGGCGCATATGTTCGCGAGAACTTCTTTGGTCGCGATCCTCGCACAGCTGCTCTTGTTGCTAACTGGAGCGATGAAAAGATCTGGGGACTTAAGCGCGGTGGTCACGATTACCGCAAACTATTTGCTGCCTATAAGGCTGCGACAGAGAAGAACGGGAAGCCAACTGTAATTTTGGCTAAGACCATCAAAGGTTGGACTCTTGGCTCGCACTTCGAGGCTCGTAACTCCACTCACCAGATGAAGAAGATGACTCACGAGGATCTCATTCAATTCCGCGATACCTTGCAGATTCCACTTCCTGATTCAGCTATTGATGCAAAGGTTCCTGCGTACTACCACCCAGGTGTTGAATCACCTGAGTACAAGTACATGATGGAACGTCGCCAAGAACTTGGCGGATCAGTTCCATCTCGTCGTAAGATTTCTAAGCCACTTCCACAACCTGCGGATTCAACATATGAATCAGTAAAGCGTGGCTCTGGTCAACAAGAAGTCGCAACCACAATGGCCTTTGTTCGCTTGCTCAAGGATCTCGTAAAGGATCCAGGGATTGGCAAGCGCTTTGTACCAATCATCCCGGATGAGGCTCGTACCTTTGGCTTGGATAGTTTGTTCCCAACTCTAAAGATCTACTCCCCTCTCGGTCAGACATATGCATCTGTCGACCGCGAATTGATGTTGTCCTACAAGGAATCAACATCTGGTGTGATCTTGCATGAGGGAATCAACGAAGCTGGATCGACTGCTTCATTCACCGCTGTTGGATCTTCCTATTCAACGCACGATGAACCAATGATTCCGATCTACATCTTCTACTCCATGTTCGGATTCCAACGCACGGGCGATGCCTTCTGGGCAGCTGCAGATCAACTCTGCCGCGGCTTCGTCGTTGGCGCTACAGCAGGTCGCACAACTCTTAACGGAGAAGGCTTGCAACACGAAGATGGACATTCTCTCCTCTTGGCTTCTACAAACCCGGCAGTCGTTGCATATGACCCAGCATTCGGTTACGAAGTCGGTCATATCGTTAAAGACGGTCTGCGCCGTATGTATGGCGAGAACAGCGAGAATATTTATTACTACCTCACTGTTTACAACGAGCCTTACATGCAACCTGCAGAGCCAGAGAACCTTGATGTCGAAGGTCTGCTCAAGGGTATGTACCTCTACTCCCCAGCCACCAAGAAAGGCAAGAACGAGGTCAACCTCTTGGCTTCTGGAGTAGCACTTAACTGGGCGCTCAAGGCACAACGCTTGCTACAAGATGACTTTGGAATCAGCGCTGATGTCTGGTCTGTAACATCATGGAACGAGCTTCGTCGCGATGGTCTAGAAACAGATCGCCACAACTTGCTCAATCCAAGCGATCAACGCAAGGCATATGTCACTAAGAAGCTGGAAGTATTTGATTCACCTGTGATTGCAGTGAGTGACTTCATGCGCGCGGTCCAAGATCAGATTGCTCCTTGGGTTCCACAAGATTTCTACTCTCTTGGAACCGATGGCTTTGGTCTTTCAGATACGCGCGGCGCACTGCGTCGCCACTTCAAGGTTGATGCTGAATCAATCGTGGTTGCAACCCTCGCTCAACTCGCCAAGAACGGTGAGATTAAGTCGAAGGTTGTTCGTGAAGCAATTGAGAAGTACCAGCTAGAAGATGTGACTGCCGCGGATGCTGGCAACACCGAAGGTTCTGGTTGATCCTTACTCAGTAATTAATCTCTAGCTCGGACTGTCTCTGGCAGTCCGAGCTT
>CAITFY010000136.1 GCA_903891755.1 uncultured Actinomycetes bacterium | reverse complement strand
CTGGTGCGCAAATGGCCATGAAACCCGTCCATCATTCGCCGAAGATGGCACAGTAACCATTCCCAATGAATGGGATTGCCCTCGTTGTGGCTACCCAGCAGGCCTTGATAAAGATAAGCCACCTATGCCAGTTAAGAATGAGCCTTACAAGACCCACCTTGCATACGTTAAGGAGCGTCGTACCGAGGCAGAGGCTGAAAAGATTTTGGGAGATGCCCTCGCTAAATTACGTGGCGACGACTAAAACCTTTTAAATCTTCTTTAGCTCCGCAATTACTGCAGTAAGTCCAGCTTCGCGATTCTTCAAGTGAATGCGCGCGACTGGGAACTTTCTATCAGCTAAGGCCTGACCATCACCGAGTGCTTGTGCCATTAACAAGGTGTGGAATGTGAAACTCTGATGGGGGATTGCTAGATCTCCAACGTTTTCACCTGTGATCTGTAGGAATGCACCATTGTGTTGTCCACCCTTATGGAATTGACCCGTTGAGTGAAGGAATCGTGGCCCCCAACCAAAGGTTGTGCCTTTGCCGCTCGCAGAGGCAATGAGTTCGCGTAACTCTGGTGCCTGGTTATCAATTCCGCGGGCGAGGTAAGCCATGATTGCAAAATAGTGAGCATCAATCTTGAGAAAATCGCGTAATTGACCCTCAAGTGAATCAGTCTGTGATGAACTATAAATCGCTAAGAGATCATCTTCGTAGTTTGCTTTGAACTTTGGAACACGGCCATCGTTCCACGTTGAGAGAAGAGCGCCGGTGCGCTCTTTAGCTTCAGTGACGTTCGGTTGATTAAATGGATCAACCTGCAAACTATAACCGAGGAGAGCTGTTACCCACTCCCAGAGGATAAATTGTTCTCCGAGCGTTCCTTCTACCGTGAGATCTGATTGGCCATCTTTTGCAAACGAGATTCGCAAGGCCGCTCCGGCAACTGGTGATGTTGCAGATTCGATAGCGATGGGAAGGCGACCGGTTTGATTCTTTCCGGTTGATTCTGCGATGAGCTGTTCAATCCAATCTGAAATGCCTGGCAAGGTGGAATTGGAATCATAGAAGGCCACATTCTGTTCACCTTTGTCGAAGATTGCTGCAGCAATCTTTACAGCGACTGACCCAGGGGTGGTGAATGTTGCAGCTGCGGCAGCTGCATCATCAATCAATATGGATGCATCTACGCCGATAAGCGAAGCTGGCACTAATCCAAAGGCAGAGAGAGCGCTATAGCGGCCACCGACATTGGGGTCTGCATTAATGGTGCGGAGCCCATCTGCGCGTGCTGACTTGTCGAGTGGAGATCCCGGATCGGTCACAATCACAAAGTGATCGGCGGGGTTTAAGCCCGCATCTTGAAATACCTTGGTGAAGAAAGCTTTGTGAGATGCAGTTTCGATAGTTGAACCAGACTTTGAACCGACAACCACTAAGGAATGAGCCAGATCATCTGGGATTGCCGCTTTGATTTGGTCTGGATCGGTTGTATCTAGAACGGTGAGTTTCTTCCCGTATGTCTTGGCAATAACTTCAGGTGCTAGTGAAGATCCGCCCATACCTGCAAGGACAATGGTTGATATCTCCTTGGAGCGAGCCCATGCAGTAAGCGCGTCTAGCTCTGGAAGGAGCGCTCGAGATGAGATCGGAAGATCAATCCAGTTGAGGCGAACCGATGCTTCAGCTTCCGCTTCGGCTCCCCAGAGGGTGTGATCTTTTGCGGCTAGGCGATCAACCACCGCATTGAGAGAGGCAACTGTCGCTTCTGAAGCGAGATCTAGAGCTGAACCGGATGCATTAAT
>CAITFY010000135.1 GCA_903891755.1 uncultured Actinomycetes bacterium | reverse complement strand
ATTCTCGGCAACCTAGTGTGGACAATTGTCTTTACTCCGATGTTTCTTCCCACGCTGGGCCGCGTTCGCGAGTACTCCCTGTCGGCTAGGGAGCGCTAATGAGTCAACGCTCTCGTCTCAATCTCATCGTCGTTCAAGTGCTTATTCTCTCCTTGATGTTGGCGATGCTGGGCCGTCTTTTTTATCTACAGGTAGCCGCGGGATTGAAGTATCACAACGCCGCTTTGAATATTCAGAGTCGTGATGTGGTTACTCCTGCCGTGCGTGGTGCGATTGTTGATGACAATGGATTGCCTCTTGCGATGGATAAGCCAGGAATGGTTATTACCGTAGATAGAAGCGCACTCGGCAAGATGCCAGATAAGGGTTCAGCTGTGCTGCACCGAGTAGCCACGCTGATTGGCGTTAAGTATTCAGATCTCTATGTTCGTACGCGATTATGTGGAGAGCTTGCCGTTGGAAAGCGAACCGGCTGTTGGAATGGAACTCTTTATCAACCTGTTCCTGTTACAAAAGATGCAACCGAGGCGCAAGCCCTCAAGATTTTAGAGAACCCCGATATCTTCCCTGGAATAAATGCAACGCCAGTGCCAAGTAGGAGCTATCCATCATTAGCAGGGGAGAATGCCGCGCACATATTGGGATATGTCGGATCAGTAACGTCGCAAGATGTCGCGTCCTCTTCAAAACAATATTATCTAAATGAAACCATTGGAAAGACTGGCCTTGAGTATCAGTATGACAAATATTTACAAGGCGTCCCTGGAATTAAAACTGTGATTGTTGATCGCACTGAGAGCATCACAAGTACCTCAACTACATCCCTACCTGTAGCCGGCAATAACGTGGTAACGAACATAAACGCGCAGCTACAAGCAGCGACCGAGAAAGCCCTTGCGAGCTCAGTCCAAAGCGCACGCGCACAGGGCTACAAAGGTGATTCTGGTGCTGCGATAGTTATGGATGTTCACACTGGTCACATTCTTGCGATGGCTTCATATCCAACCTATGACCCAAATATCTGGCAAAAAGGCTTAACAATTGCTCAAGCCCAAGCGCTCTTTAGCGAGGCCGATGGCGTCCCAGCTCTCTCACGTGCAATCGATGGAACATATGCACCAGCATCCGCGTTTAAGGCACTCTCAGTCGTAGCTGCATCGCACGCTGGATACAACCTGAATGCCAACTATGCGTGTCCATACTCTGCAAAATTCGGTAATCAAAGTTTCCACAACGATGATACGAAAGTGCAAGGCACCATGTCCTTGCAGACGGCAATCGCAGTTTCCTGCGACACCATCTGGTATCAAATCGGTTATGACCAATGGGTAAAAGATGGTGGGCTCACTCCAAAGAAAAACCCCAATGATTACTTCTTTAAGAACGCCGCGGCATTTAGATTGGGAATGCCAACGGGAATTGACCTTCCCTCAGAAGCGTCAGGTCGCCTACCTGATCGCACCTGGAAGCTCGCCTATTACAAGGCAAATAAGAATTTCTATTGCAACTACACCAAGCGCGCCAAGCCATCTGACCTCACACCATTCTTGATTGCGGTAGCTAAAGAAGATTGCACCGATGGTTACATCATCCGTGCTGGTGATGCCATCAACTTTGCAATTGGTCAGGGCGATGTCCTTATGACACCACTTCAAATGACTGTTGCATATGCTGCGATAGCTAACGGGGGCACGCTTTACAAGCCAGAAGTTGCTCGCGCCATAGTTAAGCCGGATGGAACGGTGATTCAGGATATAAAACCAGTTAAGAACGGCATCATCCCTGCCTCTGCGAGCACCTTAGATTTCTTACATAACGCGCTTCGAGCAGTGGCAGTCTCTGGTACCGCATCTGGTGTCTTTGGAAATTATCCAGTTCCAGTGAGCGGAAAGACTGGTACAGGTCAGGTGCAAGGAAGAAACGCAAATGGAAGCGCTAAAGACCCAACATCGTGGTTCGCTTCATACGCTCCCTCCAATAAGCCTGAATATGCTGTTGTCATGATGGTTAGCCAGGGTGGTTATGGCGCGGGAACCTCTGCGGTCGGCGTAAAGGATATTTACAACGCGCTCTTTGGTGTAACCGGTAACACGGTTGACCCTAAGAAGTCAGTATTTCCAACTGGTAAACCCCCTGCATCACTTCCAATCATTGATGTTAAGAATGCGACGGTGAAGAAACCATGACGACTTATCGTCCGCAATCGCGCTCTCATCGTTTAATGCGAAATGTTTCCGGTTACGACCGCTGGTTAACTTTCGCCGCTGTTGGACTCCTTGCCTTTGGAACGGTTCTGGTTTATGCCGCGACTAAGAGCTGGTTCACCTCGCAGCATCTCGATCCGCAGTATTACCTGAAGCGCCACATCATCAACATCCTCATTGGCTTGGCGATGGCGTATGGAACAACACTTATTGATTACCGATTGCTTCGCGCTTACACCCCCATTGTTTGGGGCTTGGGCGTACTTGGTCTCATCGCGGTTATCACACCAGGAATTGGATCGACAGTTAATGGCGCAAAAGCATGGATTGCGCTTCCCGGTGGATTTCAGATTCAACCAGCAGAGCTTGCGAAAATTTCCATCATTCTTGGAATCTCCATGGTGCTTGCGGAGCGAAATGGAATGGGTTCTGATCCAACTGATCAAGATGTGCTCAAATCTTTAGCGGTCGCATCACTTCCCATCTTGCTCATTATGTTGCAGCCAGATCTCGGAACAACTCTCATCATCAGCGCCGCGATTGTGATCATGATTGCCGTCTCTGGTGCTCCCACTCGTTGGGTGATTGGTTTGTTACTCATCGCGGTGCTCGGAGGATTTGTCGCTGTAAAAGCAGGAGTAGTTAGCCAATATCAAATTAAAAGATTGCAGTCATTTGTTGATCCAAGTGCAGATCCACAACAGAGCGGTTACCAACTTCGCCAAGCTCGCATCACTATTGGCTCCGGCGGAGTGTTGGGTCGCGGTTTATTTCACGGACCTCAAACCAATGGCCGTTTTGTTCCTGAACAGCAAACTGACTTCATCTTCACCGTGGCGGGGGAGGAGACTGGGTTTGTTGGTTCTGGGTTAATGCTCCTCTTCTTCGGTCTCTTCTTCTGGCGAGCCTTCTTAATCGCTCAGAGAACTAACGATCTCTTTGGCAGGTTGGTCTGCGTCGGGGTTATCGCCTGGTTTGCCCTGCAAACCTTTGAAAATATCGGAATGTCCATGGGGCTGATGCCGATGACCGGGGTACCGCTGCCCTTCATCTCCTATGGGGGCTCGTCAATGTTTGCCACCCTTATTGGCTTTGGGCTACTTCAAAATGTTCATTTGCGCTCTCGGTAGCGTCAAATTGGCTATCAAGGGTTCATCTGCGATACTTAATTCAGGAATTCAGCCCTTCAGCGCGAAACGTCCGCCGCGAAGATCCGCAGAATCCCGAGATTTTAAGTATTTATGTCAGGTTTTTTAAGAGATTTATTACATTATTTAGAAGAGGATTTGTTTTATGGCGCCAGAGCCAAAGAAATCGCGTAAGCGCGCGGCTAAACCCGCTGCGACCAAAGGTGAAGGTTCAGTAGAACCAACTCCAACCCCTATTCAAGATGAGCCCGTTACCAAGCCCGCTGCTAAGCGTGCAGCCAAGAAGGCGGTAGCTGAGGTTCCAACTGAAGTTGTGGCACCTGCCAAGGTGAAGAAGGCAACCACACCGGTTCCAGTTCCACTTTTCCAAGAGGCACCCACTGAAATTGCCCCTCCTAAGAAGGCTCGAGCTCCAAAGCCAGTCCAAGAGGAGAGCGAATCTGACGCCGCAGCGCCAACGAATGAAACTGATGAGCAGGCACAACGCCGCCGTCGCCGTCGCGGTGGACGCGGTCGTCGTCGCCCAACTGATGAGTCAAGTACTGATGCCACGCTCAATGAAGATGGCGAAGCGTTAGATCCTGATTCACTCGATGGTGAAGAAGATGTATTAAATGCAGATGGCACAACACATCGCCGTCGTCGCCGTCGTCGCGCAAAAGGTGAAGGCGTTGAGGCAGGCGAGAGCGTTGATGAAGATGGCGTAGTAACCGTTGTAAAGGTTCGTCCTCCACGCGAGAGCGCACCAACTCGCACCGAACGCCCATCTCGTAATAACCGCGATAGAGATCGTGATCGCAGCGGACGTAATCGTGATCGCCGTGAACGCGATGACCGCGCTCCACGTGATTTCACTCGTCGCCGCGGAACAATTATTACTGAACAAGAATTCTTAGCTCGTCGTGAAAATGTTGATCGTGAGATGTTGGTTCGTCAGACTGGTGATCGCACACAGATTGCAGTTCTTGAAGACAAGATCATGGTTGAGCATTATGTAAATCGAAATAGCAATATCTCTTACGTTGGAAACGTCTACCTTGGTCGAGTACAAAATGTATTGCCATCAATGGAGGCTGCATTCGTTGATATTGGTAAGGGACGTAACGCTGTTCTCTACGCCGGCGAAGTTAATTGGGATGCCGCAGGCATCGCTGAGGGACAGACTCGCAAGATCGAGCATGTACTTAAGACAGGCCAATCAGTACTAGTACAAGTAACAAAGGATCCAATCGGGCAGAAGGGTGCGCGCTTAACCTCGCAAATCTCACTTCCTGGCCGTTACCTGGTTTATGTGCCAGGAGGAGCGATGAGCGGTATTAGCCGCCGTCTTCCAGATCAAGAACGCAGCCGTTTGAAATCAATCTTGAAGAACTTAATCCCTGAAGAAGCAGGCGTTATCGTACGTACCGCATCCGAAGGAGCATCTGAAGAAGAGCTAGAGCGCGATGTAATTCGCCTCAAAGCGCAATGGGATGACATTCAAGAGAAGGCCGAGAATCCTTCCACTTCTGCGCCATCACTTCTTTACAGCGAGCCTGATCTGACCGTCCGCGTTATTCGCGATATCTTCAATGAAGATTTCAATCGCATGACCGTGCAAGGTGATGAGGCGTGGGAAGAGATTCAAAATTATCTTGGACATATCGCCCCAGAGCTCACCGCAAAAATTGGTAAGTGGTCTGGCGCTCGCGACCTCTTTGCAGAGAATCGCATTGAAGAGCAGTTAGCTAAAGCATTTGATCGCAAAGTTTATCTACCTTCAGGTGGATCACTTGTTATCGATCGCACTGAAGCGATGATTGTTATCGATGTTAACACCGGTAAGTTCATCGGTAAGGGCGGAAATCTTGAAGAGACCGTAACCAAGAACAACTTGGAAGCAGCTGAAGAGATTGCGCGCCAACTTCGCCTTCGCGATATGGGTGGAATCATCGTTATCGACTTTATCGATATGGCTCTTGAATCCAACCGTGATCAAGTTCTGCGTCGACTCGTTGAATGTCTTGGTCGCGATCGCACCAAGCACCAAGTCGCTGAAGTGACTTCACTTGGACTCGTCCAGATGACGCGCAAGCGCGTTGGTCAGGGCCTCATTGAAGCATTCTCAACTACCTGCGAATCTTGCGGTGGTCGAGGCATCCACATCCACTCTGAGCCGGTCCGTAAGGTCGCTCTTGATAAGGATATGGAGCAACGTTACGTCCCATCCAGCGAGCGTGAAGAGGAGCTAGAAGAGGCACCAGTAGCCGAAGTGGCTGTTGAAGTGGCCTCTGAAGAGCCAGCTTCAGAACCTCAAACTCGCCAGAGCGGTCAAAACGAGCGCAGCGGGGGACAACCTCGCAAGCGTCGTCGGGCAGTTAGCACGGGCGTCATTACGCCAGTTTGACCCCAGACCCCTCGAATCCGTACCCTAATCCCCTGCCCAAAAATCGGGCTCGTTTTCACCCTGTTCAAGAAGTCTTGATCAGTTAAGTCTTAATCAGTAAGAAGGAGTTCACCGTGTACGCGATTGTTAAAGCAGGCGGCCGTCAGGAGAAGGTTGCTGTTGGCGACACAATTACCGTGGATCGTATCGATGCCGCTGTAGGTGCTTCGGTTAACTTCCCAGCTCTTCTTCTTGTTGATGGTGCAAAGATCACAACAGATGCAAAGACCTTGGCAGCAACCAAGGTAACAGGCGAGATCATCGAAGAGACCAAGGGTCCTAAGATCGACATCCTTCGCTACAAGAACAAGACAGGCTATCGCCGTCGTTCAGGTTTCCGTTCCCAACTCACGCGGGTAAAAATCACCGCGATTAACAACTAAAGGAGGCGAGTAAGAGATGGCAAGTAAAAAGGGAGTCTCCTCCACTCGTAACGGTCGCGATTCAAATGCTCAGTACCTCGGCATCAAGCGTTTTGGTGGTCAGGTAGTAAAGAGCGGCGAGATCTTGGTTCGCCAACGCGGAACCGTTTTCCACCCAGGAAAGAATGTTGGAATTGGTAAGGACGACACATTGTTCGCTCTTGCAGCAGGTGCAGTTGAGTTCGGCAAGGCTCGTGGACGTAAGGTTGTAAATATCGTTCCGGTAGTTCCTGTCGCCTAACTCGCGCAACTTAACATTGGCGGGTCCGCGACTGCGGACCCGCTTTTATTTTTCAGAAATAGTTTAAAGAGAAGGAGGTGTGGAAGTGGCTACATTCGTAGATCGCGTAACGCTTCATGCCTCTGCCGGTAGCGGTGGCGATGGATGTGTATCCATTCACCGTGAGAAGTTTGTTCCACTTGGTGGACCAGATGGCGGTAATGGTGGTCGCGGTGGCGACATCATTTTGATCGTCGATGACAACGTCACAACTCTTCTAGATTTTCACCACTCTCCACATCGCAAGGCAGGAAATGGTCGTCCAGGTTATGGCGACTACTGCAATGGCGGTGAAGGCGGAGATTTAATTATGTCTGTTCCAAATGGAACTGTTGTTAAAGATACCGATGGAAATACTCTCGCAGATTTAGTTGGCGCGGGAACTCGATTTGTTGCAGCTCAGGGTGGAAAAGGTGGCCTCGGAAATGCTGGCCTGGCATCCCGCAAACGTCGCGCTCCAGGTTTCGCACTTAAAGGAGAAGAGGGGGAGTCACGCACTCTTATCCTCGAGCTCAAGAGCGTTGCTGATATTGGTTTGATTGGTTTTCCAAGCGCTGGTAAATCGTCGCTGATCGCATCCATCTCAGCGGCCCGTCCAAAGATTGCTGACTATCCATTTACAACACTCGTTCCAAATCTCGGTGTAGTTCAAGCCGGAGATACTCGTTTCACCGTTGCCGATGTTCCAGGACTTATTCCTGGTGCCTCACAGGGCAAAGGACTTGGCTTGGAGTTCTTGCGTCACGTTGAACGTTGCGCAGCGCTTGTACACGTTCTCGATTGCGGAACGCTAGAGACTGATCGTGATCCTGTTCGTGACTTCGACATCATTGAAGAAGAGCTTTCACATTACGGCGGATTATCTGAACGTCCTCGCATCATTGCTCTGAACAAGATTGATCTTCCCGATGGCAAGGCGATGGCCGATATGGTCCAACCACTCTTTGAAGCGCGCGGCTATGAGGTTTACCAAGTATCTGCAGCAGCTCACCTGGGACTTACCGAACTTAATTACGCCATGGCCCGAATCATTCAAGAGGAACGTCGCAACAAGGCGAAGGAAGTTAAGACTCGCATTGTCTTGCGCCCACTCGCAGTAAACGACAATGGTTTCAAGGTTGTTAAGAATGAAGATGGTTCATTCACTGTTACAGGTGAGAAGCCAGAGCGCTTTGTTCGCCAGACTGATTTCGGCAATGCCGAAGCAGTTGGTTACTTAGCTGATCGCCTCGCGGCACTAGGAGTTGAGAAAGAACTCTTCAAAAAGGGCGCACGTCCTAAGTCAGAGGTTCGTATCGGAACTGGTGACAAGGCAGTGATCTTCGACTGGGAGCCTTCAATCGAGGCTGGCGCAGAGTTGCTTGCGAGTCCACGTGGTACTGATCTTCGTTTGGAGTCACCATGGGCTGGTCGATACATTGAAGATGACGTCGATGAACTTTCAGAAGATGAGATTGCAATGCAGTGGGAGTACAAGATTTCTGATCCAAAGAATCCAAAGGTCACGGAGTAGTCCATGTCTCGTCTTGCTGTTACCAACGCCAAGAGAGTAGTAATTAAAGTTGGTTCATCAACCCTGACTGGAAGTGCGGGTCATGCACTTGATGAGAGCGCTGTCGAAGCGCTGGTAAAAGTTGTTGCAGAACTACGCTCACAT
>CAITFY010000134.1 GCA_903891755.1 uncultured Actinomycetes bacterium | reverse complement strand
GGGTTGAAGCGCCAGCCTTTTTCAGGTTCCCATGGGCCATACACCCGGAAGCCGTAACGCTGACCGGCTCTAATTCCTGCAAAGTAGCCGTGATAAATCGGACCATTGCGATCGACTAGATCATGACGAGTTTCGACGAATTTTCCATCGACCACATCAATCAGACAGAGCTCAACTTTGGTTGCTGATGGCGCCCAGATGGCAAAATTGGTTCCCTCATGGGTTACATGTGAGCCTAAGTATCTTTGATCGCCGCGTGCCACGCGGACACAATACCCTTACTGAGGAGTGAGCCAAATTGTGGCTAGTGGTGGAACTGCAACGATTGCATGGGTTGGTAGACCCTTATATTCACTTTGAATCGTCTGTATATCGAGGGGTGCGACCCCAGAGCCACCGAATTTCTGATCATCAGTATTTAAAACCAATTTCCAACTGTGATTTCCAGGTAATGGCAGTTGATAGTGATGGTGTGGAACAGGTGAAAAGTTGGTGACCGATACAAGAGGACGTCCATCGTGGCCAAAGCGTGCAAAGGCCACCACATTCGCGGCGCCATCATCAACAACCAGCCACTGGAATCCTTCTGGAGTTATATCTCGCTGCCACAGCTCAGAGTGGTTTTTATATGTTGAATTTAATTCCGCGACCGTCGACTGAATCTGTTGGTGCTCTTGATATTCAGTGAGATGCCAATCAAGTGATTGCGAGGCGTTCCACTCCTCTGATTGCGCAAATTCACAGCCCATGAAGAGTAATTTCTTTCCAGGGTGAGCCCACATAAATCCATAGAGTGCGCGGAGGTTTGCGAGCTGCTGCCAACGATCACCAGGCATCTTGGAGATCATTGAACCTTTGCCATGTACAACTTCATCGTGTGAGAAGGGCAGCATGTAATTCTCAGACCAGGCATACAAGATCGCCTTGGTGATTTCATTGTGGTGATACATGCGATGAATGGGGTCTTCTTGGATGTACTCCAGGGTGTCATGCATCCAGCCCATATTCCACTTAAACCCAAAACCAAGTCCGCCACTTTCCGTGGAGCGAGTAACTCCCGGCCATGCGGTGGATTCCTCCGCGATGATCATGCAGCCTGGAACTTCGCGATAACAGGTTGCGGTGAGCTCTTTGAGAAAACGAACTGCTCCAAGATTTTCTCGTCCACCATGTTCGTTTGGAATCCACTCGCCCTCTTTGCGGGAGTAATCCAAGTACAACATCGAAGCAACAGCATCTACGCGAATTCCGTCAATGTGAAACTCTTGTAACCAGTAGAGAGCGCTGGCAACTAGGAAGTTGCGAACCTCGTTGCGGTCGTAGTTGAAGATAAGTGTTCCCCAGTCGGGATGTTCTCCCTGACGTGGATCTGCATGTTCGTAGAGCGCGGTTCCATCAAATTGTGCCAGCGCCCATTGATCCTTTGGAAAGTGCGCGGGGACCCAATCCATAATCACACCGATGTCGGCCAGGTGGAGAGAATCAATAAGATAGCGAAGTTCATCAGGTGAACCGAAGCGAGAGGTCGGCGCGAAGAAAGAGGTAACTTGATAACCCCATGATGGTCCATATGGATGTTCGCAGACAGGCAAGAACTCCACATGTGTAAATCCCATCTCCTTTACATAGGAGACGAGTTCGGTAGCGAGATCTTTATATGTAAGTCCTGGCTTCCATGAACCAATATGCACCTCATAAACCGAGAGCGCTTCTTCCCATGGCTTTGCATGAGTGCGCTTCTCCATCCATGCAGCATCTTTAAATTCATATCTACTCTCAGTAACAACTGATGCGGTGTGTGGTGGATGCTCAGTAGCTCTCGCCATTGGATCTGCGTGATCAACCCAATTGCCGCCGATTCCTAAAATTGAATACTTATAAGGAGTATCAGCACCTACGCCCGGAACAAAGAGTTGCCAGATTCCACTTGAACCAAGTGGTGACATCGGATGGGAGTTCTTATCCCAATAATTAAATGAGCCAATCAACGCAACTGCTCTAGCGTTGGGTGCCCAGACCGAAAAGTTGGTGCCGAGAAGTTCGCCCTTTTCATCGCGTCTTACCTGCGAACCAAGTGCCTTCCAGAGTTCTTCATGTCGACCTTCACCAATGAGGTAGATATCAAGATCGCCTAAACCAGTACTCATAGAGTCACTTTCAGAATATGTCCCACGGGAGTGCCGGGCGAAGCAGGATCTATACGAATCCAAGTATGCGGTGTGTACTCATACGAGTGTCCAGTGATCAAATCTTGTACGTTAAAGGAGCGTTCCTCTAGTCCTAGCTCGAAGAAGTTCCAATGAACGATTGTCTCTTGTGCGTGGATTGGGTCGAGATTTACGATAACCAAAATCAGATTCTCGCCTTCGCGCTTTGAGTAGGCGATGATCTTCTCTGAATCCGTGGCATGGAATCGCAAATTGCGCAGACGCTGAAGAGCCTTGTTATCTCTGCGAATGGTGTTTAAGAGAGTTACAAATGGGGCAAGAGTTGGCTTACTCCAATCGCGGACTTTGATCTCATACTTTTCGGAATCCAAATACTCTTCTGCGCCTTCACGAATTGGAACATGCTCATAGAGTTCATAACCCGCATACATTCCCCATGAAGGAGTAAGGGTTGCGGCAAGTAAAGCGCGCATGGCGAAGATAGATGGGGCACCGCTCTGTAAGTGGAACGGCAGGATATCTGGCGTATTTACCCAGTAATTAGGGCGGAAGAAGGCGCTGGTCTCTTGAGCAACTTCAGTCGAATATGTGGTGAGCTCATGCTTGGTGGTGCGCCAAGTGAAGTATGTATATGACTGTTGGAATCCAGCTTTACCAAGTGCGTGCATCATCGCAGGACGTGTAAATGCTTCAGATAAGAAGACAACTTCAGGGTACTCGCGATTGATGCGATTTATTAATTCGTGCCAGAACTGAACCGGCTTAGTGTGCGGGTTATCAACTCTAAATATCTTTACGCCCTTTGAGATCCACAGGGATAAGACTCGATATGACTCTTTGAGTATTCCCTCATAATCTTTATCAAAATTAATGGGATAAATATCTTGATACTTCTTCGGTGGGTTTTCAGCGTAAGCGATGGTTCCATCTTCGCGGATAGTGAACCATTCACGATTGGTCTTTGCCCACGGATGATCGGGAGAACATTGCAAGGCAAAATCCATGGCAATCTCAATTTTGAGTTTCGTAGCTTCTTTTACAAAGTGTTCAAAGTCTTTCATGCTGCCAAGCTCAGGATTAATGCTGTCGTGTCCACCATCCGCATTACCAATTGCCCACGGGACGCCGGGATCGGTAGGTGTTGGAGTCAGGGTGTTGTTGCGACCTTTGCGAAATGAATACCCGATTGGGTGAATTGGTGGCAGGTAGAGAACATCAAATTTCATATCTGCAACGCGCTTGAGTGATTTCTCCGCGGTCTTAAAGGTTCCGCTAACGATGCTTCCATCGCTCTTTAATATTGCGCCTTCGCTACGTGGAAAGAATTCATACCAAGCGCCAATCAATGCGCGATCTGGCTCCGCATAGATTGGAAATAAAGAAGTACGAGATGAGAGCGTGCGATCTGGGCTAAAGGCTTCGATATAGAAGTGCCACACTCCGATAGATGTCGGACGAAGCTCTGCCTCGTAGCGATCTGTCCCCGGCCAATATTCACGCATAGCCATGCGATTACTCTCAACGCCCTTTGGGCTAACTAATACAGCCTCAACCACCAACCCATCATGCCCCTCGCGAATTACTGTCGCGCGAACATTGATTGCTTCATCGCTAATTGCCTTTGCGGGAATTAACTCATCGCCATAGTGCACGACTGGTGAAACATCGAATATGGGAAAGCGATTTTCCATGTGCGAAACCCTACCCGTTGAGGTTGGTCATCACATGCTTGATACGGGTGTAATCCTCAAAACCATAGGCTGATAGATCCTTGCCATAACCAGAGTGCTTGAAACCGCCGTGAGGCATCTCTGAAACAAATGGAATATGGGTGTTAATCCAGACAACGCCGAAATCCAGAGCCTTGGACATCCGCATTGCACGTCCATGATTCGTGGTCCAGACACTTGAAGCCAAACCATATGGAACTCCATTGGCGAACTTCACCGCTTGTGCTTCATCGCTAAATTTCTGAACTGTGATGACAGGGCCAAAGATTTCGCTCTGTGCCAATTCATCATCTTGCTGGACTCCAGCGATAACAGTTGGAGTAAAGAAGTATCCTGCGCGATCTACAACGGAGCCACCGGCGACAATCTCAGCATGTGAAGGCTTGCGATCCATGAAACCTTTAACGCGAGCTAATTGGTTGGCGTTATTGAGCGGTCCATAGAGAACATCTTCACCAGGTGCACCAGTCTTGATCTCATTTGTTGCTTGTTCTGCAAGCAGGGCAACAAACTTCTCGTAAACTTTATCTTCAACAAGTACGCGAGTAGCGGCGGTGCAATCTTGACCAGCGTTAAAGTAACCAGCGACTGCGATTGCAGCAGCTGCAGCTTCTAGATCAGCATCAGCAAAGACAACTACAGGAGCTTTGCCGCCAAGTTCTAGGTGAACGCGCTTCAAATCACTGCTGGCAGATTTTGCTACTTCCATACCTGCGCGAACCGAACCCGTAATAGAAACCATAGCAGGAATGTCATGCTCAACAAGAAGGCGACCGGTATCGCGATCACCGGTGACAACGTTAAAGACACCTGCAGGTAGAAATTCGGACATAACTTCTGCCATGAAAACCGTGGATGCTGGTGTCGTATCACTTGGCTTCAAGACAACGGTATTTCCTGCAGCGATTGCTGGTGCCCACTTCCAGACAGCCATCATCATTGGGTAATTCCATGGAGTTACCTGCGCGCAAACACCGATTGGTTCGCGGCGAATGAACGAGGTCATGCCGCGCATATATTCGCCAGCCGACTTACCCTCTAGGTGGCGTGCTGCTCCCGCAAAGAATCTGATCTCATCAATCATCGGTGGAACTTCTTCGGAGAGAGTTAATCCGATTGGCTTACCCGTATTTTCAGATTCAATAGCGACAATCTCATCAGCGCGAGCTTCTAGAGCATCGGCAATTTTTAGGAGAGCGCGTTGACGCTCAGCAGGCGTGGTCTCGCGCCACTCTTCAAAAGCAGTAGCGGCAGCGTTGAGCGCTTGATCAATATCGGCTGCCCCAGAAAGTTGGGCGGTGGCATATGCCTGACCTGTAGATGGATTGATAATTTCGGAGGTTTGGCCGGAGCTAGAAGGCTTAGATGTACCGGCGATAAAGTTGTTGAGGCTTTTCATGCGCACACTCTATCCCCGGCGTAAACGAACTCCCAAGAGGTACATCTTGCAGCCAAGGCAGTAGCCGAATGCCGAGTTTAGGAATGCGGCAAATAGGGCAAAAGAGGTAGCAATAGTGAAAAGCGGCCAGGTATGGGTCAGCGCACCGACGATGGCGAAAAGGGCGAAGAGGAAACCAACCAGTTGAGCAAATTGTGGAGGGCGCACATCCTCGGAGTCGAAAGTCTTAGAGAGGCGTGGTTGCACAAAGCGCTTGTAGAGCCAGGCATAAGGAGAGTTTGGGGGACCCGCGAAGGCACCAATTCCAAATTGAACAAGTTGAAGTGCAATCACAATTGGAGATCGAGTGATGAGAGCGATGATGAGAACAATTGAAGTAAGTCCGGCAGACCAACGTGGGCCTCGTGCATCAATCATCAATTGTCCTTCCTAGACTCTCGCCAAATTTTCAATTGCATTTACCACCTGATCACGTTTCGGTGCACCAACTGCGCGAGCAATCTCTTTACCTTCTGCATTAAGGAAGAGTGTTGTTGGGGTCTGTCGAATATCGAGGCGGCGTACTAACTCCAAATTACTTTCAGCATCAACTTCAACATGCCTAATCTTTGGATAGTGTGAAACTACAGATGAGAGCGTGCTTCGTGTTGCGCGGCATGGAGTACAAAAAGCGCTGGAGAATTGCAAAATTGTTGCGTGCTCTCCGAGATCGCTCCCAATTTCTGATGAACGCACTAAATGGCGATCATCAGCTTTGACATTTATCTTTCCGCTTCGCTTCTTATCCCAAAAGCCGTAGGCACTTGCTAGAGCAAGGAGAACCACAATGAGAGGGAGCGAACGCATGGCACAATTTTCACATCCAATGGCGATTAAACCTAAACGCGGATTGTTTGCAGGAGCGAAGTATTACTGAGGCCTTGATCCAACAATCGCCACACATTTAGCGGCAAGTTCCGCACCTGAATGCAGGGAGTCCACTAATTCGTTCTTGGCGATCCAACCTTTAATAAATCCGGCAGCGAATGCATCTCCTGCGCCAGTTGTATCAACCACTTCAACATCTACTGCTGGGATTTGCACGAGCGCGGATCCTCGAGCCTGGGCCAGCGCGCCATTTCCACCGCGCTTAATTACTACTAGTGGTGTGAGTTGTAAGAGCTCAGCAGCGGCCTCAATCGGATTGTTCTTTCCACTGAGGAAATGCGCCTCTTCTTCATTTAAGACGACAACATCAACCATGGTGAGCCATTCGCGTACTTGCTTGAGCCCCACCTCGAGTAGTACTCCAACAGTTGATGGATCAAAGATGACAGGCAATCCCATCTCATTAACAATCCCAAGAATCTCCAGTGCGCCTTGACGTGACATTGGATTTACAAGTGGATACCCAGAGAGATAGACGGCTGTTACATCATCAAGCGGCGGAAGATCATCAGGACTTAATCCAGAGTTCGCGCCAGAGTCTGGGAACATGGTGCGTTCACCGAGAGCATCGACTAACACGACGACTACGCCGGTGTGAGCTCCAGGAATAATTTTGTGCGAGTGCTCAACCCTAAAGCGATCAAGTTCTGCAAGTACCGTGCGTCCGGCTGGGTCATCTCCAACTCGAGCAATTAAATGCGCGGGAGTGCCGCTCACCGCAAGCCATGAAGCAACGTTGGCAGCAGCGCCGCCACCTTGCGTAGAGATTGAAGCGCGAGTTTCTACACCTTGTTTGATTGGTGCTCCAACTACTGCGGTGACATCGAGCATGATGTCACCTAAGCAAAGGATCTTGCTCATGGGGCTAGTTGATTGCAGCTTTATTAAGTGAGATTGCGATCTGCGAAGCGAGCGCAGTATTCGCTTTAATGATGTCGATATTCACCCGTAAAGACTCACCTTGGCTTTGAGTATGGAAATATTCAAGCAAGAAAGGAGTAACGGCTTTACCGGTGGTGTGGTTGTCGTCCGCCGCCTTCAAACCTGATTCCAAAATTCGATTGTGAAGCGCGAGATCCATCTGCTTCTCAACTGGGTTTGCAACCACGATTGCGCGATCATTTGTCTGAAGGTCAAAGCGATTGCTCCAGATTTCGGCGATCTCTGCAACAGAGTCCACGCGGTGCTCAATCTCGTAACCTGATTCGGTGAGATAGAAACCTGGGAACTTATTTGTGCCATAACCCAAAACTGGAACAGCAAAAGTTTCTAAACGCTCCAACGTACCGGGAACATCCAAGATTGATTTCACACCAGCACAGACGATCACAATCGGTGTCTCAGAGAGTGCAATCAAATCAGCAGATTCATCATATGAATGTCCACGGTGGACTCCACCAAGACCACCCGTTGCAAAGACAGAGATCCCGGCGAGATGCGCAATGTGAGCGGTTGCAGCGACTGTTGTTGCGGCTGACTTTTTTGTTGCTTCGATAACAGCAAGGTCGCGAGTTGAAGCCTTAACTACGCCATCATCATTTGCGATTCGCTCCAGCTCATGGCTTTCCAGACCAACATGAACAACGCCATCAATCAAAGCGAT
>CAITFY010000133.1 GCA_903891755.1 uncultured Actinomycetes bacterium | reverse complement strand
TGACCCACAAGTGTTGATGCGAATCAATCAACTCATGATTACTCATTTTTACTCTCCTTCTTAGAGTAGATGGTGCTTATCCCATGCTTCTCGGACGGTACTTCCTGCCTTCAAATCGATAAGGACATGATTTTCTGCCTGCGCTCTGGCATTCGCAGCGGCAAAGACTTCGCTAATGGCAAAATGCGGAACAACGACCACGCCATCAATATCTGCGATAACAAAATCCCCTGGCGCGACACTTACGCCCCCGCAAATCACATTGGCACGGACGCGGCTTACCTTCATACGACCTTTATAGTCATATGGAAGTGAACCAACTCCAAATGCTCCAAATCCCACTCCAAAGATCTCATTGACATCGCGAAGTGGGCCATCACTAATTACTCCGGTCGCTCCGCGAAGTTTGGCGGCAGTTGAAAATAGCTCGCCCCAAAAGGCAGAGAGTTGACTTTGCCCCGTCGCGACAATCGCAACTTCACCTGGCTGAAGCGAATCCAGATATTCAATTGCAGGGGCGTATGGATCTTGAGGGTCATATTCCGATGATGGTTCAAATTCGATAGTGGCTGCGTACCCCATAACCTTCATTGTGCGATCTAAAGGTCGAATGCTTGGAATCATCACATTGCTGCGGATGCCAAGTAGATCTAGTGAATCTGAGATCATCGCCGATCTCACGGATGGATGCAGTTGAATCTCGCTCATTTTTTATCCACCAAATAGATATGTGTAAATGCCATCACAGTATTTCCCTCCTGATTTGTCACCACAACGTTCTCGTCGATGAAGCCATAGTTCTCTGGATTCTTGGTGTGCTCACGCTTGGCGACAATCTCAGAGTGGGCTTGTATGGTGTCATCTATAAATACTGGAGCTATAAAGCGAACCCGGTCATAGCCATAACTCATAGCTGCCTCATTAATTTCATCGGCAAGTGTTCCGACAGCTACCGAGAGAACTAATGTTCCATGTGCCATTCGCTTCTTAAAGGGTTGAGTCGCACACCACTCAGCATCCATGTGGTGTGGGTAGAAATCACCGGTCTCTTTTGCGTGGACCAAAATATCCTCGGCGCCAATGGAGCGCACAGGGCCGGTGCGTTTGGAACCGATCACAAACTCGTCCCAGACTTGCCTCATCGCGATTCCTTAATGTAGATAGCAAAAGTATTCTCGATTGCATCAAGATCCGAAAGAGTAAATTTTTTTGCGGTGAGAGCCGAGTGAATAATCTGCGATGTTGCGAACTGAACCTCCGGCCACCCGTAAATACGTGGTCGAACCCAAGCCCGCTCTAAGGTACGCAGGGTATTTGCGAAAAAATTATGTGTTGAGTCATTTACGCGCGCGCTCTTCCAAGCGGCAAGGTTGCCCGGCTGCCCTCCGGCATCGACGTATGAGGTTGATTGAATATCGGGAGATGAGAGAAGAAGAGCTATCTGTGCGGCTAACTCCGGATTCGCAGAACGCTTTGAAACTGCGATTCCAGCTCCGCCCAATTGAGATCCTGCCGCCTGGCCATCAAAGGAGGGGACATCGTCATAGGCTAAAAGGTGATCTCTAAACCCTGGTTTTGAGTAGTTGCCATAGCCATACATGCAGATTCCATAGGCATATTTATCCTCTTTAGCAAGGATTTCGGCGATCTGGATGGGGTTGCTTGTGAGACAGAAATCAGGAACTAGAGCTGAGAGTTCAATCATCAGCTCTAGAACTTC
>CAITFY010000132.1 GCA_903891755.1 uncultured Actinomycetes bacterium | reverse complement strand
CCGTGCCAGAACTGGTAGGTGTAGACGCCATCAACGACTAACCAGAGTGGCCATGCCTCATAACGTTCTACGCACATCAATACTTGCGCAATACAGCTTCCGACAAATCCGAACGCATCGGTAAGAGAGGCAGCTGCCCCGATATGTACAAGGAGCGGATAAATTGCAAGCCATGCAACTGCATAACCGGCAATCCAATAGAGATTGGTGCGAAGTGAAAGCTTTGCGGGTTTGGCGCCTTTGGGGCCCCAACCAAACCAACCCCAAATTCCACCGGCTACAAAGACAAATTGAAGTAGCGCACTTGCATAATATTTTTGTTCAAAGAAGAGACCGGCGTAGAGCAGACTCGAAAGATTCCACCAAGGCCAAGTAACGCGCGGTCCGAAAATTCCATACGCAACGCCTATGACAGAAGTGACAAAAGCTGCCGCCTCCAAATAAGTTAATTGATAATCCCAAGCGGTGAACATAACGCTCATAAGCGCATGATTTATTGAGTGCATGAATGAACCTCCTCCACAGTTCGCATTACCGAACTGGTCATACGGTCGACCTGGCGATCAGGTCCTCTCAGCCACACAAAGCGGCTCCCGTTGGTGTAACTGTACCGCCAGATTTAAGCTCTGGCGCGAATTGCGGATACGTACGCTGGCAGTGCCACTTTTAGGCGGCGCCACGTTGATGTCTTGGCGCGATGGGTAAATATCTCGTAGTTAATCTTCTCGACCTCATCAACGATTCCACAGTAAAGCTCCGATGCAGCATTGATGCACGGCTGACTAACGGGATCGAGAAGTGCGATTCCGGCTGCTGCTTCGCGTTGCAATCTGCGAACTCTTTCGATTTGAAAGATAAGAGCCTGCTTAATCTCTAGGGTTAATTTCTTTGCGGCGAGCATCTCTTTATTTACCCCCGCAGCGCGAAGATCATCGAGGGGGAGATAGATACGGCCACGATCTAAATCTTCACTCACATCGCGGATGAAGTTTGCGAGTTGAAATGCGATGCCCAACTTCTGCGCTGCTTCATAAGCTTTTGGATCAGATGCGCCAAGGATGGGAACCATCTGTAGGCCGATTACTGCGGCGCTTCCATATACATATTCCATAAGGTCTTCATAAGTTTGGTACTCGGTCACAGATAAATCCATTGTCATGGAGTGCAGAAATGCTTCAAAGTGTTCGATGGGAATATTAAATCGTTGGACCGTGTCGACGAGAGCTCGACCTACATGATCATCGCTTCGGCCTAATCGAATATCTTCCAATACCTTTTCGCCCCAGACTTTAAGGACTTTGGCTTTCTCTGGAATTGTGAGAGTTGAGGCCAGATCATCAACGATCTCATCGGCGTAACGCGCGAAGCCATACAGAGCATGCACATGAGGTCGTTTTGCCTTGGGCAGCAGAAGAGTTGCTAGGTAATAAGTTTTTCCGTGCAGAGAGTTAAGCCGCTTGCACTCAAGATATGAGGCACGAAGATCGGGATCTGTAATCCCAGCAGCGGTTAACTCATCCACGTTATTTAACTGCTCCTACGATTCTTTCAGCCGCTAAACGACCTGAGATAAGAACCATTGGAACGCCAACGCCAGGCTGAGTTCCAGAACCCGCAAAGACAATGTTTTCAAATCCTTCAGCCAAGTTGCGAGGTCTAAAGGGACCGGTTTGGAAGAAGGTATGCGCACTGGCGAAAGGAGCGCCGCGTTCCATGCCGCGAGCCTCCCAATCCAAGGGAGTTGTCATCTCTTCTACTTCAATGGACTCTGCAAAGCTTTCATATCCACGAGATTCCATTACGCGCAACATCTCATCGCGATAACGCGGTGCCTCACGCTTCCAATCAATATCTGCATCGAGATTTGGAGTTGGGAAGAGGATGTAATACGAGGAGCGACCAGCAGGTGCCAGGGATGGATCATCGTACGTTGGCACTGTCACAAGCAAGCTGGGGTCAGTCATAAGCGTTTGCTTCTTAATGAGTTCATCAAAGACGCCATCCCATGATTCACCGAAGTGAATGTTGTGGTGGGCGAGGTGATCGTAATTCTTCTTTGTACCTACCAATAAGGTCACGCACGAAGGTGAGTATTTAAGGTTAGCAACCTTACGTGGAGATTTTCCAAGCAGGTCGCGGTAGGCGACAGGTAGATCTGGATTCAAGATAAGGGCATCACATTCGATGCGTTCACCGGTATCGGTAATAACCGCGGTGGCACGCTTACCGCTCTTCTCAACTGTTGTGACTGAGGTTCCATATTTGAAGGTCACGCCATGCTTCTCGGCAGCACCAGCCAGAGCGCGAGGGACCGCATGCATTCCACCCTTAGGGAAGAAGACGCCATTTACTGAGTCCATGTAAGCGATAACTGCGTAAATTGCGAGGGCTTGTTGCGGGCTTACACCCGCATACATTGCCTGGAATGAGTAAACCTTCTGGGTGCGAGGATCTTTTAAGAAGTCATTTACCTTGGGGGCTAAGCGGCGGAATCCACCGAGTGCGACGAGGCGAGCAAGATTGGGAGTTAAAAGGTTGAGCGGTGAATCAATATTGCGATCGATGAAATCATTCATCTCATACTTGTAAAGCTTGGTAACAAAATCTACGTAACGGCCATAGCCTGCAGCTTCATCCGCACCAATCTTCGTTGCAATCTCATCTTGCATACGCGATGTATCTGCGTGAACATCGAGAGATGTTCCGTCGTGATAGAAGGCGCGGTAGAGAGGGTCCACCGGGATGAGTTCAAGCCAATCCTTAATATCTTCGCCAACGCAGGCGAGTGCATCTTGGATAAGCGATGGCATCGTCAGAACAGTTGGACCGGTATCGAAGGAGTAACCATCTCTTTGCAGGAGTCCGTTACGTCCGCCCGGAACTAACTCACGTTCGATAACAGTGACTTTGCGTCCGGCTCCAGCTAAGCGAAGTGCTGCGCTAAGACCACCGAGGCCCGCGCCAACAATCACAACATGATCGCTCTTGCCTTTTACTTGACGCACGCGTTACCCCTTATTGCTTGAAATTATGAACTTCGTTGAGTAGCGGCTACTGCCATCTGACCTAAGAGGGCTACCGCTTCAGGGGTAATTCCACCATGAGTGAGCGCTTCGTGCGCTTTGGAGGTCATCTCCGAAATAATTGATTCCAGCTCTGTGAGCGCACCAGTTTCGGTAATAATCTGACGAAGCGTATCGATGTGAGCAATATCTAACTCTTTCTTGCCAAAGAGGTCGAGGAATGTTGCACGCTGCGCTGGGTTTGCCTTGGAGAGAGTTGTTGCGACCAAGACGGTGCGCTTTCCTTCACGAAGGTCATCGCCAGCAGGCTTTCCGGTTTTCTCTGGATCACCAAAGACTCCAATGACATCATCGCGCAATTGAAATGCTTCGCCCAGTGGCAATCCATAATGTGAATAGGAATCAATAATTTCAGGGGAGTAACCCGGCGCAAAAGTTGCACCAAAGTGCAGCGGACGTTCGATGCTGTATTTGCCTGATTTGTAGCGAGCTACCTTGAGGGAGCGCTCAACGCTCTCACTTGCGAGTGCTTGCTCATACACATCGAGGTATTGCCCAGCCATTAGTTCTACGCGCATCTCGTCGTAGATGGGAAGGGAGCGGAGAATTAATTCGGGCGCAACGCCAGATTCATGGAGGGATTTTGCCGCCCAAATCAAAGCAAGATCACCGAGCAAAATTGCAGAGGCCACGCCGAACTGAGATGCAGAGCCATGAAGATTTTCTTGGTTATGAATATTTTCAAATTGCTTATGAATTGCTGGAGCGCCGCGGCGTGTATCTGAGGCATCCATGACATCGTCATGAATCAGCGCGCAGACGTGAACGAGTTCGAGGCTTGAGACTGCTCGGAAAATAGAGGGAGTGAGTTCACCGCCGGCTCCAAGGAAGCCGATCGTGGCGAAGAGGGGACGAAGGCGTTTGCCGCTATCTAGAAGGAAATGACCCAGGGCGTCGGCTACTGGATTGAGTTCGCTGCCAATCGCTTGCAGGTAGAGCGACTCTTTCTCGAAAAATCCAGTCAGAGAGGTATTGATCTCCTGGGTTAGCCCCTTAATGCCATCAAAATCCACGCGGTAAAGGTACCCTGCATCGCTATGAACCTCCGAACCGAAAGCGCCCCGACATTCTCGGTCGAGTTGTTCCCGCCCAAAGATGAGTCAGGGGAGAGCCGCCTCTGGGAAGCGGTCGATGAATTAGCGCTCTTCAGACCTGATTTCGTTTCAGTGACTTATGGCGCAGGTGGATCTACGAGAGATCGCACTATTCGAATTGCATCAGAGCTCACCACACATACTGGGATCTCTACAGTCGCACACCTGACCTGTGTTGGTTCGACGCAAGAAGAGCTTTCCAAAATTCTGGATCAATATGCTGCGGCAAATATCTCCACAATCTTGGCGCTGCGAGGAGATCCTGTAAGTGGACCCGGAGCACCTTGGGTTTCTACACCTGGTGGATTTGATCATGCAGACCAACTCGTTGACTTAGCTGGCGCTCGCGGAGATTTTCAGGTGGGCGTTGCGGCCTTTCCTGATGGCCATCCTGCATCCGGTGGAGATTTCGCGAGGGATGTTGAAGTTCTCATTCGCAAAGAGGCGCACGGTGCAACATTCGCAACAACGCAGTTCTTCTTCGAGATTGATGCCTATAACCGATTGATTGAATCACTTGCTAAGGCGGGCTCGAAACTTCCTGTTATCGCCGGCGTACTTCCCGTT
>CAITFY010000131.1 GCA_903891755.1 uncultured Actinomycetes bacterium | reverse complement strand
GTGCGACTCTTGGATTTGCAGGTGCGCGATTATGCGATGGGCATGACGACCGAGGAGACCAGCGATCAACTCTGGGATATGTGGCGCTATCTTCTTCGATTGGCTCCTCAAGGCTATGTCGCACCAGTTGCTGTCATCTTTGCCACGATGTCATATGAGCGGGGCGACGGCGCATTGGCGCAGCGGGCACTAGACCGCGCGATGGTTGATTCACCTGGATATCAGATGGCCAAACTCTTGCGCCGCACCTTTGCAGCAGGTTGGCCACCATCTGCATTCACCCAGATGAGAGCAGACCTTCATCCCAAGATCTGCGCAGCGATATTCGGATAATCGCATATCGCCAAGTAGTAGCATCTCCTTCATGATCATTGGTGTGCCCAAGGAAATCAAAAATAATGAATCTCGAGTAGCTCTTACTCCATCTGGGGCACATGCTTTAAGTGCCAACCACACCGTGTTAATCGAGAGTGGTGCTGGGGTCGGTTCAGCTATCAGCGACTCAGATTACGTAGCTGCAGGCGCACAGATTGTCGCAACCGCTGATGAGGTTTGGCAGCGCGCTGAGATGATCATGAAGGTTAAAGAACCTATCGCTGTCGAATACCCAAAGATGCGCAAGGGTCAGATCCTCTTCACCTATCTTCACCTCGCAGCAGATCGCGAACTCACACTCGCTCTCATGGAGCAAGGTGTCACTGCGATTGCTTACGAAACTGTCGAACAAAATCGTCACCTCCCTCTTCTGGCTCCAATGTCAGAAGTTGCTGGTCGTATGTCGATTCAAGTCGGCGCAACTGCGCTGCAACGTCCAGAAGGTGGACGCGGAGTTTTGCTTCCAGGTGTTCCAGGAGTTCGTCCCGGCAAAGTCGTTATCTTGGGCGGGGGAGTTGTGGGAGTTGCCGCAGCAACCATCGCACATGGCATGCGCGCTGATGTAACAATTCTTGATCTCAATCTGGCTCGCCTTGCAGAGATCGATCAGATCTTTGCCGGGCAGGTCAAGACACTTGCCTCATCCAAGTATGAGATTGAACAACAATGCATGGCTGCAGATTTAGTAATCGGCGCAGTACTCGTTCCTGGTGCAAAAGCACCAAAGCTCGTTACGCAAGACCTTGTTGCAAAGATGAAGCCAGGTTCAGTTCTCGTCGATGTTGCAATCGATCAAGGCGGATGCTTTGAGGGCTCACGCGCTACCACGCACTCTGATCCAACATTCAAAGTCCACGATTCTTTGTATTACTGCGTTGCCAATATGCCAGGTGCTGTCCCAGCGACTTCCACCTATGCCTTGGCTAATGCCACCATCAAATACGCGCTCGCCATCGCCGATCTTGGCTGGGAGAAGGCTGTATCGAGTGATCCTGCGCTTGGTTCAGGTCTTAACGTGCACGATGGAGCAATTCGTTACGCGGCTGTTGCTGCTGCTCACGGGCTCTAGTAACCTAGCGGTATGAACTTGCGCAGCCTCCTCCTTCGCTGCCGCAGCGGGGCCAACTAACCGGTCACCTCGCTCGCGGGGTTTTTGTCTTGCCGGTAAACGACAAATTCCCGCGAATCTAAAGGAGCTTTAAATGAAATATCCAGACCAACAACCTTCCACCATGCCAGTGCATCGCTATGCACCTTTTATTCCAGTTGATCTTCATGATCGCACCTGGCCTTCCAAGCGAATCACCCACGCGCCTAAGTGGTGCTCAGTAGATCTTCGCGATGGCAACCAAGCGCTTATCGATCCGATGGATCCGCACCGCAAACTCACCATGTTCAACCTCTTGGTGAAGATGGGCTACAAGGAGATTGAAGTTGGTTTCCCCAGTGCATCTCAGCTCGATTTCGACTTCGTGCGCAAGATCATCGATGAGAACTTAATTCCAGATGATGTTGTCATTCAAGTATTGACCCAAGCTCGCCGTCCCTTGATTGAGCGCACCTTCGAATCAATTAAAGGCGCGAAGCAAGTTGTTATCCACTTGTACAACTCGACCTCAACTCTGCAACGCCGTGTGGTCTTTGGGCAAGATAAAGAGGGCATCAAGAAGATCGCAACCGATGGCGCTCAGATCTGCCAGGATTTAGTCGCAACAGTTCCAGGCACCACAGTCTTCTTCGAGTACAGCCCAGAGTCATATACCGGCACCGAACTCGAGTACGCCAAAGAGGTCTGCGATGCCGTCAATGACATCTGGAAGCCAACTCCAGATCACAAGACAATCATTAACTTGCCTGCAACTGTTGAGATGGCATCACCAAATGTTTATGCAGACTCGATTGAGTGGATGCATCGCAATCTGAAGTATCGCGATTCCGTCGTACTTTCATTGCACCCACACAATGATCGTGGCACCGGAGTTGCGGCCGCAGAGCTCGCATATCTTGCTGGCGCAGATCGCATCGAAGGAACACTTTTCGGTAATGGCGAGCGCACCGGAAATGTCTGCCTTGTAACTCTTGGGTTGAATTTATTCAGCCATGGAATTGATCCGCATATTGATTTCTCGGATATCGATGAAATTCGTCGCACCGTTGAATATTGCAATCAACTTCGCGTACCTGAGCGCCATCCATATGGTGGAGACCTGGTCTTTACTGCCTTCTCTGGTTCACACCAAGATGCAATCAAGAAGGGATTGGAGCATATGCAGAAAGATGCAGATGCTGCCGGTCGCCATATAGATGAACACACCTGGGCGGTTCCATACCTTCCGATTGATCCAAAAGATATTGGTCGCTCCTACGAGGCCGTGATTCGCGTTAACTCACAGTCCGGTAAAGGTGGAGTTGCGTATCTGATGAAGAATGAGCACCAACTCGATCTTCCACGTCGCTTGCAGATTGAGTTCTCGCAAGTCGTTCAATCAAAGACCGACTCTGAGGGTGGAGAGGTAACTCCAGGTCAACTCTGGCAGATCTTTGAAGATGAGTACTTGCCAGCATCTGATAATCAATGGGGTCGCTTCAAGCTCGTCGGTTTGTCGCAGAGCAGCCATATGGATGAGGATGTAAATCTCTCAGTAGAGCTTCTGGATCATCATGCGATTCATACTCTCAATGGCGTGGGCAATGGTCCAATTGCAGCATTCGTTGACATCATGAATAAGCATGTCGGGGGAGCGGGAGTCCGAGTTCTGGATTATTACGAACACGCGCTTTCTGCGGGTGGCGACGCAAAAGCTGCTGCCTATCTTGAGTGCGAAGTCGCTGGCCAGACCTTCTGGGGCGTCGGAATCGACCCAAGCACTACAACTGCCGCCCTCAAAGCGGTCATCTCAGCGGTAAATCGAGGCCTGCGACAGTAGTTCGGGGTACGGTGGGCCTATGTCGGTCTACCGCGATCAAGCGATCGTTCTGCGCACCCAGAAATTGGGCGAGGCTGACCGCAT
>CAITFY010000130.1 GCA_903891755.1 uncultured Actinomycetes bacterium | reverse complement strand
TTAAGCATTTCGACCAACTCTCTTTCCGAAAATACCTCGTGGCCTTACCAGCAGCACAATCATCAAAATGATGAAGCCCGCCAGGAAAGTTACTGATGAGCTGATGTATTGCAAGATGAAGGAGAAGCTCACTCCAAGAACCAGACCACCAACAACCGCACCGACCAGAGAATCAAGTCCACCAATAACTGCTGCGATAAAGCCTGAGACAAAGAGAAGGTCGAGTGAGTTAGGGGAAAGCGTGGAAGTTGGAGTTATTACCGCACCGGCAACTGCACCTGCTGCACCCGCAAATGACCAACCGATATTTCGAACGCGACTTACGCGAATTCCAGCGAGCTGCGCGATTTCCGGCGCGAAGGATGAGGCGCGAAGAGCAAGTCCCAGATTTGTGAAACGAAAGATCACTCCAAATATTGCAAGCACCACGGCGGAAGCGAGAACGATAAATAAGTTTTGTGGTGAGAACGGGATTGTGTGGGAACCGAATGTAAAACCTTTTGCCGAAAGTGGTGAGGCATATTGCAAGAAAGCATTACCCCAAATTAATCCGATCACGCTTTGGATGAGCCCCAATAAACCTAGAGTTGCAATCACAGGTGCAATCTCCGAAATTGGTCCCGACTTCACTCTCTTGCTAAGAAACCTCATGAAGAGCAGGTCCACAAGTGACCCAATAAGGGCTCCACAAATAATCGCTAGGGGAAGAGAAACCCAATAATTGTGAGTCTTTGTAGTGATCTCATAACCAATGTATGTGGAGAGAACCGCTTGACCTGATTGTGCGAAGTTCACCACGCGAGTCGAACGCCAGACCAAAACTAGGGCCAGCGCCATTAGAGAATAAATTGCGCCGCTACTAATTCCGATGAGGAGTGTGTCGATAAACATTTTAAAATCCCAAGTAAGCGGCTCGAAGTTGTGGATCCTTCATCAGCTCAGAAGGAGTACCGCTTGTAATGAGTTGACCGAGATGCAAGATCAGGCCGCGGTCAGCAATCTTCAGCGCACTCATTGCATTTTGCTCAACGAGCAAAACCGTTAAACCATACTTCTTTCTCAGATCATTGAGTGCCACAAAAATCTGTTCAATGATGAGCGGTGCCAACCCCAGCGAAGGTTCATCAAGCAATAACAGCTGTGGCCTTGAGATAAGTGCGCGGGCTATAGCTAACATCTGTCGCTCTCCACCTGAGAGTGAATCTGCGCGTTGATCTAAGCGAGTGGCTAGGACTGGAAAAATGTTCAAACTCTCCTCGTGGGCTAGCCGGACATCGCTCTTATCGCGACGCCATAGTCCACCAAGTGCCAAATTCTCCGCGACGGTGAGTTCTGGAATAACTGACTTACCTTCAGAGATATGGACGATTCCCTGTCGAACTAATTCTTCTGGCTTCTTACCAAGCACTGAGTGGCCATTCCAAGAAGCATCGCCCGTGGTAGGTGCAATCAACCCACTGAGAGTGCGAATAAGGGTGCTCTTACCAGAACCATTGGAGCCAATGACAGCCACCAACTCTCCAGGAGTTATTGCAAAGGAGAGGTGCTTAACGGCTGCCACTGACCCGTAATCCACCGAGAGATTATTTACGACCAAGCCTTGGTTCATTCTCCATCCTCGTTTCCGAGGTATGCCGCAATCACTAATGGATTATGTTTGATCTGATCAGGAGTGCCGTGAGCAATTAACTCTCCAAAGTTCAATACATAAATGCGATCACAGACATTCATGATTACATCCATATGGTGTTCCACGAGAAGGACTGATTTCTCACTTCTAAATCGCAGAACAAACTCTTTTAGCCACTCTATATCTTCAACTCCCAATCCCCCAGCCGGTTCATCCAGAAGTAGCGTCGAAGGTTTGCACATCAAAGCCCTGGCGAGTGCAACGCGTTTTGAAATCGGATACGGCAAGGATGATGCGAGCTCTCGTGCATACTCTGCAATCTGTAGCTCTGCCAGGAGGTTTTGAGCCTCCTCGTAAAGATGTCTCTGCTTATTTCTATCCAGGCCAAGGAGTGATTTAAAGAAATTATCTCTCTCCACATGTGAAGCCCCAACGAGGAGATTTTCATTTACGGTGAGGTCATTAAATAACCCAACCCCTTGAAGAGTGCGGGCAATTCCAAGTTGAGTGAGCTCATGAGGCTTCGGCCAATTTCTCTTCGCCCCACCCATATAGAAAGTACCTGATGTGGGATGAACCAATCCGCTCAGGACATTAAATAGGGTGGTCTTGCCGGCGCCATTTGGTCCGATGATTCCAACAACCTCTCCAGGATTAATCTCTATTGAGACGTTGGAGAGAGCGCGGAGTCCGCCAAAATCTACAGTTACCGATTCAAGGCGTAGCGAAGCGGGGTCGTGCATAAAAGACCACTCCTCGCCGTTGAGACCTAGTTAAGTTAGTAGATTCTAGGTACTCGAGCGGCAATTCGCGTGACTATTTCATAATTAATTGTTCCTGCGGCTTTCGCCCACTCATCAATGGAATAGCCATCTCCGCCCATCACCGTGACGTAATCCCCAGCTTCAGCTCGGGAATCCGCACCAAGATCCACTACACATTGATCCATTGAAATTCGACCTACAAGCGGAGCCAATCTTCCATCGAAGAAGACTCCTGCAGAGTTATTTGCAGTTCGAGGTAGACCATCCGAGTAGCCCATAACGATTACACCTAACTTGGTATCGCGCTTTAAGGTTTCGGTTCCGCCATAACCCACGGCATCGCCCGCCTTCGCCGCTTTAATCAGGTGAATCTTGGCGCGAATTGTCATGGCGGGTCTTAAATTAAATTTCTCTGCACCGCCCATCTGATCAACATCAGGGCTCAATCCGTACATGGCAATCCCCAATCGAACCATCGAATGATGTGCACTTGGACGCGAAAGAGTGGCTGCCGAATTTGAGAGATGAATTATTTCAGGAGTTAAACCAGTTGCGGTTAACTCTGCGAGTTTGGATGAAAACTCATCTTCTTGAACTTGATTAAAAGATCGAAGAGGTTCATCGGCGCGAGCGAAATGAGACCAGAAACCAATAAGTGAGTAGTTGGCTTTCTCTGCTTGAGCAAAAGCAAGAAATTCACTCCACTCATCTAGAACCCCACCACGGCGCATCCCGGTATCAACCTCAAAATGTAGACGTGGCTTAATTCCAAGGTGCTTGCCAACTTCGAGGATCTCTTTAAAGAGCGAGATGGATGAGACTGAAAGATCAATGTTGAGTTTAAGTGCGCGTTCAAAATCTTCACCGGGTGGGGTTAGCCAAGCAATAACCGGAACTTCAATTCCCGCTTCGCGCAGCGTGATTGCCTCTTCTAAGAGCGCCGTCCCAAGCCATGATGCGCCAGACTCAACCGCTGTGATTGCGACAGGTACCAATCCATGACCGTAAGCATCTGCCTTAACTACCGCCAAGATAGTTGAGTCAGTGCGCTTTGCAATCGCTGCAATATTTTCCGCAATTGCAGCGAGATCAACCTGAACAAATGCGCGCATGCTTACATTCCCTCGATTACAACCATTGCAGAAGCAATTCCCGCATCATGAGAAATTGTGAGATGAACCTTAGAGTTAGAAACCCGCTCCGCTAAGGCGCCAGAAAAATGGAAGTAAGGCTTTCCAGATTCTTCACTTCGGATTTCAACTTCATGCCACGAGAAGATGTTGCGGGCATCTAAAGCTTTAACAAGGGCTTCTTTTGCTGCGAATCTCGCGGCTAGAGATGCAACTTTGAGAGTGGCTTCTGTCTCCGTGAAGATTCTCTCTCTCATCCCTGGAGTCCTCTCAAGGGACTCTTGAAAGCGGGCGATATCAACTACATCGATACCAATTCCTTCAATCATGATGGCTGCCTCTCCGATGGCCAGGCGCGATCTGCTGCAATGAGAAAGACCAAGATAGATCCGCCGAGGAATGCTCCACCGACCAAATCACTTAGCCAATGGGTATCGCGAATTAAGGATACGAGGCAGACAGTCACCGTGACCCCGCCAACAAGAAAATACAAAATTGAAAGTTTGGTTGCCCAGTAATGTGTGTAGCGATACAAAAGATATGCGAGCGCTCCCCATGTAAGGAGAGCATTTGATGAGTGACCTGATGGATAGGAGCCAACAATTCCGCTGTGGTAAATATCCACATTTAACCTTGGCTTACTTCTACCGAAGAAGATCTTTGCCAAGCCAACTACTCCGTTGAGCAGAATGAGCGCAGCGAGAGAGAAATTAATAGGTCGCCATGATTTATATCGATAAGCCAAGAGAACTGCCGTCACGAGCAAACAGGTGGCGGTGAGACTTCTTAATCCCAAATCATCAAGGGCGAGGAGGAAATGGCTAGATAACCCACGGAAGGTGTGGTGCTTTATTAACTTGATGCGATGATCTAAGCGATAAAGATAACTTTTAGTTAGCACCTGCTCTGTAACAACGAGAAAAGCTAGAAAGAAGGCGAGTGATACTCGTACTGCTCGATTACGCTCCTGCCGGCGGTGAACTTCCAGCGAGCCCCACATCATTCGACTGTGACCGATTTAGCCAAGTTACGAGGTTGGTCGACATCATTTCCACGAGACACTGCCATTTCATAGGCAATTACTTGAAGTGGAACAACCGCCAAGACAGGTTGCAGGAAATCGTGCGAGGTTGGGATGCGAATATTATGCGTAGCGCTTGCTAAATCCGCATCGCCGATTACAATCACAACTGCGCCGCGAGCCTTTACCTCTTGAACATTGCTCGCCATCTTCTCATAGAGCGCGCTCTTTGAAGTTGGCATAATCGCAACGACCGGAGTTCCTTGATCTATAAGTGCGATGGGGCCGTGCTTTAACTCTCCACCTGCAAAACCTTCGGCGTGCATATAGGCGAGCTCTTTCAATTTGAGTGCGCCTTCTAAAGCTGTTGGGTAACCAACATGTCGACCCAGGAAGAGCACTGAGGAAGAATCCTTAAATTCGCGAGTAAGCGCACGAAGGGGCTCCACGGTCTCAAGCACTTGTTCGACCTTATCCGGAAGATCTGCAATCTCAGCGCCAATCTCTGCATAAAACTCTTCAGTAATTGCCCCGCGCACGCGGCCTAGATGAAGTGCAATCAGATACATAGCGATTAACTGTGTCGCGAAGGCTTTAGTGGAAGCTACTGCAATCTCAGGGCCAGCGTGGGTATAGAGCACGGCATCTGATTCACGAGGAATTGTGGAGCCGTTGGTATTGCAGACGGCAAAGACTCGTGCGCCATGAGATCTGGCGTAACGCATCGCCATCAAGGTATCCATGGTCTCACCAGATTGTGAAATTGGAATTACGAGTGTCGATGAATCAACAGATGGTTCGCGATAGCGGTATTCTGAGGCAAGTTCCACATCGACAGGAACGTTTGCCCACTTTTCAATTGCATACTTTCCAACTAAGCCAGCGTGATAGGCGGTACCGCAGGCGATAATGACAACTTTAGAAATACCCTCGAGATCTATTCCGTTTGTTATCTCCGCATTAAGTCCAGCGGTACGTCCAATTAAGGTATCGGCAATCGCTTTAGGTTGCTCGTAAATCTCTTTAAGCATGAAGTGTGGGAATCCGCCGCGTTCAGCTGCAGATGCATCCCACATGATTTCAAATTCGCGAGGCTTCAAAACATTTCCGGCGAGATCAGTTACGGTGATTGTTGTTGCGGTGATGTCTACAACCTCATCTTGTCCAAGTTCTAGCGCGTGTTTGGTATGTGAGATAAATGCAGCAACATCAGATGCCAAGAAGTTTTCGCCATCTCCCACTCCAACTACCAAAGGAGAGTTGCGTCGCGCTCCAACAATCCGACCTGGTTCATCGCTATGAATTGCAAGCAAGGTAAATGAACCACGGAGTTGTCCGCAGACTTCGCGCATCGCCGCAGCGAGATCGCCGTCATGGGCTTTACGAGCATCACTCAAAAGGTGAACCACAGATTCGGTATCAGTTTCAGATTTAAAGATGTGGCCGCGTGCCTCTAGGAGTTCGCGCAGCTCTACATAATTTTCAATAATTCCATTGTGAATCAGCGCTAACTTTCCGTCATTATCAAGATGAGGGTGCGCGTTTAGGTCGGTTGGACCACCATGAGTTGCCCACCGCGTGTGACCGATACCTGAGTTGGCATTTGGGTTGGTAGCACCAAGAGTTGATTCAAGATTGGAGAGTTTTCCAGCACGTTTTTCGACCCAGAGCGGGCCACCTTCTGTGACTACGAGCGCGATACCAGCTGAGTCATAACCACGATATTCCAACCGGCGAAGTCCCTCAAGGACTGGAGAGAGAGCCAAGGCCTTACCGGTATATCCGACAATGCCACACATGGCGTCTTCTCCTTTGAGGTCCTTTGAAGCTTCAAGCAGTGGTTACGAGAGTTCTAATCTTACTAGAGCCGCTAATTCTTCGGCTATTTCTTTTGCTTGAGTGGCGGTTTGGGCCTCAACCATCACGCGAACCAGGCTTTCGGTGCCTGAAGCGCGCACCAAGATACGACCCGCTGAACCCAAAGCTATCTGCTTTGCTTCAATCTCATTTTTCAAGGTAACTGATGTCGATAATTTATCTTTATCAACGTTCTTCACGTTGACCAGTTCTTGCGGAAAACGCTGCATTATTGATGCGAGCTCGGCGAGTGATTTGCCGGATGTTTTAACAGCTTGCATTAAATGCAGTGCGGTTAGTAATCCATCTCCAGTATTTGCATAGTGGCGCATGATGATGTGACCAGATTGTTCTCCACCTAATACAAATCCATCGGAAATCATCTTCTCTAAAACATAACGATCTCCAACTGAGGTGATCTCAACGTTGATATCGAGAGCCTCCATCGCCTTGAAGAAACCTAAATTGCTCATGACTGTACCGACGATGGTTTCGTGGGTGAGCAAACCGCGGCTCTGCCAATCAGCAGCCAAAATTGCCATGATGAAATCGCCATCAATAACATTTCCTTGACTATCAATTGCTAAACAACGGTCGGCATCACCATCGTGGGCAATACCAAGATCTGCTCCAGTTTCTAGAACTTTTGCCTTGATATTTTCCAGATGTGTTGAGCCACAGCCATCGTTGATATTCCAGCCATTTGGCTCATTAGAGATAGCAATTACCTCAGCGCCAGCTCTGGAGTATGTCTTTGCAGCTACGCGAGATGAGGCACCATTTGCACAATCAACAACAACTTTAAGACCTGAAAGATTTGTGGTGAGCGTATTTAATAGGTGAAATATGTAGCGCTCTGCAGCAGAGTCATCGTTAATAACTCGTCCTACATTTCGCCCGGTTGGACGTTGCCAGCTCTCCCCCATGCGATTTTCAATTGCGCTTTCTAAAGCGTCATCGAGTTTTCCGCCGCCTTTTGCGAAGAACTTAATTCCATTATCTGGCATTGGGTTATGCGAAGCGCTAATCATTACGCCAAGATCTGCGCCGCTTTCAGCAACCAGATGCGCGATAGCTGGTGTTGGAAGAATGCCAACGCGGTAAACATCGACGCCAGCGCTTGCTAATCCAGCAACAACCGCTGCCTCAAGAAAATCTCCAGATGCACGTGAGTCTTGGCCGACAATTGCTTTAGGACGATGACCTTCGAACGCGCCAAGTTCACCCAAGATGTGGGCTGCGGCAATTGAGAGATCAACAGCAAGTTCCGCTGTTAAGAATCCGTTAGCTAGACCTCTAACACCATCGGTGCCAAAGAGCGCCATTTAATAAAGCAATCGCGTAATAGAAAAATTAACGCTTGCTGTATTGAGAACGCTTACGAGCCTTCTTTAGTCCGTACTTCTTACGCTCGATGACACGAGGGTCACGAGTGAGGAAGCCAGCCTTCTTAAGTGCTGGACGGTTTGCATCGCGATCAATCTCATTGAGCGCACGTGCAACACCGAGACGAAGTGCACCAGCTTGGCCAGAAGTTCCGCCACCGTTGATGCGAGCAATTACATCGTATTGATTCTCTGCACCGACTGTGCGGAATGGCTCTGAAACGAGTTGTTGGTGAACCTTGTTTGGGAAGTACACATCAAGTGCCTTACCGTTAACAATCCACTTACCTGAACCAGGTGTTAAACGAACGCGTGCAACAGCTTCCTTACGACGACCTGTGCCGCCTCCTGGAGCTTTAATTGCAGGACGGTTTGTTGAAGCAGCTGGAGTTGAAGAGGTGTATGAAGTTAGAACTTCTTCTTCTGCATCGATTGCTGGATCGAAATCTGACATGTCTCTTCTTTCCTTACTTCTTCACGATTTGTGAAACTTGAGTAAATTCATATGCGGTTGGATTCTGTGCAGCATGTGGGTGCGAAGGACCTGCATAGACCTTTAGCTTTGAACCAACAGCGCGACCCAACTTGTTCTTAGGAATCATTCCAAGGATTGCCTTCTCGATTACGCGAGTTGGATCTTGGTTAATCAAATCTGAGTAGACGATAGAAGTCATACCACCTGGATAACCTGAGTGATGGTGAGCAAACTTCTTGCCAGCCTTTTGTCCTGTAAGAACAACCTTCTCTGCATTGATAACGATGACGAAGTCACCCATGTCAATGTGTGGAGCGAAGGTGGTCTTATGCTTTCCGCGAAGAAGGACAGCTGCATGGCTAGCTAGGCGACCAAGGACAACTCCTTCAGCGTCGATGACATGCCACTTGCGGGTGACGTCACCAGCTTTCGGTGTAAATGTGCGCACGAGGTCTCTCTCTTTCTAGTCTTTTAAATACAAAGCTTGGTGCTCTGCGGATCGCACCGCGAGCTGAATCCAGCACACAGGCAGAGGAGCAGGTTACCTTCTCGAGGGCTGCGGGGTCAAAATGAAGGTTCAGCGAGGAAGTCAGAAAGCCTGATTTCAGCCAACTTTGAGGCATCTGGGTACTCCACGTGGCGCAGAGTCAGGCCTCTTGCCGGGAAGACATAGGAGTCAGAAACCCGGGCTTTTGCCTCCAAAATCTCCTCCATCCAACCGGGAGCAAACCTTCCCTCACCCACGCAGACCGCCGCCCCCACCAAATTTCGAACCATATTCCAACCAAAGCCGTCGGCTGCAATGTCACAGATCACAAAGCCATCGGAATCCCGAGACCAGGCAAATTCGAGCAAGGTGCGAAGTGAGGTTGCGCCCTCTCGGTAGCGGCAGAAGGTGAGGAAATCATGTTTCCCAAGCAGTGGCTGGCTTGCCTGGTTCATCAGATCAACGTCCAGTGGGCGAAACCAGGTCGCAGCATCCAATCGCTTCAGTGGAAGTAAATCTTGATTGCCATCAAGCAACTTGTATCTGTAGTGGCGTGAGGATGCGGTGAAGCGTGCATCAAAGTTAGTGGGGGCTAGTGAAACATCCAGAACTCGAAAGTCCTCTTCCAAGATCTGGTTGAGCCTAAATTTAAAATGTGCCAAATCCCAAATATCTTCATCGGGGCGATAGCGAGAATTTGGTGCATCCTCGGGAAGATCGGCGTGAACTACTTGGCCTGTTGCGTGGACCCCAGCATCAGTTCTTCCAGCGACAACGGTGTTAATGGGAGTGCGAAGGATCTTTGCTAGCGCATCTTCTAGCGCGCCTTGCAGGGTCCGCTGATCGGGCTGTTTAGCCCATCCTGCATAGTTCGTACCGTCGTAAGTTAAATCAATCCGTAAACGACGAAACCCGCTCTCGGGATTGAGAGCGGGTTCGATCATGAACTTTTATAGGTTCTTACAAATGATTAGTCGTTAACGAGTTCGATGACTGCCATTGGGGCATTGTCACCGTTACGTGGACCAACCTTTGTAATACGGGTGTAACCACCAGGACGTGTTGCGAAACGAGGCGCAATCTCAGTGAAGAGTGTGTGTACAACGCTCTTGTTCTGGATTGTCTCCATAACGCGACGACGAGCTGCTAGATCGCCCTCTTTTGCAGCAGTGATCAACTTTTCAGCCAATGGACGAAGGCGCTTAGCCTTTGCCTCAGTGGTCTTGATCTTGCCGTGTTCAAAGAGTTGCTCTGCAAGAGTGCCTAGCAACAGTCTCTCGTGTGCTGGACCGCTTCCGAGGCGTGGTCCTCTACTTGGTGTTGGCATGGCGTTCTCCTAGAGCTGCTCTGACTCGACGAGATCTTCGTCGACTTCAGTTCCGTAGTTGTGGTGTTTTGTTGGATCAAATCCGATTGGGCTGTCCTTCAGTTGTAGACCCATGCTGTGAAGTTTTGCCTTCACTTCATCGATCGACTTTGAACCGAAGTTACGGATATCGAGGAGATCTGCCTCTGAACGGCCGACAAGCTCACCGACGGTATGAATACCTTCGCGCTTGAGGCAGTTGTATGAGCGAACGGTGAGATCAAGGTCTTCGATTGGAAGAGCGAGATCTGCAGCGAGCGCAGCATCTTGGACAGAAGGTCCCATTTCGATTCCTTCAGCGTTGACGTTCAATTCGCGAGCAAGACCAAAGAGCTCAACCAATGTCTTTCCAGCAGATGCCATTGCATCTCCAGGATTCATTGATGGCTTGGTCTCAACATCGACGATCAAACGGTCAAAGTCAGTGCGTTGTTCGACACGAGTTGCTTCGACCTTGTAGGTCACACGCAATACTGGTGAATAGATTGAGTCAACAGGGATGCGACCAATCTCTCCGCCGGCTGCCTTGTTAGCAACTGCAGTTACATATCCACGACCACGCTCAACGGTGAGTTCGACTTCGAACTTAGCCTTTGAGTTGAGGGTTGCGATATGAAGCTCTGGGTTATGAACGGTTACGCCTGAAGTAGTTGCAATATCTGCACCTGTGACAACACCTTCGCCATTCTTGCGAATGTAGAGAAGTGAAGGCTCATCATTATCTGATGAGAGCACTAGGTTCTTGATGTTCAAGACGATCTCTGTGAGATCTTCCTTAACACCTTCAAGAGTTGTGAACTCGTGCAACGCTCCGTTGACGCGAACGCTGGTTACTGCTGCTCCAGGGATCGATGACAAGAGGGTGCGGCGTAAAGAATTACCGAGGGTATAACCAAAGCCTGGCTCCAGCGGTTCAATGATGAAACGCGAGCGAAACGCATTGTCTGGATCGGCTGCCTCAGTGAGGATAGGGCGTTGTGCAATGAGCACTTATTTCCTCCGTACGTCGGGGAGATCCACTATTTGATCTCCTGCAATGAAACTACTTTTCGGATAACTACTTTTCGAGTACTGCCTAGTTATTACTTGCTGTAGAGCTCAACGATAAGTTGCTCTTGGATTTGAGTGTCAATGATTGTGCGAGTTGGGTTTGCGTGAACAAGGATTCTCATCTTTGCTCCGACAACTTCCATCCACGCAGGAACTGACTTCTCACCCAACTCGGCGCTAGCGACGATGAATGGGGTTGTATCCAATGAACCAGGAACTACATCAATGACATCCATAGGAGTAACGCGGAATGAAGGAATGTTTACCTTCTTACCGTTTACCAAGAAGTGTCCGTGACGAACTAACTGGCGAGCCATATCGCGACTCTTAGCGAAACCGGCACGGAAAACAACGTTATCCAAACGGGTCTCGAGGATGATGAGGAGGTTTTCACCGGTCTTACCTTGAAGACGGTTTGCCTCTTCGTAATATCCACGGAATTGCTTCTCTAGTACGCCATACATACGCGCGCACTTTTGCTTTTCGCGAAGCTGACCTAGGTACTCAGATTCCTTGGAACGGCCACGACCATGTTGTCCTGGTGGATATGGACGTGACTCAATAGGACACTTTGGACCATCGCACTTAGAGCCCTTAAGAAAGAGCTTTACTTTTTCGCGACGGCAGCGCTTGCAATCTGCTCCGGTATAACGAGCCATTTATTCTCTTCCTTCCTTAAACTCGACGTGGCTTTGGTGGACGGCAACCGTTATG
>CAITFY010000129.1 GCA_903891755.1 uncultured Actinomycetes bacterium | reverse complement strand
GCCTCCTAAGCGGTAGGCCACGGGTTCAACTCCCGTCTGGGACACTCAAAAGATGATGGTCCGATTTCCTGCGATAAAGATTCGATCCTCGGCATAAAGCTTTACCGCCTTGGAGAGAACTCTACGTTCAATGTCTCGACCAATAGCAATGAGATCCTCCGGAGTTGCTGCGTGCGTTACATGGGCGACATCTTGTTCAATGATGGGACCTTCGTCCAAGTCCGACGTTACGAAGTGGGCAGTTGCTCCGATGATCTTTACACCTCGTGCATGTGCTTGGTGATAAGGCTTTGCTCCCTTGAATCCTGGCAAGAATGAGTGATGAATATTGATAATCCGACCGGAGTAATTATTACAAAACTCTGAACTTAAAATTTGCATGTAGCGGGCGAGCACAATGAAATCAATATTGTGACTCAGGATTGTTTCAATGATTGTCTTCTCGGCGACCGCCTTATTTTGATCTAGAAGCAGAAAAGGAATTCCATGAGATTCCACAAGTGAACGCAACTCTTCACGGTTGGATAGAACTGCTGGGATTTCAACCGGAAGTTCACCGAGTTCTTGGAGATAGAGGAGATCTCGAAGGCAATGGCTCTCCTTGGTCACAAGGACTAGCGCGCGCTTCTTGGTGGAGGTCTCTCGGATTTCTAGCGCTGGATCTAGATGCTGCAGGCCGGTTCGAAGCGTCTTTGTTGCTTCTTCCGAAGCTAGTTCGGATTCGATCCTGGTTCGCATGACAAACAATCCAGTAGTGGGATCGGTAAATTGTTGATTCTCAATAATGTTTCCATTGGCAGCAAGAACTGCTGAAGTCATCGAATGAACAATTCCAGGCTGGTCTTTGCAGGTGAGTGTAAGAATCGCATCCATCCACAGATGGTACCTGCGGATGGATGCGATTCTTTCTAGATAGTGATTGCTAGTGTGAAATGGTGAAGCGCTTGAGCCCTTCTGGTGCCCACCAATTTCGTTCTCCAAACAAGCGCATCAGAGCTGGAACCAGCAGAGCGCGCACCAGAGTGGAGTCCAAGAGGATTGCGAAAGCAACTCCGAATCCCAGGGTCTTGATATTGGTTACCCCGCTTGTAAGGAAGGCAGCGAAGACAACGGCTAGGAGAACAGCCGCTGAAGTGATGATGCGGGCCGATCGCTGTAAGCCGGTGGCGACTGCGTCAACATTATCGCGACCTGCATCGTGCTCCTCCTTGATGCGCGAGAGAAGGAATACCTCGTAGTCCATAGAGAGACCAAAGGTAACTACGCAGATCAGAATCACCATTGATGTATCGATGGAACCTGTTTTGGTAAATGAACCGACCAGCCATGTTAAGTGACCGGAGACGAAGATCCAGGAGAGCGCTCCGATTGTTGCGCTTAGCGAGAGGATATTGAGAATGACTGCCTTGATTGGCAGGATGATCGAACCTGTGTACATGAAGAGCAGGAGCAAGACGCTGAGGGCAATCCAACCCAAAGCCCAAGGCAAGGTGCGGGAAATTCCACTCTGCGTATCGGTGTACTCCGCTGCGGTTCCTCCCACATACGTTTTCAATGAGGTAGGTATTGCTCGCACGGATTCAATTTGTTTCTGCGCTTCATTAGTACGTGGACTAATCGATGAGATCGCCGAGATACGAGCATCATTTCCAACAACTTGTGGAGCCGAGACAGAAACTATCTTGCTCACCTTTGCAAGATCAGTTGAGTAAGTACTCAATTCATCTGCATGCGATGCACCCCCAGGGATGATGATTTCAATGGGGTTTGCGCTTTGGCCATCGAACTCCTTGGTGCTTACTGCGCTAGCAATTGCGGCCTTATTGCTTGCAGGAAGGGCGCGACTATCCACTTCTGAGAAGACGATGTTCTTGATGGGTGTTGCCAGGATCGCCAAAATGATCAGGGCGAAGGTAACGACAGCTACTGGACGCTTCATTACAAAGCGAGCAGTTTGTGCCCAACGGCCATTCTCCTTTGGAGTAATTGCGCTCTTTCGCACCACGAATTTGTCAACGCGCTTTCCGAGCATTGCCAAAATTGCAGGTAGCGGGATCAGCGCACCAAAGACCGCGGTAATTACTACACCGACGCCGGCGTAACCAAAGGATTTGAGGAACATGAGAGGGAAGAACATCAATGAAACTACTGTCACGAGAACTGTCAGTCCAGAGAAGAAAACCGTGCGTCCAGCGGTTGCAACGGTACGTGCCACAGATTCTTCTACTGATTTCCCTGAGTGAAGTTCTTCGCGGAAGCGATTAACGATGAGGAGCGAGTAATCGATTCCAAGTCCAAGCCCCATACCGGTGGTGAGGTTAAGAGCGAAGATGCTCACTCCAGTGGCAAGGCTGATGAGATAGAGGATGAGGAAGGTTCCAAGGATTGCGCTTAGTCCCACAACAAGTGGCATTGCGGATGAAATTAATCCGCCGAAGATGAAGATGAGGAGGATGAAAGTGAGGGGAATTGATATGGATTCAGCGACTGCTAGATCCTTAGAAATCTTTGATCCAATCGCCTGATTAATCATTGCGCTTCCGCCTACATAAACACGTAATGACTTATAGGTGCCGTCGTACTTAGCTTGGACTGTTTTTGCGAGGTCTTTGGCGGTGCTGGGGTCACCACCCGTTGAGTAGACGAAGAGGTAAGCAGATTTTCCATCAATGCTTTTGAGCGCAGGGGCGCCGCCGGCAGTCCAGTAAGAAAGAGTTTTGGTTACTCCTGCCTCTTGGCTAATGGCTTTCTCAAGAGATGCCGCATCTGCGACAGTTGTGGGGTCTGTAACTGAGGTAGTGATCTTTACAACGAGAGCCAGTGCTGGATCTTTCACGTGGAATGTTGAGCCGAGGTAGCTGGCTGCCTTTACCGAGTCGCTCTTTGGGTCGTTGTAGCCGCCGTTATCTAGACGGGGGATAAGAAGTGAGCTGGTAGAGCCAGCTCCAATGAGAATGAGGATGAAGAGCGCCAAAACCGCTTTGCGGCGCCTTACGAGGGTGTGGCCGAGTTTCTCAAACATGGTCGCGCCTTTCAGGATGGGTCGGTATCTGAATAGTGTTCAGATTATGGGGTGTTGATTTGAACACTGTCAAGTTTCAAGAGATACTTATCGCGTGTCTTCATCAAAAGTTCTTCCAAGAAAGTCTGCACCGCGGGAGAGTTATCACCACGGGGATTTGCAAGCTGCACTCTTAGAGGCGGCAGTTAATCTAGTCAGAGCGAATGGTCCAGATCATTTATCACTTCGGGCCGTGGCAGAGCAGGTGGGTGTAAGTCCAAGCGCCGTGTATCACTACTTCCCTGATAAGGATTCGCTTATTTCAGAGTTGGGCGATCAGTTGTTCATCAAGATGGCAGAGATGCAGGCCGTCGCATTAGGCAGCATTCCTGGAAGTTCTGCGCGAGCTGCGCGTATGCGATACCGAGAATTAGGCAGAACATATTTTCGATGGGCCAATTCAGAACCAAATCTTTTTCGTCTGATGTTTGGCGGATTTTGCAAAATTGAGAAGCGCGGGACGCATGAGAGTGAAGAAGCTTTTCTGATGCTCTCAAAATGTCTTGATGATCTCTTAGCGACTGGCGTCATCACTGCGACAATGCGCAAGTACGGCGAATTAATTTCATGGACCGCTGTACAAGGTGCTTCGACCCTGATTATTGAAGGAATTCTTCCAGAGGCAGCATTCGAAGAGCTGCTTGATGGGCTTGAATTAGCGATGCGGGGAGGTGCCAAATGAGTGATTCAAATATCATGCCTAAAGTGACTCAAGATGAGATTGATCCGCGCGAAGATGATGAGGCGAGAAGAGAAGCAGAAATCGCCGCCGATAAACCGCCGCACCACGGTTAACTTCTAAATAGAAATAACCAATTCTTCAAAGCTGAAAGTTACTCTCCCGAACCAGACTGGGCTGGGCGAGAGTCCGTCTTATAAAAGCCGCCGCCTTTAAATACAACGCCCACATTGGAATAGACCTTACGAACCGCACCCTTGCACTCTGGGCAGACCTCAATAGGGTCATCTGCAAAGGCTTGGAAGAGCTCAAATTCATGGCCACAGTCGGCACACGCATATTGGTAGGTCGGCATAGAGGTAAGTGTAAAGAGGTGAGAGGATAGGCTCTAATCCAAAATGGATACAGGGGTGATTTTGGACCTCTTGAGGGAGTCGAAAGGCTTGAAATGCGCACTCTTGCTCGGATCTTGCCGGTAGCAAAGGTTCTCGGGGTTGGCTCACTCGTGGCTAGTTCTCTGCTTCTTGCGCTTATAGGAGCATCAGATGCCCAAGCTAATAGCATCGTTGCATCAGTGCCGGCAGTTGGAGCGGTGCTCTCCGCTGCACCTAATGCGGTCTCCGTAACGGCGGCCACAACCCTCTTGGCAGATGGAAATAGCTTGACCGTTACCGACCCAAGCGGGGCACAGGTTGATGATGGCTCACTCACGATTTCAGATACCACTGCGGTGGTTGGACTAAAACCTTTGACCGCAACAGGGATTTACACGGTCAGCTACACCATGTTGAGTGCGACGGATGATCCGCTGACTGGCTCTTACACTTTTCTTTATAACGCGCCGGCCGTTGTTTCAACTCAATCGGCTGCTCCATCACCAACAAGCACATCAATCTCGATTCCCAAGAAGAGTGGCGGAAGTTCTGCTGCGAGCATCACAGTGCTTGTATTCGTAGGCCTTGCAACAATCGTTGCGCTCTTTCTGCTTTGGTACGCCCGCATGATTTGGAAGCAGGCGCGAAAAGCTCGTAGACGACGTTCTCATGATCGTGGCACCAAATAATTGTGTTACCAGAAGTTAAAGATCTATTTCTCGTTCCAATTATTGGTGCAGTTGGGCTGCTCTACGCAATCGGTTTTTTGCTCAGAGAAGAGCGTGGAAAATTATCGAGCGAATCCGAAAAACTTAAAAAGCTGGCGCTTCGACTGACTCTCATTTGGGTCGTATTGGTTATTGCGAATTCGATTGTTGAACTCGCCAACATTTTGGGCGGCACTATTTCTGATGCTCTCAACCTCAATGCCTGGTGGTCCTTCTTAACTACGACAAGCGTCGGTCGAGATTACATATTCCAATATCTGATGGGTGTGCTTGCGATTTGGTTAATCGCGCGAGCGAGAAAAGTTGGCGCAATTTACTTTGCACTTGCAACCACGATGCTCGCCCTGCTGATTCCCATTTTCCAAAGCCATCCAGCAAGCGCTGGAAATCATGGCTTAGCAATCGGCTCACTCTTCTTCCACGTTGCTGCTTTATCTCTATGGGTTGGCGGAGTAGTGGGATTAGTTGTGATCTCTTCTGAAGCTCGTGCTCTCTCGATATCGCGCTTTAGCAAATTAGCTCTCTGGTGTGCGGTGACGGTTGGAGTAAGCGGGGGAGTAAACGCTTATGCCCGACTAAATTTCCTAGCCGGCTGGCAGAGTCGTTATGGCTTCATCGTCATCTTAAAAACTATTCTCTTTATTGCACTTGTTCTCTTTGGTTACGCGCAACGTCGTAACCTATCTCGAGGTGGAGAACGGGAATTTTCGCGGCTTCGATTGCTTCGCACCGAAGGTTTAGTGATGGTTACAACTGTTGCGCTAGGGGGTTGGCTCAGCACTACAGCTGCTCCACAATCTGCAGCAGGAATCAGATTGGCCTCCGATCCAGTGGTTGTTATTACCGGAATTCCTATGCCAAAAGCGCCAACTCTAAGTCGCATTCTGATGGCGTATGTGCCCGACGCAACTATTTTGGGTTTTTTACTTTTGATCACTGCGCTCTACATATTGGGAGTAGTTGTCCTTAAGCGCCGCGGAGATAAATGGCCTGTTGGTCGCACAATTGCCTTTGCCATCTCAGTGGCTTTAGTCGACTTTGCGACGAGCGGTGGAATCGGCGTTTACGCCCACTTTGCATTCTCGTATCACATGCTCGGCCACATGATTTTGGGAATGATTGCTCCTATTGGTTTTGTCTTGAGCGCACCAATCACCCTCGCACTTCGTACCCTGCCTCAAGGTCGCACCCCAGAGGAGCGCGGACTTCGGGGGACTCTCATTACGATCATTCACTCGCGTTATTCAGTAATCATGACCAATCCAGTTCTGGCACTAGCACTCTTCGATGGATCGCTCTTCGTGCTTTACATGACTCCGCTCTTTGGAAAGCTAATGCAATCTCATGCGGGACACGTCCTTATGGATATGCACTTTCTTCTCGCCGGCTATCTCTTCTTCTATGTGATTGTTGGGATTGATCCCAACCCACGCAAGATTCCACACATTGTTCGAATCATCGTTCTCTTTGCAGCGATGAGCATTCACGCCTTCTTCTCAATAGCTCTGCTCTCAACAACTACCTTGCTCGATGGAGGATATTTCGTTTCACTCAATCGACCTTGGAACACCAATTTGTTAGCGGATCAACATTTAGGTGGATCAATAGGTTGGTTGCTGGGGGAGATACCAATTCTCTTAGCCTTGATCGCAACTTTCATTCAGTGGATGCGTGATGATTCAAGAGAGGCACGTCGGATTGATCGCGCCGCAGATCGCGCCGCCGCGATGGGCGAAGAGGATGAACTTGCAAAGTACAACAAATACTTAGCAACTCTGGCTAAAGGCGATTTAGATCATCCTGATTAAAGCGCACAAGTAAGGTCGGCGTTGCTGCAGCGTTCAAGGGTTGATCATGTGGCTCACTGGGCAAATTCTGATGAATGAGTTCTGCCGCTCCGACGATTCCAACTTTCCAAGCTTGGGTTCTTGATAGGGCTCGATCATATGAACCGCCGCCTTGCCCCATTCGATTGCCAAAGGGATCAATAGCGAGTGCGGGAACGATGACGACATCAATGAGGTGTTCATTGATGTACTTCGGACCAATCGGTTCTTGAACTTTGCCGCGCCTCTTTAAATTACTCGCACTGCCATCCCAGATCACCCACTCGATATCGTTATCAGGCAAGGTGCGTGGAAGTAGAAGTATCTTGCCGCGACGAATAATCTCTTCGTTGAAATCTTTGGTTTCCGGTTCGAAACCGTAAGAGTGGTATGAGGCGATTACTTTTGCTTCACGTAGTTCCGACGATTGAAGTAAGTGGAGCCAACTTTCAGGCGTGAATCGAAGTTCCCGATCGCGGCGCAATTCTTCGCGAAGTCTGCCTTTCTTCTGAGCTGCTGACTCCATAACTGCACCTCCACTCCAATGCTCGCCAGAGGAAGTAAGGTTAAACCATGGCCTTGGATTCGCAGATTTCTGTTAAGAATATGTTGGCAGAATTGCTAGCGATTTCACACCCTTTGACCCCTTTTGATATGCCGCTCTTGGATGCTCATGGGGCGACGCTTGCCGAAGATATATTTGTGGGCGATCGGATTGTTCTCCACAAAGGCGCCAGAATTCGTTCCCCTCAGATTGGCCTGGCAGCCTCTCTTGGACTATCTAACCTTCCGACCCAACCTCACCCTCGAGTTGTCATTATTTCTGCCGGAGATGATCTTGTTGAACCAGGGCAACTCATCGCTGAATATGAGGAGTTTGAGACCAACTCTTGGATGCTAGCTACCGCCGCAAAAGAGGCAGGTGCATTGGCTTATCGAGTCCACACGATTCCAGAAAATCACGAACAACTTAAATCGGTGATT
>CAITFY010000128.1 GCA_903891755.1 uncultured Actinomycetes bacterium | reverse complement strand
GCAGCTGCCCCATCCATGGTGTCTAGCTGCTGTACGAGTGGGTGCGCTGCATCATTCAAGATGCGACGACCCTCAATAACATTGTTTCCATCTAAGCGAACCACAATTGGCTTTGTTGCCTTATCACCCAAGATTTCGAGCGCTTGCACAATTCCATTTGCAACAGCGTCGCAAGCGGTAATTCCACCAAAGACATTTACAAAGACGCTACGAACATCTGTATCGCCCAAGATAATAGAGAGACCGTTTGCCATAACTTCAGCAGAGGCGCCTCCACCGATATCTAGGAAGTTCGCAGGTTTAACTCCGTACTTTTCACCGGCGTAAGCGACTACATCCAAGGTGCTCATAACCAAGCCAGCACCGTTTCCGATGATTCCAACTTCGCCATCAAGCTTTACGTAGTTGAGACCCTTCTCCTTCGCCGCAGCCTCGAGAGGATTTGCAGCAGCGTGGTCTACGAGTGCCTCATGTGTTGGGTGACGGAAATCAGCGTTGTCATCCAAAGTCACTTTGCCATCAAGTGCGATGATGCGACCATCTTCGGTTTTTACCAATGGGTTGATCTCCATGAGCGTTGCATCTTCAGCAACGAATGCTGCCCAGAGCTTGAGAAGAACATCAGCGACATCGTTAGCAACTTCAGCCGGGAATTGACCGCCTTGAACAATCTCAAGGGCCTTCTCATGAGTAATTCCAACATTTGGATCAATACCCACGCGAGCTAACTTCTCTGGTTGTGTATGTGCAACTTCTTCAATCTCCATGCCGCCGGCAACAGATGCCATGACCAGGAAGTTGCGATTTGCGCGATCGAGCAAAATTGCCATGTAATACTCTTCAGCGATCGGAGCTGCTTGAGCAATCATCACCTTATGTACGGTGTGACCTTTAATATCCATTCCTAAAATATCGTTCGCCTTGGCGCGTGCATCTGCTGCATCAACAGCTAACTTCACACCGCCTGCTTTTCCACGGCCGCCAACTTTTACTTGTGCTTTGACGACAACTTTTCCACCCATGCTCGCAGCTGCTTGTTCGGCTTCTTCCGCAGTTGTTGCAACTGCGCCGGCAAGAACTGGAATCTTGTGAGCTTCAAAGAGATCTCGAGCTTGATACTCAAAGAGATCCACGCGCTACCCCGATCTATAGTTTGTTGAAAAACTTAACTATTAATGAACTATCGACTACAAGCGGAAATCTTACTTGGAGTTGCGAGCGCTTTTAGAGCCGCTCGACCGGGGCGTAACGTAATAGGAGTCGCTTCTCACCTGAACTGCCAAAATCGATGGTCGCCTCTGCTCGATCACCAGAGCCATTGACGGCAACTACCTTGCCGAGGCCAAATGTGTCGTGGGACACACGATCTCCTACCTCTAGAACGATGGTGCTCTCCACTTTCTTGCCAGTCGCGCGTGGAGGTGGGCCAAAGCTGCGTGGAGCAGAGGTGCGTGGCTTAAGAGAAGAGGTGACGGTGTTCCAGCTGATGACGCTCTCTGGAATCTCTGCCAAGAATCTAGATGGAGGGTTATAGGTAGGCGCGCCCCATGAGGAGCGATATTCAGAACGAGAGAGATAAAGGCGTTGGCGCGCTCTGGTTAGCCCCACATATGCCAGACGTCGCTCCTCCTCGATTTCAGAGCGTTCACCCAGAGTTCTGGAGTGAGGAAAAATTCCCTCCTCCATGCCGGTTAAGAAGACGGTCGGGAATTCCAAACCCTTTGCCGTATGCAGGGTCATCATCGTTACGACGCCACCGTGATCTTCACCATCCGGGATTTGATCTGAGTCGGCAACAAGTGAGACATCTTCGAGGAAGCCAGAGAGTGAAATCTCTTCTCCATCATTGACTTCCGACTCTTCATATTCGGTTGCAACTGAAACCAACTCTTGCAAGTTCTCTACTCGTCCCTCATCCTGCGGATCTGCGCTGTTAACAAGCTCAGCGAGTAATCCACTCTGCTCTAAAACTGCTTGAGCAATAACTGAAGGCTTGGTCCGGGCCTCAACCAAGGTCCGTAGCGAATCAAGTAGATGGATGAAATCATTTATCGCAATCAACGAACGGCTCGGAATACTTGCTGCATTCTTCGCATCGCAGAGTGCACGCCAGAATGAGATGCCTGCGGAGGCGGCATGTTGATCAATGATGTCTAAGGCGCGATCACCGATTCCACGCTTAGGGGTGTTGATGATGCGGCGAAGTGATATTTCATCCTCTGGATTTACTAACACACGCAGGTACCCCAGGAAATCCTTAACCTCTTTGCGCTCATAGAAGCGCACTCCACCAACCACTTTGTATGGAATTGCAGAGCGCAGGAAGGTCTCTTCAAATATACGTGACTGGGCATTGGTGCGGTAGAAGATCGCGGTATCACCAGGTTTAGATTCACCGCTATCTCGTAACCTGCGTATCTCACCGACGACAAAGTCAGCCTCTTCATGTTCATTCTCTGCAACGTAGCCAGTAATCGCTTCGCCAGCGCCCTCTTGCGACCAGAGGTTCTTATCTTTGCGCCCCTCGTTATTTGAGATGACTGCATTAGCTGCGCTGAGGATATTTTGGGTCGAACGATAATTCTGTTCTAGCAAGACTGTACGCGCGTTCGGGTAATCCTCTTCAAATTGCAGAATATTGCGAATATTGGCGCCACGAAAGGCGTAGATAGATTGATCAGCGTCACCTACGACGCAGAGCTCCGCGAGCGGAAATCCATCCTCAATCGTGCCCACAAGTTCTCGGACCAAGATGTACTGGGCATGGTTTGTATCTTGATACTCATCAACCAAGATGTGGCGAAAGCGGGAGCGATAACGAGCTCGTGCCTCAGGGAACCTTTGTAATACTTCCACCGTCTTACCAATGAGGTCATCAAAGTCCATCGCATTTGCAGCACCTAAACGCTTTTGGTACATCGCAAATATCTCAGCGATGATCTCTTCAAAGTGATTAGTGGTTGAGTTTCTATAATCCGCCGGACCCTGCAACTCATTTTTGGCCGCCGAAATAATCCCAGCAATGGCGCGGGCTGCATATTGTTTCGCATCAAGATTCATCTCGCGGATGATGACCGTCAACAATCTGACGCTATCGCTGGAGTCATAAATTGTGAATGAGTTGGAGTAACCCAACCGTGAAGCCTCCTGGCGCAAGATTCGCACGCAGGCTGAGTGGAAAGTAGAGACCCACATAGCTTTGGCGCGATCTCCTACCAAATCTGCAACTCGCTCCTTCATCTCAGCCGCTGCCTTATTTGTGAAGGTAATGGCGAGAACTTCGTAGGGAGCAACCCCGCGCTCTCCTAATAGATAAGCAATTCGGCGGGTCAAGACTCGAGTCTTTCCAGAACCAGCTCCAGCAACAACGAGTAGTGGTGAACCCTGGTGAATTACAGCTTCACGCTGTGGAGGATTCAAGCCCTCTAGAAGTGACATGGGCACGAGTCTATCTACCAATGCTGACTCAGTAGGATTGCGGCATGGAACCTATTCTCGATAGCGAAGTAGAACGCATCCTCGTCGTAACAGCCCACCCAGATGATCTTGATTTCGGTGCTGGTGGAACTATTGCGCAGTGGAGTGCCGCAGGGATAGCAATCTCCTACTGCATCTGTACCAATGGTGACCAAGGCGGCATTGACGCATCTATCACCCGTGAAGAGATGAAGCAGATTCGTCGTCGCGAGCAGACTGAGGCTGGAAAAGTATTAGGCGTTACAGATATTCATTTTCTCGATTACCGCGACGGTTGGTTAGCTCCAACAATCGAGTTACGTAAAGATATTGTTCGCGTCATTCGTAAGGTTCGCCCGCAACGGATGCTCATTCAAAGTCCAGAGCGAAACTGGAATCGATTAGGTGCAAGCCATCCTGACCATCTAGCAGCGGGTGAAGCGGCGATTCAAGCTATCTATCCCGACTCCGGAAATCGATTCGCTTTCGAAGATCTCTTGCACGATGAAAAACTTGAGCCTTGGAATATCAAGGAGGCTTGGGTCATGATGTCTGAAGGCAACGATCACCATGTTGATATCACCGATACCTTTGAACTCAAGATGAAGGCGTTAGCGGCGCATGCCAGTCAGACGGCGCATGTTGAGAACTTTGAAGAGCGCATTCGTGAGTGGGGCACTAAGAATGGCGAGGCAGTTGGATTGACCAATGGCCGTCTAGCTGAGACCTTTAAAATAGTCTCTCTCGGATAATTACTTAACGCTCACCGATTCAATAGCAATGGTCTGCTTTGGCGTTCCATCGGTTCCACCGCCAACTACACCTGCGGCTGCAACCTTCTTCACAATATCGAGACCACTCGTAACCTGACCCCAGATTGTGTAGTCAGCACCCAAAGTGGTGTCTTTATAAACGATGAAGAACTGGCTTCCATTGGTGCCACGTCCTTGTGCATCAATTCCTGAGTTAGCCATCGCAATAGTTCCGGCTGGGTAATCGTTATCGCCCTTAGCAGGTAGGTTTTCGTTGTTGTAGCTCCACATAGGACCGCCTGAACCGGTCGCGGTTGGATCGCCACATTGAAGTACATATAGGCCAGCAGTTGTAATTCTGTGGCAGAGCGAATGATCGAAGAAACCGGCCTTTGCCAGGAATGTCATAGCAATAACGGTAACTGGGGCCTTCTTTCCAAAGGCGGTGAAGGTGATGGTTCCGCAGTTGGTGTTTAAAGTAAATGTGCGATCAGTTGGCGCAACCTTGGTATCAGGAGTTCCAACCTTGATTGGGTAGTGCGCGGTGGACTTAGTTTTTGCACAACCATCAACAGCGGCTGCAGCAGCACCAAAGG
>CAITFY010000127.1 GCA_903891755.1 uncultured Actinomycetes bacterium | reverse complement strand
TTAATTCGCATGGATGTTGCAGATGTTCCCGGTGTTCTTGCCTCGGTTGCTAGCACTGTTGCGAAGAACGATGTCTCCATCATGACCGTGCGTCAAGAAGGTCGCGGGGGCGATGCCGAACTCGTAGTTCTTACCCACATCGCTACTGAATCATCGCTAGCAAATACTGTTAAGGATTTGCGCGAGCTAGAAGTTGTTCAGAAAGTTGTGAGTGTTATTCGCGTCGAAGGGTTGATCTAATGGGAATCTTTTCAAAGCCAGTTACGGGTGCCCATCAGTGGCGCGGTGTTATTGATGAATATCGCGATCGCCTACCTGTCTCTTCAAAGACTCCTGTGGTCTCACTTCGTGAAGGCGGAACCCCGTTAGTAGCGGCTTGCGTTCTCTCGGAGATGTTAGGAAATGAGATTTGGCTCAAGGTCGAAGGCGCGAATCCAACCGGGTCATTTAAAGATCGCGGTATGACTATGGCAATCTCCAAGGCAGCAGAAGAGGGTGCCAAGGCAGTTATCTGCGCTTCCACTGGAAACACCTCTGCAAGCGCCGCGGCTTATGCGACGAAGGCTGGAATGACTCCGGTGGTCTTGGTGCCACAGGGAAAGATTGCAATGGGCAAGTTAGCGCAGGCAATCGCGCACGGTGCCACTCTGCTTCAGGTAGATGGCAATTTTGATGATTGCTTAACACTTGCTCGCGATCTCGCAAATACCTATCCCGTTGCTCTAGTTAATTCAGTAAACCCTTTTAGAATCGAAGGTCAGAAAACAGCTTCCTTTGAGATCGTAGATATGTTGGGTGATGCTCCGGACTATCACGTACTTCCGGTGGGTAACGCAGGAAACATCACCGCATATTGGAAGGGCTACACCGAGTACTACGCCGATCACATCGCCACTAAGTTGCCACATATGTGGGGCTTTCAAGCTGCTGGTGCTGCTCCGATCGTTCGGGGTGAAATTGTTCAAAATCCGGAGACGATTGCGACGGCAATTCGCATCGGAAATCCCGCATCTTGGCAGCAAGCGATTGATGCAAGAGATAGTTCAGGCGGACTCATTGATTCAGTAACAGATGAAGAAATTCTTACCGCTTATCGTTTAGTTGCAGCTAAAGAAGGTGTTTTCGTAGAACCTTCAAGCGCTGCAGGTATTGCGGGTCTATTTAAGAAGAAGGATCAAGGTCTGCTACCTAAAGGTAAGAAGATTGTTATTACAGTTACCGGTAATGGCTTGAAGGATGTTCAGTGGATCCTTGATGGAGCAGCGGCTCCGATTGTTATTCCAGTTGATGTTACGCGTGCTGCTGAAGCAATGGGTCTTAAGTAATGTCAGCAAATCGCCTCACCTTTAAGGCACAACTGGCGCAGGTTAGCGTTCCTGCGACCTCTGCTAATTTAGGGCCAGGCTTTGATGCCTTTGGTCTGGCGTTGGAAATGCGCGATCGGTACGCAGCGCAGATTTTGGATGAGGCAGTTTTTGATGTTGATGTCTCAGGTGAAGGCGCAGATGAGGTTAAGAAAGATAAGAATCATCTCGTCATTAAATCCATGTTGCGCGGTTTTGAATTTATGGGACAGAAGCCACGCGGTATCGCCCTTCGCGCTCTTAATGTAACTCCGCATGGACGGGGACTTGGATCTTCATCCTCTGCGATTGTCGGTGGATTAGCTCTCGCCAGAGAGTTAGTTCTTGGCGGCGACCAATATATGTCTCTCGATGAGATGATGTTTTTGGCCACAGAACTTGAAGGACATCCAGATAACGTTGCCGCTGCAATTCATGGTGGCGCCACAATTGCATGGATGGAGAATCTTTACGGAGTACAAACAGGTCGCGCAGTGAGCATCCCAGTACATCCAGATATCAAGGCAATTATGTTTATTCCAGAGACTCAACTTGCAACCGCGAAGGCCAGAAAATTATTGCCAGAAAC
>CAITFY010000126.1 GCA_903891755.1 uncultured Actinomycetes bacterium | reverse complement strand
GCCAAGCGAACCCCACTCATCGAGTATCGCGAGCAGGCTCGTGGCGGTCTAGGTGTGAAGGCAGCAAAGATCGATGAACATTCCCGTGGAACTTTGGTTGGAGCCATGATTGTCTCCCCAGGAGATGAGATTCTGGCGATCACTTCAGGTGGCGTTGTTATACGCACGGCCGTTGAAGAGATTCGAGAGACCAGTCGAGATACTCTCGGGGTTCGCCTGGTAAATATGGATGAGGGCACCTCGGTGGTCTCAATAACCCAAGTAAAAGATGTAGTTACTGAGGAGATTTTGGGCTAATCCCCGAAGTCGGGTAGCCTCGGTCACTCGCAAGACACCCAGAAAATGGGCCTGTAGCTCAGCTTGGTTAGAGCGCTTCCCTGATAAGGAAGAGGTCGGAGGTTCAAGTCCTCCCAGGCCCACGAGATTGCCAGATTTCCGTACCTGAACTCCTTCGGATAAGGTTCGGAATCTGAAATATCTGAAATAAATATGGGGCCTTAGCTCAATTGGTAGAGCGCCTGCTTTGCAAGCAGGAGGTCAGGAGTTCGATCCTCCTAGGCTCCACTTCCATCTCATATTTACTAACTAGATAAAAACCCACATGCGGAAGGCACCAGAATGTCAACAGCAACCCTCCATACTTCAAAAGGTGACATCGTCATCGAGCTCTTTGATAACCACACTCCAAAGACTGTTAAGAATTTTGTAGATCTCGCTAAGAAAGATTTCTACAACGGAACAATCTTTCATCGCGTCATTGCTGGATTCATGATTCAAGGCGGATGCCCTCAAGGCACCGGAACTGGCGGACCTGGTTACAAGTTTGATGATGAGTTCCACGGTGAACTTTCATTTGATCGCCCATACCTTCTTGCAATGGCAAACTCAGGACCAAATACAAATGGTTCACAATTCTTCATCACAGCAGCGCCAACCACTTGGTTGAACCGCAAGCATTCAATCTTCGGTGAAGTTAAAGATGAAGCATCTCAGAAGGTTGTTGATGCAATTGAAACAGCAAAGACAGGTTCGATGGATCGCCCTGTTGAAGCAATCAAGATTAATTCTGTAACTATTACTGAATAATCCTTTTACTCTTTAATCCATGAAAATAAAGAACTCGCTTACAACAAATTTAATTGTTGTAATTGCGGGTTTCTTTATTGTTGCCACCTACGCTCCAACAATTACTTGGGGTGGACTCGGTTTACAAGACCACCTCTTACTTATTAATAAGGCAATATTTAGTGATAACCAGATTCATGGCGTATTCGCTGGCGAGTGGTATCGAGTACTCACAGTTGTTCTCACTCATGCGAGCTGGTTACATATGGGATCAAATATGTTGGTCCTGTTCCAACTCGGAAATCTCGTTGAACATTTCTATGGCCGAACTCGCTATGCGTTAATTTTGATTCTCTCAGCGGTTGCCGCTTCATTCACAAGTTTGTGGCTTGATCCTGTAAATCAACCTTCGGTCGGAGCTTCGGGAATGATCTTCGGGCTCTTTGGGGTCATGCTCATTTCTGGCAACAAAATGGGAGTTGATTACCGTCAGGTGATGGGTCTGCTCGCGCTAAATATTGTCTTTAGTTTCGTTCCTGGAGTTGACTGGCACGCCCACGCCGGTGGTTTTGTAGGCGGGCTCTTGGTTGCCGCCCCGCTTCAGGCTTTCCCGCGCCGCCGCCGGCTTCCTTACGGGGAATAAACCCCACCCCTCCCGCGTTACCTGATTAACTCGTAACTTGAGTCGCCGAGACTCAATCTTTTGACACTTTGCGACTCAAGAGCGAGAATTCTGTCAGGCCCAGACGTAAATCGGGCAAGAACCCCCACGGGGGCGAATTAGAGGGAGATCTACAAATGGCTAGAGCCGTAGGAATTGATTTAGGAACCACAAATAGCTGCGTCAGCGTATTAGAGGGTGGAGAACCCACCGTTATCGCCAATGCTGAAGGCGCTCGCACCACCCCATCAATCGTCGCCTTCGCTAAAAATGGCGAGGTCTTGGTTGGAGAAGTCGCAAAGCGTCAATCTGTAACTAACGTCGAACGCACCATCCGTTCAGTAAAGCGCCACATGGGTACTAGTTGGACCCAAGATATCGATGGCAAGAAGTACACACCACAGGAAATTTCAGCTCGTATCTTGATGAAGCTAAAGCGCGATGCCGAGGCCTACCTTGGCGACACAGTCAGCGACGCCGTCATCACCGTCCCTGCATATTTCGACGATGCCCAGCGCCAGGCAACTAAGGAAGCTGGAGAGATTGCAGG
>CAITFY010000125.1 GCA_903891755.1 uncultured Actinomycetes bacterium | reverse complement strand
GCCTGATTGCTGGAGCGAGACAACGCTTGAGGCAGAGAGCACCATCACGATTCCAAGTGCGCTGATAAAGGTGAGCGAACCGAGAATGAGATAGTAAGGAGCATCTGCGCGCTGCAGGTAATTAGAGTATTTCTGTCGACGCGTTGGTGGCTTGATACTCATCGCCCAATCACCTCGCGTACCGCCGCTACAAATTTCTCTCCACGATCTGCGTAATCTTTAAATTGATCCATTGATGCGCAGGCGGGTGCAAGCAGCACGCTATCTCCTGCCACTGCAAGCTCTCTAGCCTTTGCCACTACCTCACGCATGAGCTCTTGCGAATCTCCCGAATAAGGCATCAAGTAATAAGGAATGTGCGGTGCCTCTTTAGAGAGAGCGGTCGCGATAATCGGAGCATCTTGCCCAATTAAAATCGCGGCTTTGATTCTGGAAGCACACCGTTCAATCAACGGGTTCATCGCAGCGCCCTTTGCCAATCCCCCGGCAATCCAAATGGAAGAGATCTGCGACATCAGGGCAGCGGCAGCAGCGTGTGGATTAGTTGCCTTGGAATCGTTAACCCAGGCAATACCATCCTCTTCCAAGACCACCTCTAGGCGATGGCGATCCAAAGTGAAGTTCTGCAAACCCTGACGAATCTCTTCGTGGGTTATTCCAATCGCCCGCGCCAACCCCGCAGCAGCCATAGCGTTGGAGACATTGTGCGGAACGGTGGGGCGGATATCTGAAAGCTGCGCAAAATCATGGGCGACTGAGGGATCACTTACAAAAGCACGATCAATGAGTAGATTTTCAACGAGGCCTAATTCTCCGGGCTGTGGAGTATCTAGGAAGTAAAAAACTTTCTTTCCAGACCATGCACTTGCACGAAGAACGCTCTCGCTATCTTCACCGTTGATAACAGCAATTTCACTTGCATCGAGAAGTCGCAATTTTGCGGAGGCATATAAATCGAAGGAGCCATGCCAATCAATGTGGTCGGGAGCAATATTGAGAAGCGCAACCGCCTCATAACGTGCATATTGACTCCACTCCAATTGGAAAGATGAGAGTTCAAGTGCGAGATAGTCGTATCTGTCACCCGAATTGAGTACTGAAATGACTGGCTCCCCAACATTTCCGCAGGCGATTCCGCGCATTGAGCTGTAATCAAAGATTGATTGCACCATCTGAATCGTTGTGGTCTTGCCATTTGTTCCAGTGAGGGCGATCCACTTCTGCCCTGGAGCAATCTCCTCTTTTACCTTCCACGCAAAATCAATCTCACTTAGCAATTCACATCCAACGCTTTGAAGAGCGAGAACTATCGGATTATCTAGGCGCCATCCCGGTGAGACGATAGCGAGGTCATAATTTTCTTCTACGCTCCGCTTCGCATGTGGAGCCCTCTCATCAAAGAGATCTGCATTTATCCCGCGGGTCACCAAGAAATCCAACACTGCAGTACCCGTTACGCCAGCGCCGAGCACAGCGATTTTCTGGTTCGCGAGTCCTTGCAGATATGACATTTAGGAGCTCACCCACTGGGCATAAAAGAGACCCAACCCTGCGGCAACGCTCAGCCCGGCAATAATCCAGAAGCGAATAACAATCGTAACTTCAGCCCAACCTAAGAGTTCGAAGTGATGTTGTAGCGGCGCCATCCGAAATACTCGCTTGCCCCCTGATGCTTTGAAGTACAAAGTTTGAATGATGACCGACATCGTGATGATGACAAAGAGTCCGCCCAGTGCAATCAAGAGCATTTCAATGCGCAAGGTGATTGCTAATCCAGCAACGGCGCCCCCGAGTGCGAGTGAACCGACATCTCCCATGAAGATTCGAGCAGGAGAGGTATTCCACCAGAGAAAACCGGCACACGAACCGGCAAATGCTGCAGCAAGTACGGCGAGGTCGAGTGGATCTCGAACTTGATAGCACTTTGAAACGAGAACTTCAGTGCTTCCTAATCCGCAGCTCTGCCTGAACTCCCAAACTCCGATCAAAACAAAAGCCAAGAGCGTCATGATGGAAGTTCCGCTTGCTAAACCATCAAGACCATCTGTGAGATTTACGCCGTTACTCGTTCCAAGCACAAGGAAGACAACCCAGATGATGACAAGAACTGTTCCTAAAACAAGAGAGGTATCGCGGACTGTAGAGAGGTGAGAGGAGATCGGCGTGAGTTTAAAACTATCTTTAAAGTGCAGTCCCGCGAAGGCGAATCCAGCTGCGACGAGCGCCTGTCCAGCTAACTTCTGTTTCGCACGCAAGCCAAGTGAACGTTGCTTAACAATCTTTAACCAATCATCGAGTAAGCCAACGAAGCCCAACCCAAGCACGAGTCCAATGACCAGAAGAGCCGAGATACTGATTCGCACCCCGTCAATAAGGTGTGAAGTGAAGTAACCGATGATGGCGGCTGATACAAGAACAACACCACCCATCGTGGGGGTTCCACGTTTTACATGGTGCGAAGTTGGACCATCATCGCGAATATTCTGACCGTAACCCTTTGCTGCCAGGAAACGGATAAATACTGGCGTGATAAAGAAACTGAGAAGTGTTGCAATGGTTCCCGCTAGAAGAATCTCTTTCATTCTTGAGTCACCTGCCAATTCGCCAGCAACTTCTCTGAAAGCTCATCGAGGTGTTCGGCGCGTGAAGCTTTCACCAATAAGACATCTCCTGGCTGCACATGTTCCAACATTTCAAGGGCCTCTTCTTGCGTCAGGAGATAGTGAGTCAACATCTCATCCCCAATTTCAGGGTCGAGTTCGAGACCTTCTAGGTACAGGTCTGTTCCAACGGATACCAAATGGTCTACCCCCAACTCAGAGGCGAGTCTGCCAATTCCAAGATGTTCTGCGCGCTCGGACTCGCCGAGCTCATGCATCTTCCCCAAAACTGCCCAGGAGGCGCCCCCACGTTCTTGGGTGAGGTGAACCAGGGTTCGAAGCGCTGCTCGCACGCTTTCTGGATTCGCGTTGTACGTATCGTTAATAAGAAGGAGTCCGTTTATATCGTGAAGCTCCATGCGCCACTTACTCTTTGGCTCAGCAGTGGAAAGCGCCGCTGCCACGGATTCAATAGAGATTCCAAGTTCAAGTGCTGCTGCAGCCGCGGCTAAGGCATTTGCCACTTGATGCGCACCCAGGAGGCGGAGTGCGACCGGCGCGCGACCAGATGCGCTCACTAAATCAAAGTGCGCGAGCCCTTCACGAAATTCCAGATCCGCTGCGCGAACATCGCAGTTCGAAGACTCACCAAATGTAATTCTCTTGCGAGCACTTCCCTCCCCCATCTTTGGGGTTAAAGGGTCGTAAGTACCAAGGATTGCAACGCCATGTTCAGGGAGTGAATCAATCAGTTCCCCCTTAGTTCGAGCAATCGCTTCCCGGCTTCCAAACTCTCCGAGGTGAGCTGTACCTACAACGAGCACGATTCCAAGGTGAGGTTTTGCAATATTGCACAGCGAAGCAATATCTCCATTGTGTCTAGCGCCCATCTCGACCACGCAGAACATGGAGTTAGGTGTGACATGCAAAATTGTGAGCGGAACGCCGACCTCATTATTAAATGATCCCGTTGGAACTATGCACTCACCAGCTACTCCTAAAACATGACCTAGCAAATCTTTTGTCGTTGTCTTGCCATGAGAGCCAGTAATTCCAATGAAGGTGCAATGCTTGATCCGTTCGCGAACTACTGTGGCTAAAGTGGTCAGTGCAACTCCTGCATCTTCCACCACGAGTGAAGGTATTCCAAGATTTATTGTTGTTATTGCAAAGCGCGCACCATTGGCAATCGCCTCTTTCGCGAATGAATTTCCATCTACGCGCTCACCCGGAAGCGCCACGAAGAATGAACCAGGTTCAACTTTGCGTGAATCAATTACGGGTACCTCAGTGATTACTTCAGAAGGATCAATGCCAACTATCTCAGCGCCAATTATCTCGGCAATCTCTGCGATTGTTAAAGGGATCATGACAACTCCTCTATTGCGCGAGCCAACTCGATGCGATCATCGAAGGGATATTTAACGCCTTTGATCTCTTGTCCGCGTTCATGGCCCTTACCAAGAACGATAACGCAATCTCCTGGCGCTGCTTCTATGACTGCTGTTGCTATCGCAGCCCTGCGATCTACTTCAACGATTTCATTCTCTCCTGGCGTACCGATCATCTCAGCAAGAATCTCAGTTGGGTCTTCACTGCGTGGATTGTCAGAGGTAAATATTGCAAGATCTGATCCGGCGCGAAGCGCTGCTCCCATTATTGGACGTTTAGTTTTATCGCGATCCCCGCCACACCCCAAGACCGCAATTACACGACCGGAGGTTAGTGAGCGTGCCGTTGCAAGAGCGCGCGAGACCGCATCTGGAGTGTGTGCGTAATCCACCAGAGCCAAGAATTTTTGACCAACGTTCACGGGTTCAAGACGTCCAACCGGTGCATGCAATGATTTCAGATAGGAAGCGACCGCGATTGGATCGACTCCGCTCTCCACTGCCAATCCGATTGCCAAGAGCGCGTTATCAAGATTGTGCAGCCCAAGAAGAGGTAAGTGTCCTTCAATGAGAACCCCACCCGCTCCCCTAATCTGTATTTCAAATCCAGTTGGCGCTTCCTCGAAGTTCTCGTAGAACCAATCAGCTTTTTTGTTGGTGCGAGAGTAAGACTTAGTAGGCAATTTCGAAGAGCCGTGGAGTCTGGCTCCGTAAGGATCATCAATATTTACAAGCGCCAACTCTGCGAAATCTGGGGTAAATAATCTGGCTTTCGCTTGGAAGTAACTCTCCATGTCGCCGTGAAAATCTAAATGGTCTTGCGTTAGATTGGTAAATCCAACAACGCGGAATCTGGCACCAGTTACCCGGTGTTGCGAGAGGGCGTGGCTGCTTACCTCCATCACCATATTGCGCACATGCCGCTCACGCATGGTGCTGACTATTTGATGCAAATCTGTGCCTTCGGGAGTTGTGAAGGATGCGATGGACTCATCACCATCAATGGTTATCCCGATGGTTCCGATGAATCCTGTCGACCGACCATCCAAGCGCCAAATTTGTTCGACAAGTGAAGCGGTGGTTGTCTTTCCATTTGTGCCGGTAATACCTACGGAGTCAATTGCGGAGAATGGATTTCGGTAGAACCATGAGGCGATGGGGCCAACCCAGAAGCGTGGATCACGAAGAACGAGAACCGGAATGTCGGTATGAATGAGATGCGAGCCTGCTTCGTCGGTCACTACTGCAACTGCGCCTTGCGAAATTGCTTGATCGGCAAAGGTCGCGCCGTGAACCTTCGCTCCAGGAAGCGCAATAAATAGGTCGCCAGCAGATGCAGTTCGAGAATTTAGTGTCACGCCCGTGAAAGAAATATCTTCAAATGTTTTGTCGATGCCGACAAAGCGAGCTAACTCATCTACCGTCTTGGTAAAACTTTCCACTGGCATCAGTGGAGCACTTTGATTACTCATGGTTTCACCACAGATTTTGATTTGAGGAGCGCATCTGCCGTGAGTGGATAGGCGGGAAGAGTTGATGGAATAGGTTGAACCTGCTTGGTCTGCAAAACAAAACTCATCACCTTTTTAAATACTGGTGCCGCAATCTCTCCACCGAAGTGCATTCCCTGCGGATTTTGGATGACCACGCTGACAACATACTTTGGGGCTTCAGCAGGCGCCATCCCAATGAAAGAAGCGGTGTATCCGCGGTAGCAACCGCAACGGGCATCCACGCGCATCGCGGTACCTGTCTTACCTGCAACTTTGTAACCAGGAATTTCCGCTGCAGGTGCGGTTCCTTCATTTGAAACTACGCCTTCCAGCATTTGACGGATCTTTTGAGCGGTATCCGCACTTACCACTTGAATCTGAGTCGATGGTTTAGATGGCATGTAGGTGCCGTCAGCAGAGGTGGTACCTGCAATTACATTGGGGGTAACGCGAACACCGTTGTTGGCAATTGTCGCAAAGACATCGGTGGCCTGCATTGCAGTTACTGAGTAGCCCTGTCCGAAAGCGATAGTAGGTGCAGAAGAAGCAGACCAATCTGATACTGGGTGCAAAATACCTGCTGATTCGCCAGGAAGATTTGATCCAGTGCTCTGACCAATTCCAAACTTTTGTAGATAAGAGAAGAAGGTATTACTTGGAATCGCGCTACCAATTTGAATTGCGCCGATGTTGCTTGAAACCGCAAGAACTCCAGCGGTCGTTAAATGCTCTGTCTTATGGTTTTTATCATCGTGAAAAACTCTGCCACCTGATTTAAAAGTATTTGGAATTGTGTAGACATTGGTGGGAGTTGTTGTTCCCTCTTCTAGCGCTGCTGCAACTGTGATTACTTTTCCGGTCGATCCCGGTTCATAGACATCTTGGACTGCGGGATTACGCATCTGTGCCAGAGTTATTTTGGCACGATTGGATGGATCAAAACTCGGGGCACTTGCCTGGGCAAGGATCGCTCCAGTTTTGGGATCCATCACAATCACAGTTCCCGAGAGCGCCTTTGCACTCTTTACTGCGGCAGTAATTGCATCTTGTGCAACCCACTGAATATCGCGTTCGATGGTGAGACGGAGATCTGTTCCAGGTTTTGCTGCAGTAATAAATTGTTGAGAACCGGGAATGATCGCCCCATCACCATTTACATAGTCATACTCACCATTAGTTCCGGTGAGAGCGGTGTTCATGCTCGATTCAACGCCAGCAGCACCTTGGTTTGCAGCGTTGGTAAGCCCAACGAGCGAAGCTGCAAGTGTCCCCGTCGGATAACTACGGGTATATGCATTTTCGCTAAAGAATCCCACGATACGTTTGGAGAGACCAGCCTTGGTGCCCTCTACCTTGTTGTTATAAGTCGTGAGTGCGCTCTGTAGGTTGTCCCAAACAATGGGAGCAACTCCATTTTCAATTACTTGGTATCGCCTCGTACCTGTCAAAAGTTTTTGTAAATCAACAACCGGTATGCCTAGGGCGACTGAAGTGACGCTCGCCGTCGTTGCTGGATCGGAGATCATCGTTTGATCCACGATGATGTTCTTGGCTGCAATACTTCGAGCCAGCACAATTCCGTTGACATCTGTGATGGTGCCTCGTGGAGCTAACCAGGTAGATCTATTTACCATCTCGTTGACCGCGCGTTTGGCATATCCATTCGCCTGTACGGCTTGTACATCGATCAGGCGAACTCCGAAGAGGAGAAAGATTGCGACGAGAATGACAACGAGGTATCTGATCCGTTTTCCAAAGGCCTCATTAGAGATCATTTAGAGGTACCGCCCCCGATATCGAGGAAGTTAATTGATGCTTGCGGTGCCATACCAAGTTTAGTGGCTGCCTCCGCCAATTTATTTGGAGAGGAGAATGTTGCAACTTGGTTAAGAACAGCATCACGTTGATCGTTCACCGCAGCGAGATGGAGTTTCATATTTTCGAGCGTGAAAGCTCCTGATGTGAGGGCGGTATTTACACTGAGCAGGAGAAGGAGCCCAGCGGTAAATACACCAATCAGAAAAGCGATGAAGGCGCCATTGCCCACCGCCTGACTGTTATCAACCGTTAAATCAGGAACTAGTTTGAGTGCGGCCCGCGTCTGGTCTGCAAATTCGCGGACACGTGAGCGTTGTGGCGCAACGTTTTCCAAGGAATCAAATTGTGCGATCGCCATTATGCGGCCAACCGTTCAACTGCGCGAAGGCGCATTGATTGCGCACGCGGATTGATAACTATCTCGGCTTCAGAGGCGGCTTCACTCCCCCGCATGACAAGGACATATTTCGCTGCGCTATCTGGAAGATCAACGGGAAGTCCACGCGGAGTTTTAGATTCGGTAATTTCAGAGAAGTAACTCTTTACAATCTTGTCTTCCAAAGATTGATATGCCATCACAACAACGCGACCATGGACCGCAATAGCTTTGAGAGCTGCAGGAATTGCGGCTTCAAGGATTGAAAGTTCTTGATTTACCTCGATGCGAAGCGCTTGGAAGGTGCGCTTAGCTGGGTTACCGCCGGTGCGACGCGCCGCCGCCGGAATCGCGTTCTTTACAAGTTCGGCTAAATCTTTGGTGGAGTTGAGGCGACCTTCGTTACGCGCTTCAATAATAAAGTCAGCGATACGTGGCGCGAATTTCTCTTCGCCATACATCCGCAAAATTCGAACAAGTGCACCATGTTCATAAGTATTGAGAACTTCCAACGCAGTGAGTCCTGTGCTCTGATCCATGCGCATATCGAGTGGAGCATCATGAGAGTATGCAAAGCCGCGTTCGCCATCATCGAGTTGCATTGATGAAACGCCAAGATCAAAGAGAATGCCAGCTACTTCTGCAATATTGTGTTCAAGAAGTACCTCTTCGATTTGATCGTATGTGGTGTGCGAGATCAAGAGGCGATCACCAAATGGTTCCACATTTTTCCGAGCAAGTTCGATGGCTCGTTCATCACGATCTATTCCAATGACGATGAGAGTTGGGAACCTGGCGAGCAATGCACGTGTGTGCCCGCCAAGACCCAAAGTTGCATCGATGACATATGTGGCATCGTGATGTTGGAGTGAAAATTCAATAGCAGGGGTCAGCAATTCGATACAACGATCAAGTGCAACAGGAATATGTTGTTGTGTCATCTGCTTCCCCTTTCTTAACGAGTGCTGTTTGAACGTTCTCTCTTGCATGTACTGCCTAGTGCGGTGGTGCTTTATTTCTCTGGCTAGGTCACCGCCGACCGACGGATCTAGGGGGAACGGCGCCGGGGAAGAGGCGTCGTTAATATGAAGTCGGCGATGGCCTAACGAGAGAAATTAGAAGAGCCCTGGAAGCACCTCCGTTGAAACATCTGCAAAGCCCTTCTCGCGATCAGCGAGGTAGGTGTTCCATGCAGCGGAATCCCAAATTTCTAAGCGAGTATTTGCGCCGATAACGACGCACTCTTTTTCTAAACCGGCGTAGCTGCGAAGACCACTTGGAATGGTGACTCGACCTTGCTTGTCAGGAACCTCGTCGTGGGCACCGGCGAACATGACGCGCATGTAATCGCGAGCGCCTTTTTCGGTTACTGGGGCTTGGCGCATCCGCTCAGTAATCGCGGTGAACTCCCCCATGGGAAAGACGTAGAGGCAGCGTTCTTGGCCCTTGGTGATGACTAAGCCTTTAGAGAGATCGTCGCGGAATCTTGCGGGCAGGATGAGGCGACCCTTGTCATCGAGCTTTGGCTCGTGGGTCCCCAGAAACATCTTTTCCCCATTTCCAACCAGATATGCGTATGAAATTCCCCCGAATTCCCTACATTCACCACTTTACTCCACTTTTCCCCTTTTTCAACCACCTTTGCCCACTTTTATGTAACTTCCCTCCACTCCACCCCCCCCGTTAGTAGATCCGGGTGGGAAGCTGAAAACGGCTGATGCGCAGAGATGAGAACTATTAGGCTGGCGCGCCTATGACCAACAGCGAAGTTCTTATAGAGGCCAAGCAGCTAATTAAGCGCTATGGCGATTTCACGGCTGTGGCCGGCATCGATTTTCAGGTGCGAAAGGGTGAATCCTTCGGATTTCTAGGGCCAAATGGCGCTGGAAAGTCCACGACGATGCGGATTATCGCCGCCACTTTGACCCGCTCAGGCGGGGAGATCACGATCTTGGGCAAGGATCCTGAGAAGTTTGGACCTGAGATTAAAGCCCACCTTGGCGTGGTTCCTCAGATGGATAACTTGGATAACGCCCTCACAGTTGAAGAGAACCTCTATATCTATGGTCGTTACTTCGGACTTTCGAAGGCATTTATTCGACCAAAGATTGAAGAGTTGCTGGACTTTGCTCAACTCGTTGAGAAGCGTTCGGTCAAGGTCGAAGCGCTAAGCGGTGGAATGAAGCGTCGCCTCACGATTGCACGCGCCTTGGTAAGTGAACCCGAAATTTTGATGCTCGATGAACCGACGACTGGCCTCGATCCGCAGGCACGTCATATCTTGTGGGATCGCCTCTTTAGACTTAAAGAGCAGGGCGTTACCTTATTAATTACCACGCATTACATGGATGAGGCCGAGCAACTCTGCGATCGACTGATGGTGATGGATAAGGGATCGATCATGGCAGAGGACTCCCCTGCTGGTTTGATCAAGTCGTACTCCACAAAAGAGGTTCTCGAAGTTCGCTTTGGATCTGATCGCAACGCTGTTGTCGCGCCGCAACTTAAGGAGTTGTGCGAGCGCATCGAAGTGCTGCCAGATCGCATCTTGATGTATGCCGATGATGGCGAAGAGCTCCTGCATCAACTCAACCAGAAGGGGCTACACCCGCTTACTTCGTTGGTGCGCCGCAGCTCACTCGAAGATGTCTTCCTACGCCTTACTGGCCGCACGCTGATTGACTAAGGCGGTGATGCAGATGGCTCCACGTCAAGGTTCCCTCAAACTGGTAAATACCGAACGTATTAAGTCGCGCGGTGCCTTCGCCGTAGTTGAAGCGCGCGTCATGATCTTCATGAAGTACTTACCCGCGCTCCTCTCTGTTGCGGTTGCTAATCCATTCCTCTATCTATTGGCTGTTGGCGTGGGTGTCGGAAAGTTAATAAATGCTCACTCGGGTGGAGTGGATGGCGTTAAATATCTGACATTTCTCGCTCCAGCGCTGCTTGCGACAGCAGCGATTCAGAATGCACTCGATGAGGTCGTCTTCCCTACGCTTGAGGGATTTAAATGGAATAAGAGTTTCTTCGCAATCAATGCCACGCCTATTTCGGGCAAACAGATTGCTAACGGAGTCTTGTTGGCGGCGATGACCCGCGTTCTCTTCTCGGTTACCGTCTACGGAACGATCATCTATCTCTTCCACGGCTTTACAACCGCGCGCGGCTGGCTGGCGATTCCAACAGCTTTAGCCGCTGGTGCGGCATTTGGCGCTTTCATTATGGGATTAGCTGCCTGGACCAAGAACGATGACACCTTCCTTATGGTCCTCAATAGATTTGTGATCATGCCGCTCTTCTTATTTTCCGGAACTTTCTATCAATTATCTTCGATGCCAATCTACTTGCGATGGGTAGGTTGGCTCTCACCGCTCTGGCATAGCACCGAACTTGGACGCTACTTAACCTATGGCCACCAGATCAGCCCCTGGATGTTCGTCTTTCATATCTCGTACATAGTTGCAATGTTTGCTTTTGGTATGAGATTCGCGCATCGACAATTTGAGGCGAGGTTATCCAGGTGATTCTCGATAACGCTGTCGCAATCGCGCAGTCTCGGCGCGGACACTTTGCCGAAGGCTCTTACGCCGGCCGGGCACACGTCCTCATGGAACGCAGTTTGATGGCATTCAAGAACTCTGCTTGGCTTGCAGTGCTTTCGGGTTTCTTCGAACCCGTGCTCTATTTATTGTCATTCGGCTACGGGCTCGGCCACTTGATTGGCAAGATCCCGCTGCAAAATGGTCACGTCGTTACCTATGCGGCATATATCGCTCCAGGTTTGCTCGCTACCAGCGCCATGAACGGTGCCATCTACGATTCAACGTGGAATGTATTTTGGAAGTTGAAGTTTGATCGCATTTATCAGGGGATGTTGCAAACTTCGCTCGGCTCGGTAGATGTTGCCCTCGGTGAAATTGGCTGGGCCCTCCTCCGCGGCTTTGCCTACGCCATTGGATTCATGTGTGTTGTTGTTCCTGCTGGCCTCATTACAAATTGGTGGGCGATTATGGCGATCCCCGCCGCGGTCCTGATTGCATTTGGTTTCGCCTCGATTGGAATGGCGATCACCTCCTGCTTTACGACCTTCCAACAGATGGATTTCATCAACGTCGCGATGCTGCCGATGTTTCTATTCTCGGGCTCGTTCTATCCCTTGACTGTCTATCCCGGTTATCTGCAAGGTATTTTGAAGGCACTGCCCTTGTGGCAGGCGATAGAAATGGTCCGTGATTTCACCCTAGGGATAGTGACATGGGGAATCTTGTGGCATGTACTTTATTTTGTGGTGATGGTTATCTTTGGAGTAACAGCAACCGCCAAGAGGTTAACTAAACTCTTCTTACGTTGAGTTAAAAATTAATTATCGAAGTTGCGACGATCCCATCGTCCTTCAAGGCGATCACTCCACTTGGCTTTTTTTGGCTTAGCTCCGCGCATTGCGCCTTTGCCATTCTTGCCGAGGGAGAGATTTGTAAAGATAAAGAATGCACCAGCAAGTGCTACGAGGAAGCCGAGTAATCCAACTGCGATGATCTTTGCGATGAGTCCGGCGAAGAGAATTGCCATTCCAGCAAGAACCCCAACGACTCCATAAAGAACGAAGCTGCCCTGTTTTGTACGCGCGCTTCCAGTCAGCGTTGAGACGAGGCGTGGGTCTTCTTGTTCGAAGGCCGCTTCCATCTCCGCGAGAAGTTTGCGTTCATGATCTGACAAAGGCATGGCCAAAGAATAGGGCAGTCGTGGCGACTCCCGCCATCTAGAAGCGCGCCGTTAACTCTCAGTTTCCTCACTAGATCGCTCCAGCAGCCGGGCTGGGCGTACAGATTCTGCTCCAAAACGCGCCTTCGCCTGATCCATGGCGCGTGTCGCCTCTCGCCAGCCGCTCTCACGCTCACCAAGCTCAAGCTGAACTGGAGCCCCGTCGGAATCAATGAGACCTTCTAAGGAAATTCCAATCAATCGAATTCGTGCACGATCTAGTTTGAGCGCCAAATACAACTTCTTTGCAACTTCATAGCACTCCTGCATCCCATCAATCGGAAGGGCAACGGTTTTGGATCTAGAGATAGTTTTGAAATCTGCAAAGCGCACCTTGATTGCGATGGTCTGCGCCGACATCTTGCGAGCACGCAATCTGGCGCTAGCTTTCTCGGTGAGGCGCAAGAGTTCGCGCAAGATCTCTTCTTGATCTTCTAGATCGCGAGCGAATGTTTCGGCTGCGCTAATGCTTTTATCTGGTTCATCTGGTGTGACGGCGCGATAGTCACGTCCCCATGCCAGTTCGTAGAGATGTGAGCCATTTGCTTCGCCCAGTGCGCGCACCAGAGTTTGACGCGGGGTCTTTGCAATATCTCCAACGGTGCGAAGTCCAAGTCGCAAGAGCTCTTCGTTGGTTTTCGGTCCCACTCCCCACACCGCGCTCACCGGTAAGGGATGCAAGAAATCAATTACCTTGGCGGGATCAACTTCGAGCATGCCATTTGGCTTGCAGGCTTGAGATGCGAGTTTTGCGATGAACTTGGTGGTGGCAATTCCAACAGAGCAGGTAATACCTGCCTGGTTATAAACATCGGCGCGAATTCGCTTTGCAATCTCTGGCCCATCTCCAATGAGTTTGCGAGAGCCTGTCACGTCTAAGAAGGCTTCATCGAGAGAGATGGGTTCAACGAGTGGCGTGTAACTTCCGAAGATCTCCATGATGCCGTGCGAGACCTCGCTGTAGCGATGGTGGTTTGGTACAACAAAGATGGCATGTGGCGCCATCCGTTGTGCGCGTCCCACTGGCATTGCAGCGCGAATTCCATATTTGCGGGCTTCGTAATTTGCAGAGAGCACTACCCCGCGCGCACCTGCACCAACAACAACAGCTTTACCTTGGAGCGATGGATCATCCCTTATGGCGACAGATGCATAGAAGGCATCCATATCCACATGAAGGATCGTTGCGATCTCATCCATGCTCTGGCTCATAAACTCGCAGGTTACGCCACTTCTCATACGAGTCGGTGAGTTCCCACGCTTGCGTCGCGCGCAAAGAGATTCCACGCGGACCAGTACGCCTGACCTCACCTCGCACTAGGAAGAGGGTGGAGGAGAAAAGGAGATTGCCGCTGCTCTGCTGGATATCTTCAAAGAAGGTCACATCGTTACAGCCATATCCATCATCGAGCGTTAAGAAGATGACCCGCTTACCCGAACGGATTGGTGGCATCTGCAAGGCAACCTTCACCCCTGCCACCAAGACAGATTCTCCAGAGCGCTTGTGAATCAGATCTGAGGAACGCACTGCTCCTACATGATTGAGGAACTCTCCATAGAACTCCATCATGTGGCGCGAGATATCCATACCGGTGAGATCGAGTTCGTGGCGAACCTCTTCGGCAGATGACAAAGCTGGCAGACCACTCGCCTCAAGTGGTGGTGGCGTAAGACCGAGCACCATCTGATTGGTTGCAGTTCCGCGCATGCTTGTACTCGATAACTTATAAAGATCTTGCAGATGTAAAAGTAAATCGCGTCGATTAAGCGCGCCTTGATCTAATTGGTGAAGTTCGTCGAATGCACCAACCATGATCAACGCTTCACAGATGGGACGACTAGCACTTGAGCGTGCCACGAAATCTGCTAAATCAAGATAGGGACGCGAGCGCAGAATTCCCTCAACCTCACCATCGTTGATGCCCGCGATATCGCGCAGCGCCATTCTGATTGCATATCCCCTGGCATCAGGTAGCGACAAACTCTTACCGGTACTCAGTAAGTCAGGAGCTGCGTAAGGCGCACGGGTATCGCCATCTATAAGAACTTTCTCGACCAGGTAATTGCGATCAGATTTATTGATATCAATTCCCTTAATCTCAATCCCCCATTGCCGCGCCTCATCCAAGATCAAACGCTTGGGATACATACCTGGGTCATGAGTAAGGAGCCCTGCAATAAATGGCGCCATGTAGTGGGTTTTGAGCCATGCCGATTGATAGGTAGGTAGCGCGAAGGCAGCGGCGTGCGCCTTACAGAAACCAAAGGAGGCGAAGGAGCGCAAAATCTCCCAGACCTCATCAATCACCGAGTTGGTGTAACCCCTAGCGAGCGCTGCTGGATAGAACCAGTCTCGTACCTCAATCTGACCCTCAGGGCTTCCCATCTTGCGACGGCGTTCATCCCCTTCAGCCAAAGTACATCCCGACATAATCGAGATAACTTGAATCACCTGTTCGTGAAAGACCACTACGCCCTCGGTCTCATGTAAGACATCGTATAAATCAGGGTGAATCAGATCGCGCGGCTTGAGTCCTTGGCGACTATTCAGAAAAGGAACAATCATGTCGCTCTTAACCGGACCGGGCCGGAAGAGTGAGATATCAATAATCAGATCGGTGAATGTATCTGGCGCAAACTTTCCAACGAGTTCGCGCTGTCCCGGGCTTTCAATCTGAAAGATACCGAGTGTGCGCGCTGATTTAATAAGGTCAAAGGTCGGTGCATCATCGAGCGGTATCTGATCTATCTCCACATCGACTCCATCAACTCGCTTAATCTCATCTAAGGCATAGGCAATCGCTGATTGCATCCGTACCCCGAGGATGTCGAGCTTGAGCAGACCAACCGCCTCGACATCATCCTTATCAAATTGCAGCATGGGGTATCCGCTGGCATTCATCTCAATCGGCGCGTAATCCAGCAACCCTGGATCAGAGAGAACAACAGCGCAGGGATGCATCGCTAAGTGGCGCGGCAAGCCATCGAGTTTTGCAGCCAGACTAATCGCCATCTTCAGCATCGGACTATTGAGGTTAAGACTCTTCAGCTCTGGCAGGTTCTCCAGCGCCTTTTGAATATTGCGCGATCTAATGCGCGGCATCGACTTTGCAATCAAATCAATCTCCATCGGGGCAATCCCAAGCGCCGCACCAACATCACGGATCGCATGACGCGCCTTATATGTCTCAACCATCGCAACAGTCGCAGTCGAACTGTTATCCCCCGGCGCATATTTATCGCTCTTAAAGCCATAGCGATCAAAGACCGCGCTATATATCTCAAGCCGGCGATCTGACTCCACATCAATATCAATATCGGGAAGCTCTGCGCGCAATACCGAACAGAAGCGCTCCATCAATAAACCTTGGCTAATAGGTTCGACACCAGATATTCCAAGCAGGTAGCAAATCAAAGAACCCGCTCCGGATCCACGCGCCGCGACCCTGATCCCCCGTGCCCGCGCCATATCGGCAACCGCAGCAACACTTAAGAAGTAAGGCTCAAAGCCCAGTGTCGTAACGGTCTCGAGCTCTTCTTCTAATCGCACCGCAGCTTTAACAGATAGCTCGCCGGTGTAACGCGATAAGGCAGCGCGAGTGCGATGGCGAAGCTCTGTCGGATCTTTAATATGCGGAAGATGAATCGCACCGAGTCCAATGTCGCGTCGTGGTGATAACCGCAACCTCTGCGCCAAGTTCTCGGTATCAGCAAGCAAGCGATTGCCGTTGCGCTCTCCCGCCGCTCTAGCAATCTCATCACCAACCCATGCCATCTCTGCAGGGTTCTTTAGATACGCCTCACTATTACTGCGCTCCACATGTTTGTGATGCAAGGGCACTAACTTGCGCGCTGAATCCAGCACATCTGCAATCGGACCATCTGCGCGATCGAGCATCCGCACTGCATTACTTAAAACTGCAGGAAGATTGTGATCCCGTGCAAAGCCCAACATCCGCGCCGCATATGTCGTGGAGTATGGACCAGTCCCCGCTCGCAGATGCGATGTGCAATCCAAAACCTGTGTTGCAAATAAATCAGATGCCGCCCCATAAATCGACATCGCCTCTTCAGACCTGCGCGCATTAATAGCAGCAGCCAACTGCGACTCAACTCCATGCGCCAAGATCAACTGCGATGAATATTGGGATGCAGAAGTTAAAACTTTATAGGTAAGTAATTTGTCCTCGCTCAAATTGATACTGGTAATCAACCTATAGAGCGCACCTAACCCATCGCCCTGCGCAAAGACAGTGACGCGATATTTCTTCTGCAGAAAACTTAAGTTGACCCCAAGAATCGGTGCCACACCAAACTCTTCACATGCCTTCGCAAAACGAATCGCACCAGCAGCCCCATCACGATCTGTAAGAGCTAGAGCAGTCGCACCTTGTTCGGCAGCACGCTCCACCAATTTATGTGGCAGAGCTGTCCCATATTTAAAGGAGTAGCCACTGGCCAGAGTTAAATGTGTAAATGGAAGTTTCATGACGGTCTAGATGTGGGGCGTATCTGCCACTTGCCAGTTATCTCATCGAGCTCGATCTCAAAGGTCGCCAGCGCCCCCTCAGGAGCCGCCTCCACCCTCCAGATCGCCTTGCCCCCATCATCGAAGATGACATCTTCCAGAGGACCCTTCTTGAGCCGACCATCATCAATCCGGTTCCACCAACCCCCGGACTCCCGCCATCTGGAAACAACCGCGTGCACATGAAAGCGCCGACCCTTATAAATGAACTCAAGTGGCTCACCTTCAGGCGCAATAACCCTCGCCCCAGCCACCTGCGCCACCGCTGGCGCCTCCCGGCCCGTACCAGTAACCCCTGGGACGGATCCAGGGGTGGCGGGCGGGTTTACGGCTTGTTCGAACATATGTTCGAAAGATAGTCCCCCTGACTGACAGGGGCAAGTGGGTGGAGTTTGGGCCTAGACCAAGAAGCGAAACAATCTCGGGCTCTGTCGCTGAACCAGGAAATTTAAATGACTTAAGAACTGCTTTATCGAGAGCCCTGTGCGCTTCAACTAAATCTGTCGTCATGGCAAGCGGGTTGTAAAGACTGCCTTTCGAGAGGCTAGCTTCACAGTTTCAACATTCGGGCGATGCCGAATTTAAAAAGTCTTTCGAAATTTACTTCTCTTTATTCACTCGGCAACCAGCACCACGCGAGTCACATCAGTCGCACGTACACGCAGGACCTGCTCGGCTTGAGACTTGGCGCCATAGAACACGAACCAGCCATCTTTTAGTTCGTATGCAACAGCCTTAACCGTCTCACTTGGCTTATCGATGTAGTACTCAATTTGGTATGTGTAGATTTCCATGGCAGCTCGTTTCTCTCTAGAGGTTAATCGTATCTACGATCAACCGCACCGGGATAGGTGCAAATATGTGAGGGTAGAACTCTCCCTCTCCCCCATCCTCAAAACGTACTTCAATGCCTGCTGCTTGTAGTTTCTCTTGGCTGAGCACCAGCACTACTAGTTTCTCTGTTGTGTTGCCGTAAAGGATCTCTTTGATTCCCTCTAACTGCATAGCCGTTGAGGCGTGAATGAATCCAACTTGCTCAAAGGATTTACCTTTAGTGGATCGATCGAAAATTCCGTTGAGTTGAGCGCGAGTCCATTCGCTGGCAGTTGTTACATGGTAAATCAGGTCACTGCTAACCACGCCATCTAACTCATCGTTCATGCTGATAACACTAGCAAGTCAGGATTGGGAGGAGAATAAGCGCAAATCATTCACTTTCATGAGGCAGGATGCACCTATGAATGCAGTGCTTGCGATATTCAGCGGAGTCTTTATCGGCTCTGTTTTAGGTTTTGTTGGAGCCGGCGGAGCGATGGTCTCAGTGCCAATCCTTCTCTACATATTTCACTTCACTCCAACGCAGGCAACCACTGCTGCTTTGGCCATTGTCTTTCTCGCTGCCTTTTCTGGCGCAATCCCCAAGATGCGAAGTCATGAGATTCTCTATCGCGAGGCTTTCTCCATTTGGGGCATTGGCTTGGTGACGAATATCGGCGGCTCTGCCCTCTCCAAGCACCTGCCTAACTCACTGATCACTACGGGCTTTGCGGGCGTCTTGGTCTTGGCTGGTTTTGCAACTCTTCGTGGACCCGTCAAGGCAGCCCCTGAGAAGAAGATGCCAGTTGGGGTCTTGATAGCGATCTCTTTAACTATTGGAGCGATGACTGGAATATTCGGTGTGGGCGGAGGATTCCTTGCAATTCCTATTCTGGTGCTCTTCTTTAATACTCCACAAAATAAAGCTGCCGGCACTTCCCTGCTGATCATCTCCATCAACTGTGCCACATCATTCTTGGGCCATCACGGCGTCTGGCACGAAGTGAAATGGGGAATCCCTATCGGGATAGGCGCAATCGCAGTGGTCGTATCCCTCATCGCCTCGCACAACACCAAGCGAGTACCAGTCGCCCTGCTGCGCCAATCATTCTCATACCTCCTCTTTGCGCTGGCGATATTTACTATTGCAAAGACTTGGATCTTCCACTCGTAAAGTCGCGCTAACTAGCTACTAGTAAAGTTACTTTCATGAAACTGGCACATGAGATTCAAGGCAGCGGTCAGCCGCTCGTCTTGCTCCATGGAATGGGTTCGGCCTCAACCGCCTGGAAACCAATCGCGGGTCGGCTTGCAGAAAAATTTCAGGTCATCACATTTGATTTACCAGGCCATGGAAAATCATCTCTCGACCCACATCACCCGATGGATCCATCCTCACTTGCAACTCTGATCATCGATCAGCTGGATGATCTTGGCATTGAGAAAGCGCACTTCTCGGGAAATTCGCTTGGCGGATGGATAGCGCTGGAAATTGCAGCAGCCTTCCCCCATCGCGTTCTCAGTGTTACGGGTCTTGCACCAGCTGGCCTCTGGTTAGTTCCCACTACACACCGGACATTTCTTGGCGCATCTTCACGTTTTATGGCATCAGCAACTTATAAATATGCAAACGTTTTAATGAAGCAGGATTGGGCTCGCAAGTTAGGTTTCTTTGAAGTCAGTCCGCAGTGGCGCGACTTCCCACACGAGTTAATCGTTGATGCAGTGGTGGCATATGGATCTGCGCCGGGATACTTCCCAGCATGGGATGGAATGTTGAAGCGACGATTCGATAAAGAGATTCCTGCAGAAATTCCAGTGACAATTCTCTTTGGAGATAGCGACAACACCTTGCCTGCACAAACCTCGCAAGAGAAAACTTTGGCTCCCGCGCACGCGCGCTGGGTGACACTCTCCCAATCAGGTCATGCGCCAATGTGGGACAGCCCAGAAGATTGCATCGCCGAAATTATTCGTACAGCGACACAGACCGCTTAATGATTACCGTCGTTTATCTATGGCGCATTCCTCGCCATAGAGTTTTCAACGCCATCGGACATATGGCGCTCGATCGCTTTGCACTTCGCAAGAACTCGGCGATCTCGTTCTACAAATTAATTGGCACGGGAACTGGGGAAACTTTCACTCCTCGCGATGCTGACCCAACTTTGTGGGGGCTCATAGTCACCATCGATGAAAGTGCTCTGGCTTCATTCGATGAGAGCACAATCGTGAAAGCTTGGCGCAAGATTGCACTTTCAGAAGCGCGCTATACAGCGCAAGCCATATCTGCACATGGACGTTGGTCGGGGGCAGAACCATTCTTAGTAGATGCCGAGCTCGCGAAGAGTTGGGATGGCAAAATCCTTGCCATCACCCGCGCACGAATTAAATGGCGCAAGAACCTGCGCTTCTGGCGTGCGGTACCGCCGGTGATCTCAAGCCTGCGAGATAGCCCTGGAGTGGAGAGCGCAATTGGCATTGGCGAAGCTCCCATCGGATTGCAAGGAACGATGTCTATCTGGAGCAGTAGCGCCGCGATCCGAGACTTCGCCTACAAGGGTGCAGCGCACTCTGCCGCGATCCGCGAGACCCACTCTCAGCAGTGGTACTCCGAAGAACTATTCGCCCGCTTTGCCTTGCTCGAGGTTCGTGGCTCTATAACTCAGGACAAGTAAGGCAGAATAAAGGCGTGACCATCCGCCAGTTCCGCCCACGCCGTCATGCGCGACGTTCGGTCTCTGGCAAACAACTCTTTCTTCTCTATTTCGGAGTTCTCGCAGTTGTTGGTCTGCAAATTGCCTACCCCTTAGTTCATGGCGATGTCTTGCGTTACATCACCATTGCAACTGTCGCAGCAGGCGCCGCAACAATGATTCTCCATTCTTTCCTAAGTTATGGCGCCTTCTTCTCCATTACTTTCACGATAGTCACCTTCGCCTACTCACTCGCAGTAGAAACGATTGGAGTGAAGAGCGGGTGGCCATTTGGTCGCTACACCTACGACCACTCCTTGGGAGTTCAGATCTTTGGCGTACCACTTCTTGTCCCTTTTGCTTGGATCATGCTCTCCTACCCGATTCTCATTGCAGCGCGCAGAGCTGCTTCGCATTGGGTCTTCATCTACGGTGGCATCGGTTTGATGATCTGGGATCTCTTCTTAGATCCACAAATGGTTGATGCCGGACGATGGAGCTGGAAACTCGTGGGACCTCATGTTCCCTTTGAGCCACAGATTCCACTCTCAAATGCAGCAGGATGGCTCTTTGCAGGAATGGGTTTGATGGGCTTGCTCAACAGAATCTTGCCCCACGACCGCCGGAAGAAATCTATTAAATCAACTGCTCCCGATCTCATCTTGTTCTGGACGCTCATCGGTGGAGTTATCGGAAATGTTTTCTATTTCGATCATAAAGATATTGGTATCTATGTCGGAGCACTCTTCTTTATCTACCTCTTGCCATATATTTTCCAACTTCGCTTTGGCCGACCAGATACCGCTTAATTAATGATTTTCCTCTTACTTCTCTCTGCAATTCCACTCCTCTTTACCTTGGGCAATTCACTCACCATGCGCGTTGTGCGTAGTAAATGTGCTGTAGAAGTAGAGGCATCGGTTTCCGTCTTGGTACCAATGCGAAATGAAGAGCGCAATGTAGATGAAGTTATGGAATCACTCTTGGCATCAACTTCTCTTACGCGCGCCGAGGTAATAGTCCTGGATGATCACTCCACCGATGGCACAGCAGCGCTGCTCGGAAAATATCAAGGCGCCCAGGTTTACTCTGGAATTGAACTTCCTGATGGCTGGCTCGGCAAAAACTTCGCGTGCCACCAGCTTGTAACTCACTCAAGCGGCGATTATCTCGTCTTTGTTGATGCGGACGTCAGGCTCGCACCATCAGCCATCGCTACATCAATTACTTACATGAACTCACTCGGATGGGATTTCATCTCTCCCTACCCACGTCAGATTGCCATCACGTTTCTCGAGCGATTAATTCAACCTCTACTCCAATGGTCGTGGCTCTCATCCGTTCCGTTGCGCTTTGCCGAGCGAGGCACATTCCCTTCGATGATCATCGCAAATGGTCAATTCATGATTATCAAGCGAAACGCGTACATCGCAGCAGGTGGACACAAAGCGATTCGAAATGAAGTACTCGATGATCTCGAACTCGCTCGCCTACTGACAAAGAACGGATTTAAAGGTGGAGTGGCCGATGGCAGCGAAGTTGCAACATGTCGCATGTACCAGAACGCCTCAGAACTCACCGCTGGTTACACAAAATCCTTGTGGCGTGCATTTGGTTCACCCATTGGTTCTTTTGCGACCGCGATCTACCTATTAACTACTGGAGTTCTGCCATTGATCTTGGCGCTCTCTGGATTTCGCACGGCGTGGATCGCCTACTTCCTTCTCGCTATCTCAAGGTATGTCTCGGCACTCCGCACGCGCTCAACTCCCAGTACCGCTCTTCTTCACCCGCTCTCAATTTTCGCACTCGTTCTACTTATCAAATTGTCTTGGTGGAAGAAGTTAACTCACCAACTCGTGTGGCGTGGACGGAGCGTGGCGTAAGTGTCGAAGATTGTTGTTGTAGGTGCCGGCGTTGGTGGAATGACCGCAGCCGCAAGACTCGCCAAACAGGGACACGATGTCACAATCTACGAAGCATCAGATCGCACCGGTGGAAAATGTCGCACCGAATGGATCGGTGACTATGCATTCGACACAGGTCCTTCACTTCTCACCTTGCCGGCAATCTACAAAGATTTCTTCCTCAAGACTGGTCCGCGCTTCGAGCGAGTTCTTACCTCAACCGCTGTAAATCCTGCCTTCACATATCATTTTGCAGATGGCAAGAGCGTTGATTTCATAAACCTCGATCTACCAAAGACATGTGCCGCGATTGATAAATCTTTCGGAGTAGAGGCAGGCAATGCGTGGCACGCCATCATGCAGCGCGCAGAAGTCATGTGGGACATCTCCCGAGTTCCCTTCGTGCAATCAGAACTTACGAGTGTCTGGAGCTTGCTGAAGCGCCGTGACCTCATCCGAGGAATCAGAGAGATTGCGCCGTTTAAATCTCTTCGCAAGGTGACGAAGGAGTACACCTCAGATAAACATATCCAGATGATTATCGATCGCTACGCCACCTACACGGGTTCAGATCCGCGTAAGGCACCAGCAGCGCTGCTCACCATCGCGTTTGTGGAAGCAAGTTTTGGGGCGTGGCATATATCTGGCGGAATCGGTCAACTCAGCGTCGCTCTTGAAGATCGTTGTCGCTTACTGAATATTCCGATACATCTGAACTCCCCGGTTGCATCCATCGACACAAAAGATGGCACAGTCACTGGTGTCACCTTGCATACCGGCGAGAAGATTGCAGCCGATATGGTCGTAGCCAATGCAGATGCCGAACTTATCTATAACAAACTTCTCGCCCCAGATGTGAAGGCTGCGAAACCTGAACGAAAGAAGTTGAAGCGCGCTGAGAAATCTCTTGCGGGCTTCTCACTCCTACTAGGTCTTGATAACTCCAAGATCACCGGCGAAATCCCTCAACTCAACCATCACACCATTTACTTCCCAGAAGATTACGATGCTGAATTCGATGAGATCTTTACTCAAAAGGTGCCAGTCAAAGATCCCACGATCTACATCTGCTCGCCCAACGATCCCAAGATGGTCAAACGCGAAAATACTGAAGCCTGGTTTGTTTTAATTAACGCCCCTCGTCATGACTCAGAGTCAGGCTGGGATTGGTCTACTGGTGGCGAAGAGTATGCCTCGAAGATAATCGCCAAGCTTGATGCGCTTGGTCTTCGGGTCAGTGAACGCTTAGAAGTTATGGAATTTCGCACACCTCTTGATCTGCAGAATGCCACCAACGCGCCTGGTGGTTCTATATACGGAACTTCAAGCAATGGCGCGATGTCTGCCTTCTCGCGTGCCCGAAACCGCTCACCTGTAAAAGGTTTGTATTGCGTCGGAGGTTCGGCGCACCCAGGTGGCGGACTACCTCTCGTTGGAATGAGTGCGGAGTTAGTCGCCGAGGCGATCGGCAGCTTGCATCCGAATGTAGCCGCTGCGCATCACGGTCACTAACGCAACTGCTTGTTGCAAAGCCCAGACCGTTGCAATAGTTGTGACCGCTGCAATCTTTAAATCGTAAGCGACGAGTGCAATTGCCAAGAACGATGCGCGAACAGGACGTTCGGCAATCGTGACAACGTCAATTCGGTAATCTCCAAGCCCAGCAATGCGAGCACGCGCATATTCTTGAGTAAAGGCACAAACCCACGCCACTCCAACTATCCACGCCGGTGCGCCTAACTTATAGAGAGCAAGTGCCCAAAAAGTTTCACCGATGCGATCGCAAATCGCATCCACCATGGCACCGCGTTTACTCGCCTTGCCACTCAAGATTGCAACTGTTCCATCAATGCCATCACTCACCAGCGACAGTGCCAAGATTGCAATTGCGTAATAATGATTTGCTTCGGTGTAGGTAAAGACCGATGCAATCACGCCAAGCAGACTTAAGGAATTAGGAGAAACTTTCAAGCGGACCAGTGGCGTCGAAAGTGCGTAAGAAATACTAAGCCAACCCTTAACAATTCCGCTGATGCGCGCTCCACCATGGAGCTCACTCCACCTAGCAAAGTAATCGTCTCGTCTCATCGCATTCCAATATTCTTAACAATCGTCGCGGTAGCCGCCGCCTTGTTCATAGTATAGAAATGTATTCCAGGAACTCCAGCAGCCAAGAGTTTTTCACAGAGCACAGTCGCGATTTCAATTCCCAAATCAACCACCGCGCGCTCATCGTCCGCAACAGCCTCAAAGCGATCTGTCATGCTCTGTGGAAGATTTGTGCCTCCGAGCTCTGCCATGCGAGCCAACTGTTTGAAATTTGTAACGGGAAGTACGCCGGCGATAACAGGAAGTTTCGAGCCCGCCTTAGCAAGTGATTCAATCAATCGGTTATAGGCATCAATCTCAAAGAAAAACTGCGTTGTTGCAAATGTCGCACCATGAGCCTCTTTGCGAATGAGAACTTCAACATCCCTCGCGAAATCTCCACCGGAAGCGGGATGTCCATCAGGAAAAGCGGCGACCCCCACCTGAAAATCTCCGCGAGCGCCAGCTAAGTCAACGAGTTGGTCTGCATGATCAAATCCACCAGGCGTAGAAACCCACGGAGCGCCAGGTCCCCCAACCGGATCTCCGCGCAGCGCCAAGATGGTGGAGATATTTGCCGCAGCATATTGATCCAGAATTTTGGAAAGCTCTTCTTGCGTCGAACCAACACAGGTCAAGT